>NZ_JBKHKJ010000019.1:0-99267 GCF_046546515.1 Parasediminibacterium schistidii | reverse complement strand
CTTAAATTTAAAAAATATTTTAAATAGTGTTTAGGTAACTATAAGTTGCATATTTTGCCGTCCTGAGATTAAAAAAGATATAAATTACGGTTGTTTTACTATTATTTTGCAGGGTTACTAAAATTAAAGTAACTTTAAATACAAAACACAAGCGGACAGGGTCTGCAAGTTTAACAAATACAATGAGGAGATTTTTAGCGGCTTTACTATTTACTGTTGCGTTTACAAATTGCAAGCCGCCTGTTTATACCTATGTATATAAGACATTGCCACCAGAAATACAAATCCACGATACCTCCAAGGGCATTGTACTAATTGATGCTACCCCAACAACAGGTGATAACAATAATGCCAATAACAACTACTCGCAATACCTTTTTGCTGCTATGCAGGAAGACGTAAAACTGCCAGTGGAAACAGCCAGCGATGTTTGCAAGGAAGAAATGCAGCTATTGTTGGCCAAAAACCCAACTGTAACCAGTAAAATAATGAAGCAATATAATGCCAACATGCTGGTTGTGATAACGAAAGAAGAAGTTGGTTTTAAGCTCGATAAGATTGATAAAGTGAAATATGAAAATGGGGCGGTATCGAAAACGGCCATGTTCGATGTATTTTTTGAAGCAAAGGCATTGATTGCACAAGACAATACTTTCCTGGAGCGTACTATATATGTAAGCCGCTATTATGCTAGCCGCAACGTGATTGACGGCGTGCAGACCCTGCCACCGGAAATGAAAGGGTGCGGCGCCGACATAAATATGATGGCAAAAGAAAACGCACAAAAATTGGCACACTTGTTTTTAGATAAAAAAGTAATTGAAACCTGGTTGAATAACAAACGGCATTTCAAGGAGGTGAATGAATAAAGTGGCTTGTATCTACTACCATGTATTTGTATAGCCACAAAGGCACGAAGTAGCACAAAGAAAGAAGAAGATATTGTACCAAACTTTTTTCTTTTTTTCTTCTTCCTTTAAAACTTTGTGCCACTTTGTGTTTTTGTGCCTTAGTGGTAGATTGACCAAAATTGCACCTGAGTAGCACCCTAGTTTTAAGCATTTATTACTTGGAGCGCAATTTTAAAGCATATGTTTCCTATGTTTTCTTCCTTTTTTTTCGCTTAAAACTATGTGGCTATTTGCCTATTTGGTGAAATGTACTTGAGCAGTAACTTTTTTATTATATGCCTATTCTTTCTTTCAAGAACAATATCGATTCGCTTATTGCGGCACTGAGCGGGGCTCTATTTATTTTTTTGCTTACTAGCTACCACGGTGTTGGCATATCGCCCGATTCGGTTTCTTATGCAGGGGTGGCAAGGAATATCCCTTTAGGCAAATGGCTGGTAGAGTTCAACGGATGCCCACTGATTATTTTCCCTGCTGGCTACCCTGTTTTCCTAGGCATTATTACCAAATTTGCTGGCACAGACGTGGTTGTGTTTGCCCCTTTTGTAAATGCGTTGTTGTTTGGCGTGGCCATTTTTGTAAACGGCTGCTTGTTGCAAAACATTGCCCCCAAAAACAAATGGTATAAATGGGCAGTGCTTAGCCTTTTGCCCATAAGCTACGCCATGCTGGATATATATACCATGCTATGGAGCGAGACTTTGTTTGTGATGCTGGTTTCTTTTTTTATGGTTGCCATTAGGGGCTACCTTGTTTCCCGTTCATTACCTGCATTATTATTAGCGGCATTGGTTACTGCATTGGCGTGCGATACCCGCCTTGCAGGGATTAGCGTGTTGGCTACTGGGTTGTTTTTTATCCTGCTGCAAAGGGATTTTTATTGGTTAAAAAAAATCATCCATTTAACAATATATCTTGTTGCTAGCGCATCCTTGCTGGCTACCAATTTAATAAGGAACCAACTTTTAAATGGCACGATGACAGGCATCAGGCAAAAAAGCATCACGCCATTAATAGTGAACATCCGCTTTTATGGCGAAACATTACTGCAATGGCTGCAACTGACTGGCACTAATAAAACGATAGCTGTTTTTGCTGGCATTTTGCTGGTAACCAGTGCTGCATTGATTATTGCATACCGTTACTTTAATGATAAGCAGTTTGCTTCTTTTGAAAACATTAACCTAGGGTTTTGTTTTATCTATATCTGCTTTATAGTGCTTACAGCTAGTATATCTAAATATGAACAGCTAAACAACCGCTTACTTTCCCCTGCTTATTTGCCAATGGTTGTTGGCATTTCCAGTTTAATACTACTTGGGCTTTCTAAGTTGCAAAAAGGCATTTGGCGGAATGTAGCAATTGCCTGCATTGCCCTTTGTTACCTTTTGTTCCAAGGGCATCAATTGTTGTTTGCGTTAGAGTTTCATTCAACGATAAAAGAAAACGGCATACCCGGTTACACAGAAGTTGGCAACCAGGAGAGCGATATAGTGCAATTCCTGGAAAAAAAGCAGCCCTATTTTAACCAAGATACGGCTATATATTCCAATGTTTGCGATGCCGTTTATTTTTACGGCGGCTTGCCTGCCATTACACTGCCTGAAAAAGCCCATATAATAGACATCCAAGAATATTATTTAGAAGACCCAAATTATATTGTTTGGTTTACCAATGAATTTGACAACAAAGCCATTATCCGTTTAGCTGAAATAAGCCAGCATAGGCAGTTGGATACGCTTGGGGTATTTAAAGATGGATTGATATTATTGAGCAAGCCTAAGGTGAAGTAGCAATGTAAATATTCATCTCAAAGGGAAAAGAAAGAAAAATGAGATAAAATATAGTATTTCGTTATATTTTTATCCAGTGTATCTGTTTTGAAATATAAAACACTATTTTCTTTCTTTATACTTGCGTACATCTAATGTTTCTATATGTTCTATCTGCTTAAAAAGTACCGAGTAGTAATTATACTGTGGAGAAAATGGTTTGAGAAAATCATCCTGATAAAAGCCTTTTAGGCTAAGGGGTTCAATCATGTAAATCATTTAATCATTGGTATAAAAGTAGTTTCCCGCTTATGAACTTGTATTACCTTATATCGTTACTGGTTATTTTATCGGCAGTTTTTGCGTATATCAATACCCGTTTGCTCAAATTGCCGCTTACTATTGGCTTGATGTTGCTTAGTACTATTTTCTCTGTGGGTTTACTGGCCGTTAACCAGTTTTTCCCTTCAACCCTCACGCCAGTAACTACTGCAATCAAAACTATTGATTTTAGTGCCGTGGTGCTGAATGTGCTGCTTAGTTTTTTATTGTTTGCAGGTTCAATGCACACAGACTACAGGCAGCTACAGCAAAACAGGAAGTCTATTATCTTGTTTGCTTTGGTAAGCGTATTGCTTTGTACAGTTTTAGCAGGGGCGGCACTCTATTTTTTAACCAGTTTTTTTGGCACGCCCATCAATTTCTTGTATTGCCTTTTGTTTGGCGCCATCGTTTCGCCAACTGATCCTATTGCAGTACTAGGCATATTAACCAAAGCCAATGTGCCAAAATCGGCAGAAATAAATATCGTGGGCGAATCGTTGTTCAACGATGGGATAGGGGTAGTGGTTTTTGTGTCGCTGCTGGCATTGATAGAAAAAGGCTCTGGCCATATACAAGCGTGGGACATGCCATTGGTCTTTCTCCAGCAAGCCGTGGGAGGCATTGGGCTGGGGTTTATTTTAGGATATATTATTTTCTTTTTATTAAAGTCGATAGACGACTACGAAACAGAAGTGATGATTACGCTGGCAGTAGTAATGGGCGGCAACTGGGTGGCGCATATAGCCGATGTTTCTGGGCCGTTGGCCATGGTAGTGGCCGGTTTAATCACAGGTTACAAAGTAAAAAAAGAAGTAATGAGCGATGTAACCATGATGTATGTAGAAAAATTCTGGCATTTGATAGACGTGCTGATGAACGCTATTTTGTTTGTGTTGATGGGGCTAAAAATATTGTCCATCCATTTTGAATGGGGTTATTTGCTTGTTGCGCTGGCCATTATCCCCTTGCTATTGTTGTGCAGGTATTTGTCTTTGGCTATACCATACCAAATTTCCAAGCAATGGCTGGACGTTTCCCCCAAAACCATACTGCTTATGACGTGGGGCGGCCTGCGTGGCGGGTTGTCCATTGCCATGGCATTGTCGCTATCACCCAGCTTCGCCGTAAAAGACGAGTTGGTTTTTATTACATACATTATCGTAATGTTTTCAATTTTTGTACAGGGGCTAACCGTGGAAAAAGTGGCTAAGAAGATTTATGGGCATCGGTAAGTTTAGTGGTTGTTTTAAGTGTTGTGTTTTAAGTTTTGGGTTTCATGAAATTCGCTTCAATTCGTGTTATACGTTTTACCGGTTTTTGTTTATCATGCAGCTATAAATGTAAATGTTATGGGAGAAACTACTTTGGAAATAAAAGGCACAACACAAAAGCAGCCCTCATGGAGGGCGGAATATGATCGGAAGGTAAAAATGTCAGAAGAAGAGCAGTTGAAAATAAGGGACTCTAAATGGCAAGATATACTGGAAAAAGCCAAGGAATTAGATAAAAAAGGGGCAGGAAATGAAATTTCATTAACAGAAGATGAAATAGCTGTTATTGTAAGTAAATACAGGAGGGAAAGGTATGAAGCATCACTTCGTCATTGAAATATTAGTATTTATTACTTATCAGTGACAATCCACGACATTAAATGGTTCAAGGAAACTTTTCCCTTGCTGCTCTGATTGTTTTAAACGTTGGGCAATTCGGTCTAATTTGTGTTTTGGGTTTCGCTTTTTAAAGGTTACCTCCCAGTTCCTTCTGTATAGCAAGCCAAATCTTTCAATGAAACAGCCTTTATAGTTCTTGCCGTGGGCTACTCCCATAAAGTTTCTTCCGCTAAGGGTACTGCCTCTACAAAACGAAAAAATAAAAAGCCATGTTTACTTGCCACAATCCATTTTTCTTCCTTTAATTCCTGTAACCAATTCAAGTTGTAATAATTATTTTGTAATATTTTTTATTATTCTTTTATTTTTATTACAAATGTGTAATAAAAAATTTGCAATAATTTAATTTACTACAAAAAAATTATTACAAATGTGTATGTTGTCTGTGCGTAAATCAGTACAAATTTTAACAGCTTTAGAAATCAGAAAGGAAGACACTTTTTTTTGTAGCCTTAATGGCCTTGTTTTTTTTGTAAATATTCCTACAAAAGGGTAATGGAGTGAGTTAGGTGGCACCAACAATTCTACATTTAATTGTAATATAAATAGCCTAGCCATCGATGGCAAGGGCAATGTGTATGCAGCAGGGCTTTTTACAAATGGAAGTGGCAATCAATATGTAGCAAAATGGAACGGCAGTAATTGGCAAGAGTTTGTAAGTAGCATCAGTTCTGTGTTCAATAGCACTATAACTTGCCTCATCATCTATACTAGCGGCACTCTGTATGCCGGAGGGGATTTTACTAATGCCAATGGGAAATATTTTGTAGCACAATGTAAGGATAGCAATTAAAGTGTGGTTTCGTTGGGAGTAGTCTCCAGACTATTTCGCAGTGTTTTCAAATCTGCTGATTTGGGTTTTGAATATCGGCATAATTAGCGAAATATTTATTTTTAGCCAATGCAATAGAACTTTATAATGCTGATTTTGCGCAACAAAAATTAGCATACAACCATAATAATCACGTAAGGGCTTCAAATGTGGACAAAGCAGAAGATTATTTGTATTGCATTGAAAGGAATTATGCAGGCAAGAATGGGTTAATTGAAATTGATTTGTTGTATAAAGCATATCAGGATGCAAACGCAAGGACGTTGTGGGGGACTATGCCGAGTTAGGTGGGAGATGTGACACTTTTGCCAAACCCAATGTTGATTGCTAGGTCTTTGTCAATCGTTGTCAAGTTTTGTTTTTAGTTTTCGTAAATATTTTTTTATATCTCTATCAGCCTTGAATGAAACAATAAATTTTGGTAAACCAAAACCCAAAGCATATTTTACAAGGTCAATGTCAAAGTCAAGCGTATAAATAATTTCTGTCGAGTTGTCCGAAATTACTTTTACTTGTCGCTGGCTTTTTATATAAAATTGAGTGTTGTCAGGAGTTTCAAAAATTGCAAGTTTGTTTTTGTCATACTGAACGCACTTTAGTTCTATCAAATTGTTAGGTACTTTTTTTGACAAGTAAGAATATTCATGAATCGTCACGCCTAATTGCAATGGCCCAGCTAGTGTTGATTTATTTATTTCTGTCCGCCACAAATTGTCGTTAGTTGGATTAACAAAAAAGTCAAAAACACTTTCTAACTTTTTGTTTACTAAAATTGTCCCTGTGGTTTTGATGAGTTTCTTATTTGTCATATTACTTGCCAATGTCATTTCGTTGTTTCGTCAGAGAGCCTTTCCATTATGAGCCTGTATTTGCGATTGTGACTAAAAATAGCATTAAGTCAGCCAACAATTAAAGCCAAATACCTGCTCCTAAAATTCAAATATATAATCTACTTCCCAATATTGTTGGGGTCTGCCAGAACAAAAGCAAAAAAGGACTGAAAGCTGAGTTTGTTCCGTAATGCCAGCCATATTGCAAATACGGATGTTGCAAGCAGTACATGTAAGACAGGAGTGGTCTGCAAAGTAGACCACTCGAGCTAGTGAGACTAAAAAAGACAATTATGCTATAATCTATTTAAAATAAGGCATATTGCTATCCATAAAAGATTTTTCGGTGCTGTTCCAATTGTTCACAATGCTGTTTCTAATATTGTTCGCATTGTTATTTGTTTGGTTGTAGGAATTTACGCCTGCATTCATTTCTTTTACTGCTTTATTATAGGCATCTACATCTTCTTTCGTTCTGTCGGATGCCGATTTTGAGTCGAATGATTTTTTGATATTATTGAAGTTTTCTTCTTTCAAGTAATAGTCTGTCATTTTGGGTATTTCGGTTTCTGCCAACTTCTTATAGGCTTCTAAGGATTGCTTGCAAGCTAAAGCCAATGAAGCGTCTCCATTAAAAGAGCGAAGCGTATCAAGTGCTTTTAATCCTTCTTCTGCATATTTAATTAACGTATTGCGACATTGCTCAATATCATTTACTTTTTTATTGGTCAAGGCTTTGGTTAGTTGCTTATCTTCCCAATTGCTTTTAAAAAACTGGTTATATACTTTATTAAAGTATTTATTGAGCTTGCCTACAATCTCCATTTTTTCTCCCTTTTCAGATTTAGAATCAAGAATTTCTATTTTATACTTAGCAGCAAATGCCCGATATGCCAAATCATTAGCTTGATTTGCTTCTTTAAGCTTTTCACTAGTCTTTTCTTGCAATAGCAAATAGGCTTGCATTTCATCTACAGATTGCTCAGATATTTCTTCCAAATCTACAATATGTGCATAATCATCATTGAATAGTTTGTAGCAAAATTTTATATAGTCTATACTACTTTGCCTTAATGAATTATCGCCTTTGTACGGGAATAATAATTGGGTGTTGGTTAAACTTAATGAGATGCTTTCAACAGCTTGTTGTCTTAGTTTTTCTACTTTTCTCAATCGTTTACCATGAGCAGATGCGCTTACATAAGCTAGATATTTTTTATTCATATCCTCTTGTACTTTGGTAATACTATTCATATACGCTACTGGTGTTTCAACATCTTGCGCCATTACCAAGGCATTTTTTACTACAAAAAATGCGACAATCAATAGCATTTTTAGATTTGTTCTTGTTCTTTTAGTCATTGTAAGATTAATTTATGATTTTACAAATAAAAGGGATATTCTATTTAATCGTAATAAAAAATTGTTTTGGAGAAAATACTTTTTCTGCTACTATCATCACTTAGCTGCCATTGCTTCCATTAGCTTATAAACAGTACGTATATAGGGGTCTTGCGTAAGGAATGCTTTCCACTCCTTATTGCCATCTTGTAGGCTGCTGTTGGCTTCAATTTTTTTTGTTTCATAGGCGTTATTGGCAACTTGATAGTAAGCAGTAGTACTATCCTTTGGTGTTCCAAGTTTTGTTATATCAGCATCTGCATCCTCAGTATCATCGTCACTGTCATCATCATCCCAGCTTGTATGATTTAGTGCTATCAAATCAGCTAAAAACAAGGGTTTATCTTTCTTTTCTTTGTTTATCTTGGCTTCCATTATTTTTTTTTGTATGGCGGCAAATGCTGGGGAAGTAGCTATTTCATTGGTAGCAATAGCTTGAATAGGTGCTAAATTAATTGGGGGTAGCGGGGTAAAATATTTATTTGCACTAATAGGAACTACCTGCAAAGCAAGTGGGTCGTCGGCTTCTCTTTGGGCATTTGTGCCTAATAAATCTGGTAATGCAATATCTGGTTTTACGCCAATAGCTTGCGCCGTATTGCCAGTGATGCGGTATAATCGGATATTGGTAATTTTTATATAATCCTCGGCTTTTTTATTTCGTGTATCTTCTGTTATATTTACAGTTGTATCCATCGGAAGCACTACTTGCCCTGTTGCCTTTTCAAATGTAGTAGCACCTACAATTATTGCTCGATGATAATCTTGCAATGTTCCTGCAAACATTTCCGATGCTGAAGCACTATATCCATTTACCATTACTGCCAATGGCCCATCGTAAATAGTACCCCTGTTCATGTCTTTTAGGGTAATTGTTTTTCCCTCTTTTTCTTTTATCATAGCTACTGGGCCTGCATCTATAAAAATACCTGCTAAGTCTATTGCTTCCTTCACATCCCCGCCACCATTAAAACGCAAATCCATTACTAGGCCATCTATTCCTTCTTTTTTTAATTTAATTATTTCTTTTGCCACGTCATTTGCACACCCATTTACATCTTTGCTTCCTTTGTCCCAATCGATATAAAAAGCGGGTAAAGAGATATATCCAATTGATTTCGAGCCTTTTAAAATAAAGCTTCTCACTCTTTCCTCATCCTCGCTGCCATTATCTACAATCTCTTTTTGCAATGTTACCTGCCTCACTGTGCCATCACTTTTTTTTACTGTTAGTAATAGTTTATCCGATTTGTTTTCCTCTAATAAATCTTGTATAAATGCAACACCTTTTTCAGCAACAGCCATTCTTTCTTTGCCAGCCCATTGTATAAATTGTATTTTATCACCTTTGTTTAATTGTCCACTTTTATAGGCAGGGCTACCAGGCACTAAATTGTCAATTTTTACGCTCCCATCTTCTGAATCTTCAAGATAGAATCCAAATATCAATGGCTTTTTACCAAGTTGACCATCAAATTCTTCTTTTGCTTCCGCAGGAAAATAATTGGTATGTGGGTCGTAAGTATTGGCAATTACATCACAATAAATAGTTGCCACTTCTTTTTTTAGTGCATTTGGCTTTTCCAGTAATGGTTTAAAGGAGCGTTTTATAGATAGTACAATGTTTTTTCTTAGAATGGGTTCTATACTATCCAAATACTTTTTTTGTGCTAAAGGCGTAACTTCTTTTTTATAATCGCTAACTATTTCACGCACCAAAGCCCATTTCATTAATTTGTATAGCTTCGTTTTTAATGCAATAGTGTTATCAGCATAAGCTGTATCTTCTGAAACAGAAAGTTTTTCTTTAACCATAAAGTTAAATGGCTTTTTGCCAATATCATCTATTAACGAGTCTGTTTGTTTTATCCTGATGCCATATAAACCAATCAATTGTTTTAAAAAATCGGTTTTTACATTTTGTATTTGATCGTCTATTTGATAAGCAAACTTAGATAGTGATAAGACATCTTGTTTTGTAAAAAAAATGCGCTTGGCATCAAGTTTTTTTAATACCCCATCAAATACTGCTATAGAAAACTGATCGTTTAGTTCCTTTGGCTGCACATGAAATTTTGCTGCCATCCTGGAAATTAAGAAGGCATTGTTTGCAGCTTTTTCAGGAATATTTTGTGCATTAATTCGATAGCCTATAAACAATAGCATAAGAAAAAGAAGAAATTGCTTGCTTGTTCTGTTAAATTTTCTCATAGTGACGAAAATAATGGAAAATTTTATTATGCTGACTACATTTTGCAAGTTTTGGGTTGTTGCAAAAGCTATTTCAATTCACTTTTGCATCATGATATAAAGAAAATATGAAAGAGTAACAAAGTGTGAATTATGAGGAAACAATCAACTGCCCTGCCTTTGACGAAAAACAATATTTTTATCGGCCTTAAGGCTTGCTCAAGGTCTTTTCTTCAAACCATTTTGCTATATGCAAATGCACCTAATATTATTTTTCAACTATCATTTGTAAAAATGACAATAAACAGCCATTTTCGCAACAAAAGCACCATCATGAAGCCTGCCTTTATCATATCATTATTCTTTATAGTATCGTTAACCAATATTGCCCATGCCCAAAAAGACCTTACCCTATGGTACAAACAACCAGCCACTGTGTGGACAGAAGCGTTACCTGTAGGCAATGGCACGCTAGGTGCAATGGTTTTTGGTAAAGTAGATGAAGAACTATTGCAACTAAACGAAGCAACTTTATGGAGCGGCGGGCCAGTGAAAACAGGCGTAAACCCTACATCGCCGCAATATTTACAGCCTTTGCGGGATGCCCTGTTTAAAAGAGATTATGGAACAGCTACCAACCTTGCCCGTAAAATGCAGGGCTTGAATTCGGAAGCCTATATGCCCTTGGGTGATTTGAATATAAAACAATCGTTGGGCGGGGATACTGCCCAGCAGTATTACAGGGGGCTTAATATTGAAGACGCCATCAACACGACAGAATTTACCGTAAATGGGGTGCATTACAAGCGGGATGTATTTGTTTCTGCCCCAGATAAAGTAATAGTAGTACGGCTAACGGCAGACAAGCCCGGGCAGTTAACCATCAATGTATCTGCAAAAAGCAAAATAAAAAGCAATGTATCTACCAATAAAGAGGTATTTGTAGTAAAAGGCAAAGCCCCTGCCCGTGTTAACCCCAGCTATTACAACCCTGCAAAGAGGGATGCCATGGAGTATGAGGATGTGAGCGGCTGCCGGGGTATGCGGTTTGAAATGCTAGTAAAAGCAGCTATAAAAGGTGGCACGCAAGTAACAGATACAAGCGGTATTCATATTGCCAATGCCACCGAGATTGTTTTGTATGTAACAGCAGCAACCAGTTTTAATGGGTATGACAAATGCCCAGACAAAGAGGGCAAAGACGAGCACATGCTTGCTTCATCTTATTTAGCAAAAGCATCAGCACAAGATTACCAAAGCATATTGCAAGCACATTTGGCAGATTACCATCAATTGTTCAACCGTGTTTCCTTGAACCTAAACCCTAGCAAAGAAAGCAAAACAGCTATCCCTACCGATGAAAGGCTGGAAGCGTACAGGAACGGCGGTGCAGATGCTGGTTTGGATGCTTTGTACATGCAATATGGCCGATACTTATTAATATCATCCTCACGCACACCCAATGTGCCAGCCAACCTGCAAGGCATCTGGAATAAGGAGCTTCGTGCGCCTTGGAGCAGTAACTACACTACCAATATAAACGTGCAGATGAACTACTGGCCTGTGGAAAGCCTCAATTTGTCGGAGCTGCACCAGCCTCTTTTGGGGTTATTGAAAGAATTGGCAGTTACAGGCAAGCAAACGGCCAAGGAGTTTTACAATATAAAACATGGGTGGGTGGTAAACCACAATTCAGATATATGGGCATTGAGCAATCCAGTGGGAGATTTTGGCAAGGGCGACCCTAAATGGGCCAACTGGGCAATGGGTGCCAACTGGCTTAGCCGCCACGGATGGGAGCATTATTTGTTTACTGGCGATAAACAGTTCTTGCAAAAAGAAGCATACCCATTGCTAAAAGGGGCAGCGGAATTTACATTGGACTGGCTGGTAAAAGACAGCAGTGGGCATTGGGTTACAGCACCTGCCACTTCCCCTGAAAATGATTTTTATGATGGCGACAAAAAAGCCGCTATGTCTATTGCTACTACAATGGACATGGGCATTGTAAGGGATGTGTTCCACAATACCATTGCGGCAGCTAAAACTCTTAATGTTGATAAGGCTTTTTGCGAAACTTTAAACGATAGGTTAAACAACCTATATCCCTTCCAAATAGGCAGTAAAGGCAATTTGCAGGAATGGTACAAAGACTTTGGAGACGTGGACCCGCACCACCGCCATACTTCGCACCTTTATGCACTGCATCCAGCGAGGGAAATATCTCCATTAAGCACGCCGGATTTAGCAGCGGCGGCCAGGAAAACATTGGAAATGCGTGGCGATGGCGGCACAGGTTGGAGCCTTGCATGGAAAGTGAATATGTGGGCAAGGTTGCTAGACGGCAACCATGCCTATATCCTTTACAGGAATCTTCTCCACCTAGTAAAAGAAAACAATAAAAGTTATAGTGGCGGCGGTATTTACCCCAATATGTTTGATGCGCACCCGCCTTTCCAGATTGACGGCAATTTTGCCGGGGCTGCGGGTGTTGGTGAAATGCTGCTGCAAAGCCAAAACGATGAACTGCACCTGTTGCCAGCCTTGCCAGATGCGTGGGAAAGCGGGGATGTAAAAGGCTTGGTAGCAAGGGGCAATTTTGTAGTGGACATAACTTGGGAAAAAGGCAAACTAACCAATGCCTCTATATTGTCCCGCAATGGTGGGTTGTGCAGCCTCCGGACTAACCAGCCCGTGCAGCTAAAAGGCAATCCTGCTGTTGTGTCAAAAGCGAGTGCCATTGGCTATACATTGTCGTTTAAAACGATAAAAGGGGGAGTGTATGTGGTGAGTAGTGAGTGGTGAGTTGTACACTAATTTATTTGCAAAAATTTGTAAATTCCATATTGTCTACTTGAAAAAAGCCCAAACTTGTAGTTGCACAACCCAAACGTTTGATTCTGTAACCCCAAACTTGTGGTTGGTAACTCCATTTTTGGGGTAAAAGATCCTAATAATAGGATTAAACATCCTATTATTAGGGTTAAAAACCTTAAACTTTAGATTTTCAATCCTATTATTGAGGTTAAAGACCCAGGTTTTGGGTTGGATAACCCCATAGTTGGGGTTAAAAACCCTAAAATTGCGGTTGCTAATCCTAGCATTGGGGTTGAAAACCCAAACATACAGTTGTTTAATCCTATCCTTGGGGGTAAAGACCCCATCGTTGCGGTTCAGAGCCCCGAAACTTGTAGTTGGAGATAATATCCACCCTAATTCATAACTCATAACTCATCATTCATAATTAAAAAGTTTCTGTTTAGGTGGTGAAATGTAAACCACCCTATTGTTTTGGGCATTTAGTTGTGCGGAAGTTTTGGATGTATTGACTTGTTTCAACTATTTTTGATATTGCTGTAAGCTTAGTGCCATAACTTATGGTTTAGCTTTTATACGAATGCTTCATAATAATTGCCCCTTAATGCGTGCCAGTTTATTCATCATTTTATCATTTTTGTTTTTGAATACATGGTTATTAGCGCAGCCAAACGTGAACCAATACCAGTTTAGGCGTATAGATATTAGCAAGGGGCTATCCCACAACCAAATAAACTGTATTTTAAAAGATAGCAAAGGGTTTATGTGGTTTGGCACTATGTCGGGCTTAAACAGGTTTGATGGCTATCAGTTTAAGGTGTTTAAACACGACATAAAGGATTCTTTAAGTATAGATGATGACTTTGTAACAAGGGTTTTAGAATTGCCCGATGGCAAGCTGCTTGTAGCAACAAGGAGTTGGATGAATATTTATGACCCAAAAACTGAGAAGTTCAGCCATAATATAGCTGGTTATTTTGCATCGCTTGGCTTGCCTAACGGCGTGGTAATGAAAACTGTAAAAACACCCAATGGCGATTTTTACTTTCTTATTGAAAAAGAAGGGGTGTTTAAATATAGCATATCTACCCGCAAGGCATCAAAGATGCGTATCAATGAAAAATCGTATATCACTTCTATATCCCGTAATAAAGATGGCAATTTCTGGGTTATTTGCAATGATGGCAGCATAGAACTGCTGGATGCAAAAACAGAAAAGGTAGTTTACCACACAGATGTTGTTAATAAATACAACAACACTGAATTGATGAATTACCAGATTTTTGCCGATAATGAAAATGAGTTGTGGGTTTATACTTTTGGAGATACAAAAGGAGTGTGCCGCTTTAATCCGGCTACCAATCAATTAACCATTATCAATAAAGAAAGCGTGCCAGCCAAGTTGAATACTAACCTAGTAATGGGCATCCTACAAGACAATCAATCTAATATCTGGATATATACAGACCACGGTGGCATTAATGTATTCGATAAAAAGAAGAAAACTATTCAATATATTGTAAATGATCCTGACAATAACAATAGCCTTAGCCAGAATAGCATTAATACAGCATATAAAGATGATAACGGCATTATTTGGGTAGGAACTTATAAAAAAGGCATCAATTGCTACCACGAAAGCATTATCAAGTTCCCATTGTACAAAAACCATCCATCGCAGCCAAATAGCCTCCCATACGATGATGTAAACCGTTTTGTAGAAGATGCAAAAGGTAATATCTGGATAGGTACCAATGGGGGAGGGCTGATTTATTTTGATAAGGGGCGGGATGTTTTTACGCAGTACAAACACCAATCGGGCAATAACAATAGTTTGTGCAACGACGTAATTGTAGGTTTGTGCATGGATAAAAAGCAAAGGCTTTGGATAGGTACTTATTTTGGGGGCATGGATTGTTTTGATGGCAAAACATTTATGCATTACCAGCACAACCCCAATGATAATTCGTCTATTGCAGACAATAGGATATGGAGTATTTATGAAGATGCTGCCAATAACTTGTGGGTAGGCACACTAGGTGCCGGGCTAGACAGGTTTGACAGGGATAAGCATATTTTTTATCATCACAATGTCAATATTCCTAATTCCATCCAGTCAAACTATGTTTCCGTGCTTACAGAAAACAAGAAAGGTGATTTGGTAATAGGCACGGCTTCTGGAATGGATATTTTGGAAAAAGGAACAGATAATTTTACACATTATTTTTATAACCCTCAAGATGCTGGTTCTTTAAGCAATGGCAATGTAAATTCCCTTTTAATTGATAGTAAGGGTAGGATTTGGGTAGGCACCAGGGAGGGGTTGAATATTTTAAATGATAAAACCAAGGCGTTCCAGCATTTCACCATAGAAAATGGGTTGCCAGATAATGCCGTTTTAAATATTTTAGAGGACAATAAACATAGTTTTTGGATAAGTACGCCTAAAGGTATTTCAAATATAGCAGTTGCAGAAAATAGTGGCAAAGATGGTGCTATAGATATTAGCTGCCGTAATTATGATGAGTCTGATGGGCTGCAAGGAACACAATTTAATGAAAATGCAGCTTTAAAAACAAAAAAAGGCGAGTTGATATTTGGTGGAGCCAATGGGTTTAATGTATTCCAGCCCGAGTCAATTGTGCCTAACAAGCAAATACCAAACATTGTATTTACCGATTTTCAGGTATTCAATAAAAGCATCAGCCCCGGGGAAGAACTAAATGGCAAGGTATTACTTGAGGGTTCTATTACAGAAACAAAATCTATAACACTTAATTACAACCAAAATGTAATTGCCATAGAATTTGCAGCATTAAACTATTCCAATGCCGATAAAAATAAATATGCCTATAAACTAGAGGGCTTTAAAGATGAATGGCTGGTGGCAGATGGCAAAAACAGGAAAGCCGTATTTACCAACTTAGATCCCGGCAATTATACTTTTTATGTAAAAACAGCCAATGATAATGGCAAGTGGAATGATAATGCTATAAAGCTAAGCATAAAAATACTGCCACCTTTTTGGAGGGCGCCACTGGCTTACTCTATCTATCTACTAATAGTGGTAGTAGTTTTGTATATTGGCAGGATAAGGATTATCCATAAAGCGAGGGAAAAGTTTGCCATAGAACAAGAGCGGGTAGAAGCACAGCGTATGCACGAGCTGGACTTAATGAAAATTAAGTTCTTTACCAATGTAAGCCATGAGTTTAGGACACCCCTTTCCTTGATACTTGCCCCAGTTGACAAAATGCTTAAACGTGCGATGGAGGAAGGGCAGAAGCAACAATTGCAACTCATCCATCGGAATGCAAGGCGTTTGTTGAACTTAGTAAACCAATTACTCGATTTTAGGAAAATGGAGGAAAGGGAATTGAAGCTGCACAGTACCAAGGGCGATATTGTTCAATATATTAATGAAGTGTCGCATTCTTTCTCAGACGTGGCGGATAAAAAGAATATCAGTTTTTCTTTCCATTCCAATATTGATAACTTGGAAACAAGTTTTGATACCGATAAAATAGAAAGGATACTGTTTAATCTTTTGTCCAATGCCTTTAAATTCACCCCAGAAAATGGGCATGTGGGGGTAGATGTATTTGTAAAAGCGAAAGAAGATAGCAATAATTGGTTTGAAGTAGAAATTGCCGTACAGGATACAGGCATTGGCATAGAAGCTAATAAGCAGGAAAAAATATTTGAACGCTTTTTTCAAAACGATATACCAGGATCCATGGTTAACCAAGGCAGTGGCATAGGGCTTGCCATAACAAAGGAATTTGTAAAGCTGCATGGCGGCAATATTACCGTGGAAAGCGAGCCCAACAAAGGCAGTTGCTTTAAAGTAACAATCCCGGTACTGGTGGTTGCAATAGAGAAAATAGTCAGCGCCAAAAGCAATGATGCGCCTGTAATTGAAATGAATGGTGTAGAATCCTTGGAAGAAATAGATATTGCCGATGAAATAGAAGCCGAGGACTTAGTTGTAGAAGAGAAACCGTCAATGCCAAAAAATAAAAAACCAACGGTGCTATTAGTAGAGGACAACGATGATTTTAGGTTTTATTTAAAAGACAACCTGAAAGAGTATTTCAATATACTTGAAGCCATTAATGGGAAATTGGGATGGCAAAAAGCACTGGCCGCACATCCTGATTTGATAGTAAGCGACATAAGTATGCCCGAAATGGATGGGATAGATTTATGTAAAAAAATTAAGCATGATAGCCGTACCAAGCATGTGCCTGTTATATTATTAACCGCATTGATAGGGGAGGAGCAACAACTAAAAGGGCTGGAAACAGGTGCAAACGACTATATGACCAAGCCTTTTAACTTTGAGATATTACTATCTAAAATAAAAAACCAGCTAACACAGCAGGAGCAAATTAAAAAAACATATCAGAAACAAGTAGAGGCCAAGCCCACGGATATAGTGGTGGAATCGCCACAGGAAAAATTCATGCAGCAGGTGCTTACGCTGATAGAAAAAAATATTTCGGAGCCAGATTTTTCGGTGGAAGACATGAGCAGGGGCATGTTTATGAGCCGGGTAGCGTTGTATAAAAAAATATTGTCGCTCACGGGCAAAACGCCTATAGAATTTATTAGGCAAATAAGACTGAAAAGGGCAGCCCAATTACTGGAAAAAAGTGATATGACCGTGGCGGAAGTGGCGTATGAAGTAGGCTTTAACAGCCCTAAATATTTTTCTAAGTATTTTAAAACAGAGTACGACAAGCTCCCTTCTGTATATATGGAAGAGATGAGGCGTAAGTAGTAAGTCATAAGTTGTAAGTCATAAGTCATAATAGACATTATATATCATTTAGCATCACTAATCTCTTTGTTTGAAAAGTGCCGTATGCACGACTTATTACTTACCACTTACCACTTACGACTATCTAAAATGTTAACCAACAGGGCTTTTTAGGCTGTTTTTTATCAAATATACCCCCTAGTTAACATTTGAACCCTTAGTCAAAAACAATCCGATACCTGTAATTATTTGCTATCCATCTAGTTTTGTTCTTCGGTTCTGTTAAAGCTATTTTGTTGATGAAAAAAACTTTTTCCGGGCTGTATGGAAATTTATAAAAGATGATTGTCATGTTGAATAAAAAGATACTTCCTTTGCTGTCCATGTTTTTGCTTGCAGCCTATTTCCCCACAATAGCATTATGCGAAATAACACCGTATTCTAAATTAGACGACGGTGTGATGATTCATTTAAAACAGTCTTCTCCTAATGCTCCTAAGCTATTGAAGCTACAGGTAATCACAGACAACATAATACGGGTGCTTGCAAGCCCAATAGACTCTTTCATAACACAAAAAAGTCTCATGGTTTTGGATGAAAAAAGGCCTTCGGTAAAATGGGAACTGAAAGAAAAGGATGGACAAATAATAGTAAGCACTTCAAAAATTAATGCCATTATTTTTACCAGTAATGGTTCAGTAGTTTTTACAGATGCCTACGGCACACCAATATTAGCTGAAAAAAAAGAAGGCGGCAAAACGTTTAATGGGGTGTTAGTTGAGGGGGAGGAACTGTATAAGTTGAAACAAGTATTTGAATTAACTGCAAACGAAGGTTTTTATGGCCTTGGGCAGCATCAGAATGGCATGATAAACTACAACGGGCAACATGTAGATTTGATGCAGAACAATACAGAAGTAGCGATACCTTTTTTGGTGTCTGATAAAAACTATGGTATACTTTGGGATAACTACTCCATTACCAATGCAATGGATAGCAGGGATTATGAACCAATGAGCAGCTTGAAGCTGTTTGATGTAAATGGTAACCAAGGATGGTTAACAGCCACTTATGCTTCTAAAAAGAATACGGTTGCCCCCATAGTGCGTGCAGAATCAACCATAGACTATGAGTTTATTGAGGCTATGAAAAACTTCCCAGAAGGGTTTAAACCTGCTGATGGCATTGTAACTTGGGAAGGGTTTGTACAAAGTGCTTTTGACGGCACGCATCATTTTTTATTAAAAAATGCAGGGTATGCCAAGATATGGATTGATGGAAAATTATTGGTTGAAAAATGGAGGCAATCCTGGAATCCTGGTACTAGCTCAATAGACGTAAAACTAGCCGCTAATACAAAACACAGTTTTAAAATAGAATGGAAGCCAGATGGCGGTGAGTCTTACTTGTCTTGTAAATGGCTGAAACCATTGACTGAAAGTGAGCAAAAAGAATTTTCTTTTAGCTCCGAGGCTGGAAAAAATATAGATTATTATTTTGTTTATGGTAGCAATATGGATGAAGTGATCAGTGGCTACCGCGATATTACGGGCAAAGCTACGATGATGCCCAAATGGGCCATGGGGCTTTGGCAAAGCAGGGAGCGGTATAAAACACAAGATGAAATATTGCAAACGGTAAGCGAGTTTAGGAAAAGGAAAATACCACTAGACAATATTGTATTGGACTGGAATTACTGGGAGCAAGACAAATGGGGTAGCCAACAGTTTGATGCTTCTCGGTTTGCAGACCCGGCCGGGATGATTAAAACCTTGCATGAAAAATACAACACCCGTTTCATGATTTCTGTATGGCCTAAGTTTTACGAAGGAATAGATAATTATAAATACTTTGATGCAAATGGCTGGCTATTTAAAAGAAGCATTGCCGATAGGCGGAGGGATTGGATAGCCCAAGGCTATGTATCTACTTTTTATGATGCCTTCAACCCTAAAGCAAGGGCAGCTTTCTGGGACATTATGAATAAAAATTTATTTGTAAAAGGGATTGATGCTTGGTGGCTGGATGCAACAGAACCGGATATTTATTCCAATTGCAACACCGAGCATAGGAAACAGTTAATGAACCCTACTGCTTTAGGTTCTGGCACGCAATATTTTAATGGCTTCCCTGTACAAAATTCAAGAGCTGTTTATGAGGGGCAGCGTAAAACCAGCCCCAACCAACGTGTATTTATTTTAACACGTTCAGCGTATGCAGGCTTGCAGCGTTATGCTGCCGCCACTTGGAGCGGGGATATTGCCTCACGGTGGGAAGATTTTAAAAACCAGATACCTGCGGGCATCAACTTCTCATTGTCTGGTTTGCCCTATTGGACAACAGATATTGGCGGTTTTGCAGTTGAAACCCGTTACGAACACCCACAAGGGAAAGACTTGGAAGAATGGAGGGAGTTATCTACACGCTGGTACCAGTTTGGTGCATTTTGCCCATTGCTGCGTGTGCATGGCCAGTTTCCTTACCGAGAGATTTACAATATTTCACCCGAAGGCACGCCCACTTATGAAAGCATCTTGTATTACGACAGGCTCCGCTACCGTTTGATGCCTTATATCTATTCGCTGGTGGGCAAAACATACCATGATAATTATACCATCATGCGTGGACTGGTAATGGATTTTGGCAAAGACCCTGAAGTGAAAAATATTGGCAGCCAGTTTATGTTTGGGCCATCTATATTGGTGAACCCTGTTACCGATTTTAATGCAACTACTAAAGACTTGTATTTGCCTGCTACTACGGGATGGTACGACTTTTATACTAGCAAGTATTACGAAGGCGGGCAGCACATTACTGCCGCCGCACCGTTGCAAACCATGCCTTTGTACATTAAAGAGGGTTCTATTGTTCCTTTTGGCCCAGCCATGGAATACACTGGCCAAAAAGCGGCTGATACCATTAGCCTGTATGTATATACGGGTAAAGATGCTTCGTTTAAGCTATATGAAGACGAGGGTTTGAATTACAACTACGAAAACGGTGCTTTTGCCAATGTTGAGTTTACTTATACCGAAGCCTTCAAAACGCTTTCTATTTTAGAACGGAAAGGCAGCTTTGAAGGCATGTTGAAAAACAGGGTATTCAATATTGTTTGGGTGAAGAAAGAGAAACCAGCACTATTTAACCTGGATAAAAAGCCAGATGCGGTTGTAAAATATAAAGGAGAAAAAATATCAGTAACCATGAAACAGTAGAGTGGCCAGAGAAGTTAAAAAAATAAAAATACGTGTTGCTAATTTTAAATTGCTATTATGAAAAAACGGGTTTTACATTTTAAAATGAATAAAGATAAGGGCAGGCTATCGCTTGCAAAATGCCATTTGGTTTTGTTCTTGGCACTTATCTTATCAGTCATGCTTCCCAATTGTTCTTTTGCGCAAAATGGCAAAAGGACAATTACTGGTAAAGTAACTGTAGGTGCAGATGGCAAGATTATGTCTGGCGTGGCTGTTTTCATAAAAGGCAGTACCGTAAACACAATTACCAATGCTAGTGGGGCATATTCTATTACAGTAAATTCCGATAAAGATATATTGGTATTTTCTTATGTTGGTTATTATGCGCAAGAAGTTCCTGTAGGTAAAAGAACAACTATTGATTTAAAAATGGTTGAAGATGCATCTGCTAAATTGGATGATGTGGTAGTAATTGGCTACGGGAAAGCAAAGAAAAAAGATGTTACTGGAGCTATCTCGTCTATTAGTGGCGACGAACTTAGGAAAACTGCCCCTACTACTTTTGACCAAGCATTGCAAGGCAAGGTAGCTGGCGTAGTAGTGCAGCAGGTATCAGGCCAGCCGGGGGGTGGTGTTTCTGTGCAAATACGTGGGTTATCTTCTTTTAATGGCCTTCCACCATTGTATGTAATTGATGGCGTTTTTATGGCACCGCCTGCTATTGACGGGAGTGGCTCAAATCCATTAGCCAGCATTAATCCAGCAGAAATAGAAACAATAGACATATTGAAAGATGCTTCTGCTACCGCTATATATGGTTCTCAGGCTACTGGTGGCGTGGTGATAATTACTACAAGAAGGGGGCAATCTGGCGCACCAAGAATTAGTTATGATGGGTCTTATGGCACAAAGCAATTACCTAAGTATTACGATGTAATGAACCTGAGGCAATATGCACAGTTTAGGAACGATAGAGCACCGATTTTCAGGGAAGTACCAAACCCTGCATTTGTAAACCCCCAATATTTGGGCGATGGAACAAACTGGCAAAAAGTGCTTTTTAGGAAAGCACCTACCCAAAACCATACAATAAGCATAAGCGGAGGTGATGCACGTACACAGTTTGCGCTTTCGGGTAGTTATTATACTGAAGAGGGCATAGCTGTAGGGTCTGACTTCAAGCGCATATCCGTCCGGTTTAATTTAGATAATAAAGCAACTAATTGGTTAAAAGTAGGCAATAGCTTACAGTTGGCAAATATTGTTGAAAATGTAAATGCTGGCAATTCAAGTGCCATTTCCACAGCACTTTCTCAAACACCAGATGTAAGGGCAACAGCCGATGCAAACGGAAATTATACAGCTAATGACCCAAATGTATATGGGGCTTATTCTGTAAACCCCTATGCAATAGCATTGCTAAAAACAGATATTAAAAAGCGGAACCAAGCAATAGGCAACTTATATGCAGAAATAATGCTGTATAAAGATTTGACGCTACGCAATGAGGTTACGGGAAACCTTGAATTTAGCACACAAGACCAGTTTACGCCTACTTATAATATGGGTACTGTTAGGAATACTACTGCTTTTGCCAATTATACCACTGGACAAAATATAAATACCGTTGTGAGGAGTTACTTTACTTATAACCACTCGTTTAATAAAAATAATATAAATTTCAATGCAGTGCTTGGCCATGAAGCCAATTTGAATAAAAATTCCATCAATTCTGATTACAGGAGCAATTTCCCTTCAAATACTATCCATGCCATTAACAATGGCGACCAACAGACTGCCAGAAATAGTGGCGACCAAGGCCAACAGGCAGTAGAGTCTTATTTCGTTCGCATGAATGCCATCTATAAAAGCAAGTATATATTAACCTTTACTTTGCGTGATGATGGTTCGTCTAAATTTTATGTTGACAACCGCTGGGTGTTAACTTATTCAGGTGCTTTTGCTTGGAGGCTTAAAAATGAGCCTAGCTTAAGCAAATACCTTGGCTTGTTTAATGACCTGAAATATAGGATTGGTTATGGCTTAACAAACAATCAGAATATACCCAACAATAGTTTTACCACTATATTGGCAACGACTGCAACTGGGGTGTCTGGCAATGCGCAATTGATTACCAACTTAAAGAACCAAAAAGTGAGTTGGGAAACAACTAACTACTTCAACACAGGTTTTGATGGCACTATTTTGAACAATAAAATAGATTTTACGATTGATTATTATAATCGATTGACGAATAACCTATTATTAAGTTTGCCGCTGCCACAATTTTCTGGCACTACCCCTTCCGTGGTTTATTCTCCCGGAGCTATTGCCGCACCTATTGTAAATATTGGTTCTATGCGTAATTCTGGTTTTGATTTTACTATCAGTAGCAATATTTTAAAAACTGCGAAACTTAGTTTGAGGACAAACCTTACGCTTTCGCACAATGTAAATAAAGTAGTTTCACTAAACAATGGTGCTGCTGCTTTAATTTCTTATGGCACTAAAACAATTGTTGGCAGGTCTTTAGGCGAATTTTATGGGTATCAAACAGACGGTCTTTTTACAAAACCATCTGATTTTAAAAATGCAGCTTTGCCTGTAACGATTGATGCAAGTGGTACTGCAAACCCAATTCCAATTGCCCCAGGCACGGGTGGTGTATGGCTTGGTGATAGGAAGTTTAAGGATTTAGATACCAATGGCATTATCAATGAAAACGATCAAACATACCTAGGTTCCCCAAGACCTACTTACCAAATGGGTTTTAATAATACAGTTACATATAAAAATTTCGACTTTAACATATTTTTCATTTGCAACTTAGGCAATAAAGTATTAAATGAGTTGAACATATCAGGCACGAACCCAAATCAGAATTTTGGTTATTTCAGTAGTGTGCTAAACTATGCACAGGTAAAAATGATAGACCCTACTGGTTCTACTACAGATATTAATAATTTTTATGTGGTCAACCCTTCTACCAAAATCGTTAGGCTTTCATCTAGCAATGGAAATGATAACCAACGCCTCTCTAATCAGTATATTGAGAATGGTTCGTTTGTAAGATGCAAAACAATTTCTATAGGCTATCGGCTACCGCCAGCAATATTATCTAAAGCACACCTCAATGCATTTAGGGTGTATGCAAGTGTAAACAATGTATTTTTAATATCAAAATATAGTGGTTACGACCCAGAAGTTGGCTCTTACAACCCATTGTCTGAAGGTGTTGACAATGGCCGCTACCCTTCGCCAAGAACGGTAACATTTGGGGCTAACTTAACTTTTAAATAATAATAAAATTGCTCGATATGAAATTCATGAATAAAATATTTTTTGCTATTTGTATGCTCAGTTTATGTGGTGCTTGCAGCAAAGATTTTTTAAACCGCCCCCCACTTTCGCAAATTACAGGTGATAATTTTTACAAAACCTCCGATCAGATAAGGCTAGGTACTGCTTCCATGTATGCAGGGTCTATGTGGTTTAAATGGAATTCTTACCCCATGATAGGCTTAGGCGATATTATGGCTGGGAACCTACTAGCGCCGTATGGAGGCAATAGTGCCATACAGGTGGCTACTTTTACCACCAATAGTTCTAATACTATTTTGGCAGATGCATGGTCTGGCTTGTATGATGTTGTAGCACAAGCCAATGTAAATATTAGTGCTCTAAAAAATGTGCCAGATAGTGTGCCTTCTGCCAATGTAAACGCAGCTATTGGGGAGCTTCGTTTTTTTAGGGCATCTGCCTACTTTTATCTGGTGCAATTGTGGGGAGCAGTTCCTATAATAGAAGATAATTATAAATTGATAGCGAACCCTTTAGTGCCTAGGCATAAAAGAGAGGATGTGTATAAATTCATTATTAATGATTTAACTTTTGCTGCCCAAAACCTTCCTCCAGCCGATGCAAAAGGCCGTGTAACCTTGTGGTCTGCAGAAGGTATGCTGGCTAAAGTATATTTAACAAGGGCGGGGTTGAACCAAACAATTACGCGTACCCAATCAGATTTGGATAGTGCAGCATATTTTGCCGGGGACGTTTGCAACAATAGCGGATTATCGCTATTGCCTAGCTACTACAACTTGTTTAGGTCGCAGTACAACGATAACCAAGAGTCTTTATTTGCATTGCAATGGGTGCCTGGTGTAGGATATGGGGCTGGGAATTATTTTCAATCCAATTTTGCACCAAGCGGTGCTATTATCACAGGTACAGGCGGTTACGGTGCGGCCATTGGCCCAACAGTTGACTTGTATAACCAATACAGCAAAACAGATTCCGTGAGGCGAAAAGCTACTTTTATGCTCAAAGGGGATTATTACCCAGAATTGAATGCGGCAGGAGGTGGATATGTTGCGACAGCCAATGCCTGTGTTAAAAAACACATAATAGGCACAGCTGCAGACAACAATGCGCCAACCATGGATGGCCTTTCATCTATAGAACACAATACAATCTTGCGTTTGGCAGATGTGTACCTTGTATTGGCAGAAGCTATATTGGGCAATAATGCCTCTACTACCGACCCTACGGCATTACAATATTTTAATTTGGTAAGAACTAGAGCTGGGTTAAACCCATTAGCTGTACTTACCTCCGATAGCTTAATGAAAGAGAGGAGGGTGGAACTTGCTTTTGAAGGGCAATACTGGTTCGATCTGGTTAGGCTTTCGTACTATAACCCACAAGCAGCCATCAATTCTTTAAATGCCCAAAATAGGGTGCAATTTACTTATAACAATGGTGTTGTTACGCCCAACAAGCCTGACCCTCGTTTTACAAAGGCCAATGTAGGTACGTTTGTTATGCAAATACCCACCAATGAAGTTAACCAAGATTCAAAGTTGTTAGACCCACCTGTGTCTTATTATTAAATCTTTTTGGATTAAGGGGTTAAAAAAAGGCTTGTACACATTTAATAAAATGATTTTAAATATGAAAAAAATACTTTCTCTATACCTGCATTATCAGCTTTTTGTTTGTATGCTTTTGCTTTGCTTTGCTTATGCAGGTTGTAAAAAAGATGCTAATAGCCCGCCTGTTATTAGTTATGTACGGAATTATGTAGCATCACCTGGCGACACAATATTAAGCAAGGTATCTCCTGGCAATTGGGTAGTGATTATTGGCAAGGGGCTAAGTACTGCACAGGCCATTTATTTTGACGGTGTGCCAGCCCGTTTTAACCAAGCATTATTTTCCGATACAAGCGCAGTTGTATTAGTGCCTAGCCCCATTTACTTGCCAATTGTACCTGCTGATAAATTAAATACCATACAGTTTGTAACAAGTTATGGCTCTACAACTTTTTCTATATCTATTGGGGTGCCAGACCCTGTTTTAACCGGCATTTCCAATGAAAATGCAAACCCATTGGATTCAGTTGTAATAAGTGGGCTTAATTTAATAAATATCCGTAGTATAACTTTTGCTGGTATTCCTATTACTAGGTATTTGTATGCATTAAATGGCACTGGAATTAGGTTTAAGCTCCCTGCCAGCTTGCCACAAAGCGGGCCGTTGGTATTAGTAACACAAGCTGGCACTATTACCACTACCTACAATATGAACGATGTACAAACAGGCATGATTTGCAATTTTGATGACATAAACAGGTATAGCTATGGTGCTACAGCTATTACTAACAGTACTACCCTGTTCCCAGATGGCAGGGGCAGGTATGCAAGGATGAATTTTGCAAACCTTGGCCCTTACGATTTTTCTTGGTACAATGGTGGTAAATCAGTTAACCTAAATACTGCCTTATGTGTGCAGCCTGCGGATACACTAAGGCCTGTTGGCAGTTTTGCATTAAAATTTGAAATTAATGTAGCGCAAGGGTGGAGTACGGGCAGCCTTTTTATTCGTACCCTAGGAAATCAAACATACATAGCAAGGTATGCGCCATGGAGCCTTGCAACTGGGAATATTAATTATGTATCGAATGGGTGGACAACAGTTACCATTCCTTTTACTTCTTTTCTCACATCAGCAAACGGGGCGCAGGGTACTGGGAACCCTCCGACTAAGTTGACCGATTTATTAGATGCCAATTATCAAGGAGCAATAGGCATTATGTTTGAAAATAACAGTGGGCTGAATATATCAAGTTTCGATGCTGCCTTCGATAATATCAGGGTGGTAAGAATAAACTAATTTAATTATGAATTATAAATTATGAGTTATTTTACTCAGAACGTCATAAACGTATAACGTACAACTTAAAACGTATAAGTAATGAGCCATAATTATCTTAATATAATTCTAAGAAGGTTTTGTTCTTGCCCCTCTCTTTCGGAGAGGGGTTGGTGGTGAGGTCTTTAAAATAAAATAGTATTAACTTAATTAAGTCTACATACTTAACTCATAATTCATAACTTATAATTCATCATTCACAACCTTTTTTTTCACAAATTAAAAAAACAAATATGAAAACAGTTTCTACACTGATGAAAACAATTGCTGTTGCTGCAATTGTATTGCTTGCAAATATTTCTAATGCACAAAACCGCCGGGTAGATTCTGCCGCATTGGTGGCTTTGTACAATGCAACCGGGGGTGCATCTTGGACAAATCATACAAACTGGTTGACTGGGCCTATTGACGCTTGGTTTGGTGTTACTGTTGCCAATAGCAGGGTTACTGCTGTAAACCTTTCTAATAACAATTTGGCTGGCGGGCCTATTCCGCGTGGCATCGTTATAGACAGTGCCTTGCAAGTATTAGATTTGTCGAGCAATGCTATTACTGGTGCTTTTCCTGCTATTAGCGACACCAGCTTGCTTACGCTAAACTTAGCCAACAACCAGTTGGCAGGAGCTTTTAATGGCTATAATTATAGCATGGCCAACCTGCAAACCCTGAGTTTAAGCGGCAACCAGTTGAATGGCACAATAGCATCGGTTAGCAAGTTTAATAAACTGGTAACCCTAAATATTGCTAATAACCAATTTACTGGTACTATACCGTATTTTAGCGATACATTGCTTACAACCTTAAATTTAAGCAATAACCAGCTTACAGGTACTATCAACTATTGGGCACTCAAGAATTTGCAACACCTTGATTTAAGCAATAATCAACTAACTGGTGGTGGCGGCGCATTGGCTAGTTTTGCCAATATTGTTTCTATCAATGTTAGTGATAATCAATTTAGTGGCACAGCACCCTATTTTGGCGGAAAAGCATTTCTTGTTAGCTTAGATTTGAGCCACAATGCTTTCACAGGAAATATGCCCTATTTTACAAATGTTTCTTTGCAAACTGTTAATCTATCTTATAATCAATTCAGTGGTATAATAGGTTATTACAATACACCTGCTTTGGTTAATTTTTACGCAGATCATAACCAGTTAACGGGTGGAATTAATATGTACAAGCCCGCTACATTAAAAGTTTTGGCATTAAATGCTAACTTATTGGGAGGTACTATTACCAATAATTTTAATGGTATGGGTACTTTGTTATTAGATAGCAATAATTTCACTTTCAATGGCATACAAACATTGGCTGCAGATACCATTGCTACATTCACATACGGGCATCAGGATACTGTTTTGCCTTTGCACTATATAACCTATTCCCAAGATAAGTTGTCTGTTACTGCGGGTGGCAATGTTGCCAAACAAACCTTTAGTTGGTATAAAGATGGCCTTTTGATAGCTAAGATAATTGGTGATTCTACTTATAAGCCAACTGGCACAGGTATATACTATGTGCAGGTTACCGATTCTGTTGCCAAATTGCTTATGCTTACAAGTGCTTTGTACAATGTATCGGTTTTGCCTGTTACGTTCACTTCTTTCTCTGCTACATTAACAAGCAACAGCGGGGCTAACCTGAAATGGCAAACTACCACCGAAACCAACAATAAATATTTTGAAGTAGAGCGTAGCCTTGATGGTATCGTGTTTACAACCATTGGTACTGTGGCATCTATAAGCGGCACAAGTACTAGCGTTAAGGATTATGCTTATACCGATGATGTAACTTCTTTCACAGGTACAGTTTACTACCGTTTAAAACAAGTGGATGCAGACGGCAAAAGCCAATTCAGCAAGATAGTAACGGTAATAGTTAGTAAGTTGAGCAGGGCTGCTGTTAGTGTATATCCTAACCCAGTAAAAACAGTTGCCACCATAAAAATCAGCAGTTTACAAGCCCGCCAAGTATCAGTAAGGGTTGTAAATACTAATGGTGCAGTGGTGTACCACATTGGCAAAGCAAACTTGCAACAAGGTGATAACACTATCCCTGTAAACTTGTCTGCTTTTGCATCTGGCACATACACGATAGAAATAGCTGGCACAAGCGATAAAAGCATTGATTACAAAAAGATAATAAAATACTAGAGGGAGTGATTAAACCCCGGCAATGTTCCCATTGCTGGGGCCTCTTTTATCAAGATATACAAATAATTAAGTGGTGTATAAAAGTTTTCGCTTTGCCCCTCGCCTTTGGAGAGGGGTTGGGGTGAGGTTTAATTAGAATAATAAAAATACCATGGCTTCATTTTTAGTTCGTATTTTATCAGTAATACTATTTGTTGGTTTGTTAGCATCAGCAACACATGCACAAACAACCTACAAATGGGGAAATGTGGCATTTGGGGGCGGTGGGTTTGTAAGTGGCTTGCTTACTTGCAAATACAAGCAGAACCTGATATACGCCCGCACCGATGTGGGCGGGGCTTACCGTTGGAACGACACAACAAGTACTTGGGTGCCGCTGTTGGATTGGTGCAATACAAATCAAACAAGTTACCAAGGGGTAGAGTCTTTTGCTATTGACCCAAGTGCGCCTAATAAATTATACATGCTGGTAGGTACCAGTTATTTTAATGGTGGCAGCACTGCCATCCTTAGATCTAATAATTACGGGGCTACTTTTTCTATTACAAACGTTACCAACCAGTTTAAAGCAAGTGGCAATGGTGGGGGAAGGAATAATGGTGAAAAATTGCAGGTAGATCCCAATAATGGCAATGTATTGTTTTGCGGCACTAGGCGCAATGGGCTATTTAAAAGCACCAATGCGGGCGTAAGCTGGGCACAAGTTGCTTCATTGGGTACTATTGTTACCCCCAATGATAATGGTATTTCATGGGTAGTTATGGATTCTTCAAGTGGTTTAAAAGGCTTTGCCACACCTACAATTTTCGTAGGCATTTCGGACACAGGAACTAATGTTTACAGGAGCGATGATGGGGGGACTTCATTTAACCCCATAGTGGGAGCCACTACTACTTTAATGCCCCAAAGGGCAGTCTTGGCAAGCGACCACAATTTATATATTACTTATGCCGATAAGGAAGGCCCATCCAATGCATCTATTGGCCAAATATGGAAATACAATACACAAACAGGCGTATGGACGAATGTAACACCAACTGGTGTTACTTATCCATTTAGTGGGATAAGTGTAGATCCAAACAACCCGTTAAAAATAATTGCCTCTACCATTAACACTTACCAGATACAGTATGGCAATACCCGGGGGGATAGATTTTACCTTACCACGGATGGTGGGACTACATGGCGGGATTTGATAGGCAATGGCATACGGATGAATACAAATGGTTGCCCATGGTTTGCCAGTGCCTCTATCCATTGGGCAGGTAGTATAGAATTTGACCCTTTCAACACTAATAAAGCATGGGTAATTTCAGGAAATGGATTGTTTTATTGCAACAGCCTTAGTTCAGCCACCAATACATGGTATTTTGGTGCAAGAGGGATAGAGGAAACCGTGCCGCAGGACATTGCAAGTATCCCCAACGGGCCACTTTTTACTGCAATTGGAGATTATGACGGGTTTAAGAATACAGACCCTACCTTATACGGCACAAGGTTTAGCCCTACAATGGGCAGCAACAATGGGGTAGTTTATGCAGGATTGAATCCGCAGAAATTATTGCGGGTAGGCAACAGTATCTACTACACCAACAATCAAGGCACAACATGGACAAAAACAGCTACCGCTATGGGGACTGGCAACAATATTGCCCTATCGGCCGATGGCAGCATATTCATGCACTGCCCCGATAGGGCAACCGCTACCTATTGGTCTACCAATAATGGAACAAACTGGACGGCATCTACTGGCATTGCAGCATCGCAGCCCGTGGCAGATCCTGTAAACCCTAAAAGGTTTTATGCTTATAATAGCGGAGATGGCAATATGTACACAAGCATAGATGGCGGCGTAAGTTTTACGGTTGCAGGCACGCCCGGCAAAGGCGGCAACACCTTAATAAGGACAGCCCCTTACAAGCAAGGGCATCTTTGGCTTGCCATGAACAATGGCGGCCTCATGCGTTCTATTGATTCGGGGGCTAATTATATCAAAATACCGGGGGTAACTGTTTGTGGCTCGGTAGGGCTGGGCAAGGCAGATACTAGTTCAGCAGCTAACTACTACGCCATTTATATATGGGGTACAGTTAGTGGTGTTACAGGCGTTTTTCGTTCTACTAATCTTGGCACAACATGGACTAGGGTCAATGACAATGCCCACCAATACGGCGGCACTGGCAATGGGCAGTTTGTAGCAGGCGATTTTAATGTTTTTGGGCGTGTATATATGAGCACAGTAGGCAGGGGAGTGCCTTATGCAGATTTGGTAACCACTTTGCCTGTGCAACTGGTGTACTTTTCAGGGACCTTGAACCAGCAGGGGCAGACATTATTAAAATGGCAAACTGGCACCGAAACAAACAATAATTATTTTGACATAGAAAAAAGCACTGATGGAACTGTATTTAGTACAGTAGGCACTGTTGCCAGTAAAAATATAGTAGGCAGTGGTGCAGGGTTTACATATAACTATACTGACATTGGCAATAACACAGGTACAATCTATTATCGATTGAAGCAAGTAGACAAAGAGGGGGCATACACTTATAGCAATGTAATAAAGCTATCTAGCAATACTGCTAGTGAAGAAACAATAAAAATATATCCTAACCCTGCAATAGATGGCAATATCAACTTGCAGTTACAATTAAAAACAGCAAAGAATATTAATATCAGTATAACAAATATGAATGGGAAGACGGTTTATCAACGCCCCTCCATCTATTTGCCATTAGGAACGAGTTCTATTAAGATCACGGATGCCGATAATTTACCCAAAGGTGTTTATATCGTACAAGTAATAGCAGGAAATGATAAAACAATTGTAGGGACAAGTAAGTTGGTGATAGAATAATATACTCTAAATTAAATAATCTTTAAAAATCAACTGCTTGCTTTTGTCGGCAATTGGCACCCTCTCCTTCGGAGAGGGCGGGGGGTGAGGTCTCTTCAAAAAGTGAAAAATATTAATTTACAATCTATAAAGAAGTTATAAGCAATAAATTGAAATTTATATAGTAGTAAATCACCCATAAATAGTGGGACATATTGTCATAAAGCTTCGGTAAGGGTGTAACGGACAACAAACGGAGGTGAAACGGAGGAGAAACGGAGCTAAGCAAAAAATAAAGCGTCCTTTAAAATGTGTCATAATGGCAAAAATTGCATAAAAAGATTAAATATAAATTAAAAAGCAAAGTAAGGCAATGCAAGCAAAGTCAAAAGCTTTCAAATCAATTCCCTCCAACTTTAGCTGTAGATAAATTAAAATAATTCAAATTAGAATGGGTAATAGAAAATATGTAGGCGTGATTTTCCTTTTGGTATTGGGTTGTTTAACTGCAACTGCGCAGGAGAATGCCAGGACGAAAATAAATTTTGATAAAGGCTGGAAGTTTTACTTGGGCGAGGCAGCGGAAGCAAAAAATCCTTCTTTCGATGATGCCAATTGGCGTAACCTAAACCTCCCACACGACTGGAGCATAGAAATGCCTTTCGATTCTGCCAGTCCTACGGGCATTGGTGGTGGTGCATTGAGGGGTGGCTTGGGTTGGTATCGTAAGACTTTTAACTTGTCTGCTACACAAAAAGGCAAACATTTCTTTATAGATTTCGATGGGGTGTACAGGAATAGCGAAGTTTGGGTAAATGGTAATTATCTGGGCTTGCGTCCAAATGGTTATATCTCCTTTGAATATGATATTACCCCTTACTTGAAATTTGGAGCAGAGAAAAATGTAATTGCTGTAAAAGTTGACAATTCAAAACAACCTAATTCACGTTGGTACTCCGGCTCTGGCATTTACCGAAATGTATGGCTGGTAAGTACCAATGATGTAATTGTAAACCATTGGGGTACTTTTGTTACTACCCCAAAGGTAATGAAGCAATCAGCTACCGTAAACATCAAAACAACTTTTAATAATTTATCGGGCACCAAGCAAGATGTTACTGCAACCACAATTCTTTACAATGCAGCTGGGGTAGAAGTAGCTAAAAAAGTTACAAGCCCGTTCTCACTTGAAAAAACAAAGGAAACAGAAGAGGTATTCACCGTAACCAACCCTGTTCTATGGACTATCAATGCCCCTTATTTGTACAAGGCAAAAACAACTATTACAAGCAAAGGCAAAGTACAGGATGAATATGAAACTGTATTTGGTATCCGCTACTTTTCGTTCGATGTAAACAAAGGCTTTTCATTGAACGGCAAGCCAATGAAAATTAATGGCGTGTGCGACCACCATGATTTGGGCTGCCTCGGCACGGCTGTAAACTACCGGGCATTGCAACGCCAATTGGAAATATTGAAAGCAATGGGCTGCAACGGCATACGCACTTCGCACAACCCACCTGCACCTGAGTTATTTGAGCTGACAGACAAAATGGGCTTTATTGTAATGGACGAGGCATTCGATATGTGGCAGAAAGAAAAGAACCCTTACGACTATCATTTGGATTGGAAGGAGTGGCATGTGAAAGACTTGCAAGATCAATTGCTGCGCGACAGGAACCACCCATCTGTTTTTATGTGGAGCATTGGCAACGAGGTTAGCGAGCAATGGGACAAGAACGACCCATTAGGCACAAAGATTTGCAAGGAACTGGTGGGCATCGTTAAACAATTTGACACAACAAGATATACCGTGTCTGCCCTAAGCGACCCTAAACCCTATAACCCTTTGGTAAAAGCCAATGCGTTGGATTTAATTGGGTTCAATTATGAGCATAAGTTATACGCCACTTTCCATGATAGCTTCCCCGGCAAGCCATTCTTGGGTTCGGAAACCGTATCGGCATTGGAAACTCGTGGCCAATACGATTTGATACCTTCCGATTCTATCCGCCGCTGGCCTTCAAGGTGGGACGAGGTATTTAAAGGCGGCAATGCCGACCATACTGTTTCCGCTTATGATCAGGTGTCTGCCCCATGGGGTAGCACGCACGAGGAAACATGGAAATTAATCAAGAAGTCCCCTTATTTGTCAGGCCAGTATATCTGGACCGGTTTTGATTATATTGGAGAACCTACACCTTATCTCTGGCCATCCCGCAGTAGCTATTTTGGCATCATCGATTTGGCAGGTTTCCCAAAAGACGTGTACTATATGTACCAAAGCGAATGGACAAATAAACCCGTATTGCACATACTGCCGCATTGGAACTGGAAAGAAGGCAACACGGTAGATGTATGGGCTTATTATAACAATGCCGATGAAGTAGAGCTATACCTGAATGGCAAATCATTAGGCATCAGAAAAAAAACAGGCAACGATTTGCATGTGATGTGGCGGGTTGCTTACCAAACAGGCACATTAAAAGCGGTATCTCGTAAAGGCGGTAAAATAGTATTGACCAAGGAAATAAAAACGGCTGGCAAACCTGCTAAAATAGTGTTGGTGGCAGACAGGCAAAACATCAAAGCCGATGGCAATGATTTATCTTTTATCACAGCCAAAGTGTTAGATGCCGATGGCAATATAGTGCCAGATGCAGCTAATTTAATTGAGTTTACTACCAAAGGTGCAGGCAACGTAATAGCTACGGACAATGGCTTGCAAACCAGTTTAGAGCCTTTCCAATCAAACAAGCACCAGGCTTTTAATGGCTTATGCTTGGCTGTTGTGCAATCAACAGAAAAAGAAGGGCAGGTGGTTGTTACCGCAGTCGCAAAGGGTTTACAATCGGCAAGTATTACTTTAACCACTAAGAAATAAGCTGCTTGTGTATAAACAAACCTTTTTTATGTTGCTGTTATATTTAGTCCCGACTTTGTCCTGCAAGCCTTATGCACAAAGTACACAGGACTTTTTTTTCAATGATAAAAAACCTAAAAAAGCAATTGTACCTGCATCAGAAAAAATAAAAAATACCATAACTGCTCCTGCAACGGTAGTTATCACAATCAATACAAAAGATACCATTGCAACTGTATCAAAGTATTTGTTTGGGAACAATACCAACCCTTACATGACGCAAATTGTAACAGAAGATAAGCTGATGCAGCAATTACAGGCATTGTCGCCTAATATATTGCGATTCCCTGGAGGCAATATCAGCAATGTTTATTTTTGGGATGCCCTTCCTGATCATGTGCCTGCCGATATGCCAGCAACAATCATGTATAGCGATATGCGCAAACCCAACAAGCAGCAGGTTTGGGTGGGTAGAAATGATAACCCCAATACTATTTCATTGGATAATTATTATAAGCTATTGCTCAAAACCCACAGTACGGGTACTATCTGCGTGAATGCAGCTTATGCCCGCTATGGCACGGGCATTAACCCTATTGCCACCGCTGCACACTATGCTGCAGATTGGGTGCGTTATGACAAGGGCAGGACAAAGTTTTGGGAAGTAGGCAATGAAGACTATGGCACTTGGCAGGCTGGCTATAAGATAGATACTACCCAAAACAAAGACGGGCAGCCCGAAATAACCAATGGTGCTTTGTATGGCAAAATATTCAAAGCTTTTAGCGATTCCATGCACAGAGCGGCAGGGGAAATAGGCACTACAATACATGTTGGGGCTACCTTGATAGAAGAACCTAAGGACAAGCCCTACAACACGTCTGTGGACAGGGATTGGAACAAAGGTTTCTTTGCTTCTGCAGGGGATGCTGCCGATTTTTTTGTGATACATAGCTATTATACCCCTTACACAAAAAATTCTAGTTCTACAGAGATATTAGCTACTGCAACAACGGTTACCTCTCAGATGGTAGCGTATTTGAAGGCGGTTGCCAATGAAAACAACAGGCTGCTAAAGCCCATTGCCCTAACCGAATGGAACATATTTGCCGAAGGCTCTAAACAGCAAACTTCTTTTATCAATGGTATGCATGCTGCTATCGTGCTGGGCGAAATGGCAAAGCACCATTACAGCATGGCTTGCAGGTGGGATTTAGCCAATGGCTATTCCAATGGAAATGACCACGGCATGTTCAACAAAGGGGATGAGCCCGGTATGCCAAAATGGAGCGCAAGGCCCGTTTATTATTATATGTACTATTTCCAACGTTTTTTTGGCGATAAAATGCTGGCTGCTACATCTACCGATGATAATGTATTAAGCTATGCTTCCACCTTTAGCGATGGCAAAAAAGGGTTGGTTATTGTAAACAAAGACACAACAGAAAAGATTGTCAGCATACATCTTGGCCATCCAAAAAAGAAAGGGAAATATTATGGCTATACATTAACGGGTGGTGATGATAATGGTGCATTTTCCCAAAAAGTATTGATCAATGGTGTTGCACCTACATTGCCCGCTGGCGGGCCAGAAGATTTTGAAAATATTAAAGCACGGTCATCGGGTTTTAAAAATGAAATAAAGTTGGTGATGCCCCCAAGGTCGGTGGAGTATCTTTTGGTACAGTAAGAGGCATACCCCTTCGGTTGCCCATCCCCTTCATTTTGAATTAGACACTTTGACAAACAAAGAAAAAACGGTAATGACAATTAATAAATTACTCATGGTTTGCCACTTGTAGAGACATTGCATGCAAGCTCTCTACTTCTGAATATCGGCACGCTATAGTAACGAAGGAGAAATCTTACCGAAGGTGGTAATAACTATTTGCTGTTAGGCTTCTATTAATTTGAAAGCGCATGTCGATTTTCGATGAGATTTCTCCTTCGTCGAAATGACGGTTAGCATAGGGCTAAGGGTTGGCAACCCAACTATAAACCGAATAGCAGCGGAAAAATGTTATGCACCCGTGGTAGGAGTATCTAATAAATAACAAACCCTACTTTAATAAAGCGTTTACAAACCATCAATATTATGAGGTATTTTAAAAAGAGTATAACCCTATTGGCAGTCATTGCCTCGTCAGTTATAACAAACCAACTATCAGCCCAAATAAAAGGGGCAGGTGATGTATTATTGAATGGGCAGTGGCAAATGGGTTTTGCAAGGAACTATACCAGCACCGTTGCCGTGCCGGGCATTGCAACAGACCCCACCAAGATGAACAATGATGAATTGTGGTATAAGCGTGAAATAAAACTGCCAGAAGGCAACTGGGCAGTCGCTACCTTGGAATTGAAAGGCGCACGTTTTCAGCCAACCGTATATATCAATGGCGATATAATGGGCAAGCAGGAGGGGGGCATGGCGCCAATTTTCTTTATCCTACACCACGATGCGATAAAACCCGGCAATACCATTACAATGGAAATTTCTCTCGCATCTTTAAAAAACATGCATCCTACGGATGCTTCCTACATCCCCGGTTCCGATCATTGGCGTACCAACGTGGGTTCTAGTTTGTGGGACGATGTGGTGCTGCATCTGCACGGTGCGGTAAGCATTAACCGCATCATACCTTTTAACGATTTGCAAAACAAAAAAGCAAACATCCAGTTCGACTTGGATGATGCCACAGGTTTTAAAGGCAAAGCCACTGTTGAAATAACAGATGCCAAAGGCAAACTCTTACTTGCCAAAACAAAAGCTGTTGCTGGCAAGCATGATAATGTTGAATTTTCAACGGAAGGAAAAATAAAAAACTGGTCGCCAGATGAACCCAACCTGTACCATTTAAAATTATCCATCATAGATGATAAAGGCAAACTGGCCGATCAATCTACCATTGCTTACGGATTTAAAAGCCTTGAAATAAAAGACAAACAGTTTTACCTGAATGGGCAGCATTTTGTAGCCAAAGGCCCCACGGTTGTATGGCACCGATGGATGCGGGCAAAAGAAGGCAGGGAATTGGGGTATGATACCACTTGGTTTGTGAAAAATATTATACAACGTACCAAAGACTTAGGCGGCAACTACCTGCGTTACCATTTAGGGCTTCCCCCCGAAAGGCTACTGGATTTGTGCGACCATTATGGCTTAGCGGTGCAATTTGAGTGGAGCTTTTTCCACGGTATGCCCGCAACAAAAGAAAGCCTGTTGATACAATACAAAAGCTGGTTGAACCTAGCCATGAGGCATCCATGCGTTTCCTTCATCCATCCATATAATGAAACGGGAGGGGAGCAGTTGAAAACGGCATGGACTGCATTGGATGAATTGTTGTTGGCTTACCCGCCTTTAGTTTTGGAAGACAGGGATGTAATTCATGTACATAAATATTGGTGGAGCTTGTTTGAAAACTTGGGTTTGTATTACGACAATGCCAATATATTCCCCAAAGTGATTATGGCAGATGAGTTTGGCGGCGATTATTTGGATCAAAAAGGCAATGTGGGTTCGTACCCCGCTTCTAAAGAAACATATTTACGTTTCCTAGGCCGCACGCATACGCCTGAACATAACCTTGCTTTCCAAGCAGAAGCCAATGGAAAAATAGCAGAGTACTGGAGGCGCATAGGTGCGGCAGGTTTTTCGCCATTTTGTGCACTTGCCAGCGATGAAGATGGTAATAACTGGTTTTTGGGGCCTTTGAAAGAAGGCAAACCCAAACCTGTTTGGGATGCGCTTGCCGTGGCATTCTCCCCACAAGCGGCAAGCCTGGAATTATGGGACAGGGATTTTGTGCCAAGCCAGCAGGTAACAGTGCCTGTGTATGTGTTTAATGATTACAGCATAGGGGCTGACTTGTCCGTTAAAGTAACCATTGAGGATAAGGCTGGTAAAATAGTATCATCTAAGGATTTTACGGTAAAAGTAGCGGGGCAAAGCAAATTAATAGAGCAAGTTAGCCTGTCAATGCCTACTGATATTGGCGATTATACCATGAAAGCCGAATTGCTAAACAAACCTTTGGCTGTAAAATACCCTGTAGTTTCTGCTTGGGATTTCCGTGTGTTGAAAGCAAATGTGCCTGCAACTGTGCAGCAACTGAAAGTGGGCGTGCCTGATAATGAAACCGAACTAAAAGATTTTTTAAAAGAGAACAACATAGCGGCTGTTGATTTCAATGATGCTTCGGCTAATGTACTCCTCACTTCCCTAAAAACATGGAACAAGTTGGCTAAGGGCGATAGTAAATTGTCTGACAAACTACAATCTGCCATCAATGAAGGCAAGTCGGTAGTGATGCTGGATATTGGCGACAGGCAGCTTGGGCAAGGTTATCCTGACAAGCCGGGCAATTTGGGGCCTTTACAGGGAGTGATGCGGCTTACCAATCCTGGAAGCAATACCTACAACTTGTTTGGGGGTATCAGTTTAACCTTTACAGAAACTGCAGAGCCTGAAAGCCATATTCATCCAGACAGGGCAAACAGGGAACTATGGGGCAATAGGCCCGATAATTATGCTTGGTTGTGGAATGGGTATAGGGGCGGCTTGATAGTGCCAGCGGCAGACATGGCGTTTTCTGGTTTGAGTTCAAAAGCCTTTGTTGCACAATGGAAAGCACATGGGGCAGACGAGCAGAAAATAACCAATGGTGCTTATTATGCATATGAATTACAAGGCTTCTACGCTTTTTCCGATAGCCAGAACGATAAGGTTACGGAAATGAAGCTAAAAGAAAAGGTGTACAATTTAGTACAAGACGCACCTGCATTGGCCAATTCTATCAACCCGAATTCGCCAGTAACCGTTACGGACTTGAATAAAGGATATAAAGATGCAGCAAAAGGTATAGCCGAGAATTTGGTACCATTGGCCAACTGTGCCAAGAACCTTACCCAAACGCCAATAGCATTGGTAAGTTTTGGACAGGGCAAAGGCTCGCTAATCGTATCTCAATTATTAACAGCAGGAAGGCTTGCCAAAGGCTATGGCCAACCGGGTTTGTATGGGATACGATACGATGAAACCACCGTGCAATATGTGCTGAACATGATAGCATTGGCAGCAAAAAAATAGTCGTAAGTGGAAAGACATAAGTTGTAAGTCGTAAGTCATCAGTTGCGAGTAGTGGGTTTGTCTTAAACCCTGAAATGGTTAAACAAAAGTAGCCACGGGTGAAACCCGTGGTAGGCTGCATGTAGGGGCAACCCTTGCTGTTGCCCTATTACATCCTTTTTGACTTTACGGTTCTTGACAAGGGTTGCCAACCTTAAAAAGGTTGGCAACCCTTAATCTTATTATTTCCTTCTTCTTTCTTTGTGCCCCCCTTTGTGTCTTCCTGCTTTTATAGCAAAAAAAACAAACTATGAAAAAATTAATCCTTCTACTGCCAGTACTGGCTATTTCAGTATTTAGCTATGCGCAAAAACAAAAGAAAACCGCTAGCAAATATAACAACATGGCTTTCATCCATTCCAAAAACCAAAGCTTTATGATGGGGTGGACAAAAGAGGAGGGAGGCACAGAATGGTCCTGCTTTATCGGCAAACACAAAGTAACGTTTACCTATAACCTGTACATGGATAGCACGCTAGTAATACAAGCAGATTACCAGCAGTTGATGGGCGTAAACCCGTCTGCTCATCAGGTGGGCAATTTGAAAATGCCAGTGGAAAAAGTATCTTGGTATGATGCAGTGCTGTATTGCAACGCACGCAGCAAAAGGGACAAGTTGGATACGGTTTATACCTATACCTCCATTGTAAAAAAAGATACATCTGTAACGGCACTTACGGATATACAATATGACATCCATAAAAATGGCTACCGCCTGCCCACCAATTCGGAGTATGAGTTTATAGAAAGGGCAGGCAAGCAAGGCAATTATTTTTTGCGGACACTACCCAAAATATAGATTCTATTGGCAACCAATACGCTTGGTCTAGGATGAACTCTGGGTTTTTAACCCATGAAGTAGCCCTTAAAAAGATGCACCCTTTGGGGCTATATGACTTAATAGGCAATGTGTTTGAATGGTGCAGCGACTGGGAAGGCCCGTACCCATCCGAGCCACAAATAGACCCCATTGGCGTTGCCGATGGCAAAACAGAATGCGGCAACCACTGGGTAGGCAGCGAAAAAAAGATGGCAAAAGGCGGCTCCTACCGTACCGATATAAAACTGCACATGCGCATCAGCTACCATTACAAATGGCCGCCAACCACTACTTCGCCAGAAGTGGGTTTTAGGTGCGTGGCTAGTAAGTTGTAAGTCGTAAGTCATAAGTGATAAGTCATCAGTCGTGAATTTGTTCCAAACCCTATCCAAAGGGAGAGGGGGCAAGAACAAACGAGGGAATAAGAAGAACTAAGCGAAGATTTGGAATGGCTTATTTTCTGCTTTTAAGTGATTTATTTTTTTTGCTATTTCTCCTTTTTGCCTATAACTCATTGATATTCAGTTGTTTGTATTTTTTAAGCCTCATTTTTTATTATAATTTAAGTGAATTTTTTGATAATTTATTGATAATGGAATGATAGTGTTACTATAGTAAATTGATAATTTATTGATAAGAAACTAATAAGATTTTGATGGTGGATTATTATTTTCCTAAGCCAACTAGCATTCGATGCGGGAAGCAAGGCCAAGATGCCCCTAGTTGCTCCTTTACTGTAAAATTGGCATGAATAGGTATATAGTCCAAAATAAAAATCCTATATGGGGGAAATATTCCCCCATGAGTATCCAAAATTTCCCCCATATAGGATACTTTTTAAACCTAGATTTTGCAGTTGAAATCTATTGAAAACAATTAAAAACGAAATTTTGAAATGCACCTTGGTGGTGCGTATGGGCATATTGCATACGTCCTAATGTAGGGGCAGAAGATTTTCTGCCCCTACGCACAACTATTTTTGCCAAGGGTTGGTAACCGTAAACATACTTTTTTGGCAACGTTTACATATTGTTTTTTTATAAAGCAATTGCTTTTTTTTTCAGGTTAACATTTGATACAGTAGGGTATCAAATGTTCATTTTAGCCCTTTTTTTGTATTGAAATGTAGGAGTTGCAACATGAATTAAACATTTGCATACCCAATCATTAACAATACAATACCCCAACAGAGCAATTGAGTACCCATCTTTGCTAGAGATTTAGAAAGTCTGTAATTTGAAAACGATTGTTATGTCAAGATTGCCACTATTTGTTTTTATTATTTTAAAAAATGCTGCCCAGCATATTTTAATTCTTACTAGCCAAGATAAAGGTTGTGCAGTTTTTGGATGTTCGCCACCTGGTTACATAGCTACCTCTTCATAGTGGTTTACCTAGTTTTTATACAATCCTAATTATTAATAAACATCATTTGTTTTAACGGTCAGATGATACACTCTATGGTTTCTCTTTATTATAAAATTGCTTGAAATGAAACGAATTTACATACTTGCCAATTGTTGTAAAAAGTTAACTATCCAAAAAGATAGCACCTATACTTTACCAAATACAAATAACATGCACATTAAACCTAATTATATGAAAAAAGCTTGCCGTTTTGCAGGTATGTTATTGTTTGCCACATTGATGGTGGTGAGTGGGAATGCGACAATCTATTACAATACTTCAGGTGCTAACCTTGGGGTGGTAGGTAGTTGGAGTACCAATACAAATGGTGTTGGCGGTACTAACCCAGGTAATTTCACTACTGCAGGTGATGTTTTCAATATTTATAATGGCAGCACGGCTACCATAACATCAACATGGGCGGCTGGGTCTGCGGGCAATGCAATTACGATAAATGTAGGTGATGGTACCAATGCCATGAACTTTACTATACCTTCTGGTTTTGCCGTTACCACAGCAACTGGTACGGTTATAAATGTTAGCGCATCAGGTACGCTTACGGAAAGCAATACATCAGCACCAAATATTGGTACTTGTAGTACAGGTAGCACTGTTATTTTTAACACTTCTGGAACAACTTTTGCTAATCCATCTGGAGGTAGTTTTTATAATTTGACCATAAATTTAACTGGTGCTTCGGCAGGTACGTTTACATATACGAATAATATTATTGCAAACAACAATTTAATCATTAATAATGCCACTACTGCCGCAGTTGCATTAACCCTAACTGGCAGTAGCACGAGCTACAATGTAACAGCAAATAATCTTACTGTAAGCGGGTCGAGCAGTGGGGCTACGATTATCACAACAAGCCAGGCTACTGGAGGCTATGTGGATGTTAGCGGGCAATTGGCCATAACTGGGACAAGCAATCTCCAAATGGGAAGCAGCAACACTAGGATTAGCCTTAGGTTAACCCAAATGTTTACAACAACCAATACCAATAGTACTTCTGGCGGGCGTTTGAACTGGTCTGTTTCGGCTGGCAATGCTTCCCTTTGTTTTAATAATACTACAACAGTTGATTTGCCTTCACTTATATCAGGAAGCACATACCACCCTATGACTGATTTGTTTGTAGGGGCTTCCAACGCAAACCCTATCAACCCTATTCCTTGTGGATTAATGTTGATGGGTACAGCACCTGTGGTGCTTCATGCAAGTTTTGGAATACCTTATAATGTTGCATCAGCTGCTGTTAATACAACACTTGCTAAATTAATTTTGGCTAACAGTAGTGCATCCTTGGATTGCAATGGGTTTAATTTTTCAGTTTTTGGCTCTATTACAGGCACCACCAATGCCCTTAATACTTTGGCACTGGGAACATCTGGTAGCACCAGTACAACGAGTGCTGCTGGGAATGTGCTAAGTACTGGGGGAGGAAAAATAATAGTAGCCACATGCTATACTAATACACAAGCTGCTTCTACAATTGCAACTGGTATTTCTATCTCTAATTTAGACATCCAAAGTAATTATACGTCACCTGGTACTATCGTAGGTGGCACAGGTACATTAACCATTACAGGTGCGCTTACAAGTACTAACCCAGTTGGGCCTAGTAGTGGTTCACTAACAGTAACATCTTTGTCATTAGGCAGCACTACAAATACGCTCACACTTAATGGTAGTGATATTGGTTCTTCTATTTCTTTGGTGAATACAGGGTCTTCTACCCTTTCTTTTGGTGGAACTACTGCTGGTACGCTTAATATTCCTTCAAGTGTTACTTCTTTAGCAGGCTTAACTATCAATAATACAAACGCTACTCCTGCTACCGTTAATATTAATAGCGGTATCACTACTGCGGCATTAACATTAACAAGTGGCAAACTAAGTTTGGGTAGCAATAACCTTACAGTTTCTGGTGCAATCCCTATTGGTAGCAGCTCATCTTATGTTGTAGCAACTGGTACCGGGTCATTGATAAAGTCATTTGCAAGTGGCGTAAATGTACAAAGTACAACTTTCAATTTCCCATTAGGTGATGCTACCAATTTTACACCCTTAGTGTTAAACAGTATGGGTAATGTAAGTACTTCATCAGCTACTTCCTTAACAGTTGGTCTTGGTACAGTAAAATATACAAATAACACAAGTGTAAATAATTATTTAAAAAGATATTATTCTGTTCTTCCCGCATCTGGTTTTCCTGGCACTACAGCATCTGTAAGTATGTCTTATGTAAGGAATACATACGGTGGTGGGGATGTTGCAGGTACAGAAACAAGCATTTCTGCATCGCAAGGCGTAGCAGGTAGTAGTACGTTTACAAAAATTACAGCACTCACGGGTACTAGCCCCATTGTATTTACAAGCACTGCCCTTGCAGCAACTACAACCAGCATTTTTACAGGCGTAGAAACTGTTGCTAGTTCCACAGGTGCACCTACGGTTACTACTACAGCTATTTCCAGCATAGCAGCTAGTTCCGCATCTAGCGGGGCTACCATTACTACTAATGGCGGGGCATCCATTTCTGCAAGGGGTGTTTTGTACAGCAGCAGCAACACTACCCCAACGGTTGGTGGTAGTGGCGTAACCAATATAACCGATGGTGGCTCATCTACACCATACACAGCTTCGCTTACTGGTTTAAGTGCAAACACTACCTACTATGTTGTGGCCTATGCTACTAATTCAGTTGGCACTAGCTACGGCAGCATTTTGACATTTAGCATACAAACACCTGTGGTTACTACCACTTCAGCTACCAGTACAACCATAAATACGGCTAATGGTTTAGGAGGAAACCTAGTTTCTGGAAGTGGTATTACTGCAAGGGGCTTCTTATACAGTTCCACCAATACGAACCCTACTTTGGGTGGTAGCGGTGTTACTACCATTACGGATGGCTCAACATCAACTGGTAGCTATACTGCTTCCCCAACTGGATTAACACCTGCTACGTTGTATTATGGGGTGGCTTATGCTACCAATGGTATCGGTACGGCTTATGGCAGCGTAGTTACATTCTCCACACTTACTATTAGTGCTACTGACTCTACTGCTTTAGTAGCTTTTTATTCTTCTTTAGGCGGCAGTAGCTGGACGAATAAAACCAATTGGCTTACCACTGCCCGTGTTAACACATGGTATGGTATCAGCACATCTGCCTCAACAGGTCAAATAACTGGTATCAGCTTGGGCAATAATAATTTGTCTGGCAGCATTGCAGCTTTGCAAACATTGGCTAGTGCTAATAGTTCTACTACATTGATAGGATTAACTAGCTTGAACTTGTCTAACAATAGTTTGACAGGTGCCGCTACAAGCAATGGTACTAATGGAAGCAGCTTGATGAACTTTAACACAACAGGTTATAATAACCAACAGTGTACAAACGCAACTACTACAAATAATTCAAACAGCATTTCATTTTCATCTACCACTAATACCTTACCGCTTACTGTTGGTTGGTTGGTTACTGGTACTGGTATACCTACTGGAACGTATATTACTGCAATAGCCATTACAGGCAGTGGGCCATATACATACACTATCACTTTGTCTGCTAATGCAACTGCAACGAGTAGTACAGCCACATTGCTTTTTGGCCTACCACAGTTTGCACAGATTCAAACCATAAACCTTTCTCATAACACAGGGCTTACAGGTACACCGCCACAAACAATGAATGGTAGCGGAGGTGTTTTTTATGGCAATACTATTACTGCAGCTAATACCAGTAGTTCTGGGTCAAGCTTTGCGCTCATTTTTGATCGTTGCCCTAATTTAACTTCAGTCGATTATTCATACTGTGGTTTCTCCGCACAACCCAATAATGGCTTAGGCACACAGGTGCAGACGTATAATATTTCGCACAATTCGTTAACAGGTACCATACCAACATTAGTTAGCAATGCCCCAAATACTATCATAAACGTTAAAAACGTGGATTATTCTTATAATACTGGCCTTACGGGTTATACCGATTTTGGTACAAACCTTTATACCATTAATTTCTCGCATTGTTCATTGGCCAATAGTTCTACTACCATTAGCAGTACAAATGCTACAAGTGTTGATTTGTCCTCTAATAGTTTGTCAGGCACGTTTACGCCTACCAGCTTGACAGCTTGCACGTACTTAGATATTAGCAACAACCAGTTTACTGGCTTAGCTAATTCCACTTTTACAGCTAGCCCTTTTGGTGCATTGACAACGTTGAAATTGAACAATAACCTGTTTAACTTTACATCACTGGGTACAAAAGTAAATTCAGTACCAGCAAGCACCACTTACAACCCACAAAGCACAGTAGTTACTTTAAGCTACACCAGCCCTACACTTACTACCAATGCGGCCGAAGGCAGTGCCAACTTATATACTTGGTTCAGGGATAATGGCAGTGGCTACTCACAAATAACTACTACAAGTGTAAATAGTTTGAACACCACTACCTATGGTGCTGGCAGCTACTATGTTGTGGCTACCAACACTAGCAATGCAACTGCGCTTTCCATGACAAGCAGTGTGTATGTGATAGCTGGCGTGTCAACCACAGCGGCAAGCAGCATTACTGCAAGTGCGGCATCTAGCGGCGGCACTATTAGCTATGGTGCGTCTGGTGCTACTGCCCAGGGTATTGTTTACAGCATTACTTCTGCCAATGCAACACCACAAATTGGGGGAAGCGGTGTTACACAAGTAGCTTATGGCGGCACGCTAGGCACTTCGCCGTTTACTAGTGCTTTGTCTAGCCTTGGTTCTTCAGTTAATTATTCCGTACAGGCTTATGTAACCAATAGTTCAGGCACCTTCTATGGTGGCGTGCAAACGTTTACAACGCTTGCTGCACCTACGCTTGCCACGGTTACTACTACAGCCATATCTTCTATAACGGCTACTTCTGCTGCTTCTGGTGCCACAATTGTTTCTAATGGCAACCAAACCATTTCGGCAAGGGGTGTTTTATTTAGCAGCACCAATACTAGCCCAACATTGGGTGGTTCTAGTGTTACTACCGTAACAGACGGTGCAGTTACAACGCCTTATACGGCTTCTTTAACCGGGTTGACTAGTGGCGTTACTTACTATGTGGTTGCTTATGCTACCAACCCTTCTGGCACGGCTTATGGCAGTGTTATCAACTTCACTACCCTTAGTTTGCCAACCGTTACTACCAATACAATTACGGCTACTACAACCACCACTGCTACAGGTGCTGGAGGCAATGTAACATCTACCGGTGGCGATGTGTTAAGTGCAAGAGGTTTCTTATATAGTACTTCCAATGCCACGCCAACAGTTGGTGGCAGTGGGGTAACGACTATTGTAGATGGTGCTACTACATCAGGTAGTTATAGTGCTTCGCCCACATTGAATGCTGGTGCATTGTATTATGGCAGGGCTTATGCCACCAACAGTATAGGCACGGCTTACGGCAGCGTGGTTACTTTCTCTACGCTTACCATTAGTGCTACCGATTCTACCGCTTTGGTAGCTTTCTATAATTCATTGGGCGGCAGCAGCTGGACTAATAAAACCAATTGGCTGACCACTGCCCGTGTAAATACATGGTATGGCATCAGTACTTCTAGTACTACCGGGAAAATTACAGCTATTAATTTAAGCAATAATAATGTGTCTGGTAGCATTGCTGCTTTGCAAACATTGGCTAATGCAGGCACTTCTACTACATTGATAGGTTTGACAAGCTTGAACTTGTCCAGCAACAGTTTGACAGGGGCAGCTACAAGCAGTGGTACTAATGGAAGCAGCTTGGTGAACTTTAATGCAACTGGTTATAACAACCAACAGTGCACAAACGCTACTACTACAAACACTTCCAACAGCGTTTCATTTTTATCTACTTCTAATAGCTTGCCGCTAACAGTTGGTTGGTTGGTTACTGGTACTGGCATCCCTACGGGTACGTCTATTACCGCAATAGCCATAACAGGTAGTGGGCCATACACCTACACAATTACCTTGTCTTCTAGTGCTACTACAACTAGTACTACTGCAACGCTGCTTTTTGGCCTACCACAGTTTGCCCAAATTCAAACAATAAATATTTCCCATAACAGTGGGCTTACAGGCACGCCGCCACAAGCCATGAATGGTAATGGCAGCCTTTTTTATGGCAATACGATTACGGCAGCAAATACGGGTAGTACTGGATCAACTTTCTCGCTCATTTTTGATCGTTGCCCTAATTTAACTTCAGTTGATTATTCATACTGTGGTTTTTCGGCACAACCCAATAATGGCTTAGGTACACAAGTTCAGACTTATAATATTTCACACAATTCATTGACAGGTACTATACCAACATTGGTTTCCAATTTCCCAAATACAGTAATCAACGTTAAAAACGTAGATTATTCTTACAATGGGTTTACGGCTTATACCGATTTTGGTACGAACCTTTATACCATTAATTTATCTCACAATTCATTGGCAAATAGTTCTACTACCATTAGTAGTACAAATGCTACAAGTGTAGATTTGTCTTCAAATAGCCTTAGTGGTGCATTTACGCCAAGTAGCTTGCCGCTTTGTACTTATTTAGATATTAGCAATAACCAGTTTACGGCTTTGGCAAATTCAACATTTACTGCCAGTCCGTTTGGCTCATTGACTACTTTGAAAATAAACAACAACTTGTTTGATTTTACAGCGTTGGGCACAAAAGTAAACACGCCTCCAAGTAGTACTACATATATACCACAAAACACGGTTATTACGTTAAGCTATAACAACCCCACACTTACCGTTACAGGGGCTGGCAGTGCCAATACCTATAAATGGTATAGGGACAATGGCGATGGCAATGGATCTGTGTTGGTTTATACAGGCAGTACAAGTTCTATTAATTTAACCAGCCTCGGCTTAGGTGGCGGCGATTACATAGTAGTAGCTAGCAATAGTGCAAATGCTACTTTGCTTTCATTAACAAGCAGTGTGTTTACAGTATTGGCTTTGCCTGGCGTATCTACTTATGCCACTACTGGCATCGGTTCTACCACGGCTACCTTAAATGGCGAAGTAACATCAGATGGTGGCTCTACTATTACGGCGAGGGGCTTTGTGTATAGCAGCAGCAATACCAACCCTGTAATTGGTGGTTCTGGTGTAACGAATGCTGTTGACCCAACTACTGGTGCAGCAGCTGTAGATGTAATGTCTAAATCGTTAACAAGCTTAACTTCTGGCGTTATATATTATGTGAAGGCTTATGCTACCAATACATCAGGTACTACTTACGGCAGCGTGCTTAATTTCAGCACCTCGTCCCGTGCTGCAGATTCTACTGCCTTGATAGCATTTTACAATAGTACAGGCGGTAGCTCATGGACAAGCACAGTAGCCAATGACTCTGTTTGGAGTGCAGTAAACCCTATTACTAGGTGGAAAGGCTTAACCTTTACAACAGATGTTTTGGGCGCAGTGAAATTGCAACAAATGAAATTGCCAAGTAATAACCTAAGTGGCAGTTTTACAGCCTTTACTACATTGGCTTCAACTGTTACCTCTGCTGGAACAGCGCCTTTAACTAGTTTGACAACACTCGATTTGTCTGGCAACAGCCTTACTGGCAAAACGGACTTTAACCTAGTGAGCGGTGCCACAACGGCAAGTTCTACTACTACATCGGCTTCTAATCAATTGAGCGTATTGGCAGCACCTGCAAGTATAGTTGCTGGATGGAGCGTGCAAGGTACAGGCGTGCCAGCAAATACTTATATTACTGACATTACTGGTACTGCATTTACATTGTCTAACAATGCTACTGCTTCTGCAACCAACACCTTAAACTTTGGCTTGTTGTTGCTGAATAACTTGGTATCTATTAATATTTCAAACTGTAGTGGTTCTGGCACATTGCCAGCTATTGGACCTAATGGTTCTTTAACGGTCAACCAGAATATTACTACGGTTAATTTCTCACATAATGGCTTTAGCAAATGGGCAGCTTTCACTACGTTTATCCCTGCCGTAAATACTGTGGTTAGCTACAATGCATCTTACAATAGTATTTCGGGTGTTTTTGATGCGGCTACATTTACTTTCTCTAATGTAGTGAACCCTACAAGCACTACTGCCTTGCGGACATTGAACTTATCAAACAACCAGTTGACAACGGTATCTACGCAGAACTGGAATGGCATTACCAGCATTGATTTTTCAAGTAATGCGTTGACAACTGCCAGCAATATTGCTTCTGGTACAGGGCTTCAATACTTTAATGCATCCAATAATTCATTAACTGGTACATCTCCTAATATTACAGCTACCATGATTAGTTATGATGTGTCAAGGAATAGTTATACTGCTTCTGGAGCGATTGATTATACCAATATAGTAACCATAAACGATTCTAGTAATGCAATGACAGGAGGTACACCTTCGTTTAATAGTAATAAAATAACGACTGTTTACCTAAACAGGAACCAGTTTACTTCTATATCTGCCCCAGTTACTCCTGGTTTCCTTACTGCCTGCCGTACATTTGATGTGAGCAATAACTTAATTGCCACTATTACCCCAGCCAGCTTTACGGCATCGCCTTTTGGTTCGTTAACATCGTTGAAACTGAACAACAACCTTATAAACTTTACGGTGTTGGGTACAAAAGTGTTAGCCCCACCTAGCGGTACTGTTTATACGCCGCAGAACACAACTGTGGTACTGAGTTACAGCAACCCTACGCTTTCTGTAGCCAATACTGTTGGTGCTACTGGTTTTAGCTGGTATAAAAATGGTTCATTGGTAGCTACTACCTCTGTTAATACACTAGACCCAATTTATTATGGTTCTGGCAGCTACACTGCAACGGCCAATAATTCAAATGCGCCTTTGTTGGCAATTGCAAGTAACAGCGTATCTGTAACAGTTACAGGCACCTTGTGGACAGGTGTTGTAAGCACAGACTGGCAAAATGCCAGCAACTGGGGCAATGGCTTGCCATCCAGCACTGTTGATGCACGTATAGCAGTGGCTACAAGACAGCCTGTTATTACCGGTACTGCATCTACTCAGGCACTTACTTTAGATGCTGGTGCTACCATCACTAACAATGGCACATTGAATGTAGCAACTAGCTTTATCAATAACGGCACTATCAGTGGCACAGGTACTACTATATTGAATGGCAGCGTTGCCCAAGCCGTTAGTGGCACAGGCACAATAGCCAGCCTTACCTTAAACAATAGCAACGGGGCAATTGTGAGCAGTGGAAGCAACAAGCTGAACATTACAGGCATATTGACCCTTCAAAGTGGCATATTAACCACAAACAGCAACGTAGTGTTCAAATCGAACAGCATAGCTAGTTCTGGCACATTGGCTCCAGTAGGCGCAAGCGGCAACAGCGGAAGCATCAGCGGAACGGTAAGCGTAGAAAGGTATATCCCTAAAGGCTACCGCAGCTATCGCGACATAGCCCCTAGCGTTTATGGCGCAAGCAACACCATCTATAATACATGGCAGGAAAATGGCAGCTATGCCAACAGCGGCTACGGCATGTTCATCACTGGCGGCAGTAAAGACCCCAACACCACGAACACGTCAAACAGGATAAACCTTGGATCTGGCTTCGACAGTAGCTTGAGCGCAGTGAAAACAGCCTACACCTATACGGCAGGGGTATGGGCAACTATCCCCAACACATACATATCCTTGAACCCTTACCAAGGTTACAGGCTATTGGTGAGGGGCGACAGGAGCTTCAACCTATACACCACGCCTATAGATAACACGCCGCTGGGCTTGCTGATGTACAACGCCACAAGGCTGCGCGCAAGTGGCACTTTGATAACAGGTAATGTTACCTACAGCCCAGCAGGGGTGAGTAATGCAGTAACAAGTAGTACCTACACCAGCAGTACTTATGGCTTGAACAACCTTACAGACAGCAGCTTTAGCCTAGTTGCCAACCCTTATGTTTGCCCTGTGGACTGGCGTTTGCTTACTAAGGATAGCATAGAAAACTATTACTATTACCTAGACCCAACCCTTGGTGCAACAGGTGCTTATGTAGCGGGCAATTCAGGCAGCAACCAGTACATACAAGCTGGTCAGGCAATATTTATCCAGAACAAGAAAGGCTACCCCAAATACCCAGTAATAGGCTTTACGGAAGCAGCCAAGGCAGCGGGTAATCAAACAGCAGTATTTGGCGTTGAAAGCAAATTGCCTATTGTTTTGCTAAGGGCAGAAACAGCAGGGGCAGGCAGCTACCACAAGATGGACGTGGCCAATATCGTGTTTGGCAATGGTTACAGCAATGGCTACAATGGCAACGAGGATGTGCCTAAGCTGCCCAACAGCAGCGACAACCTGTCAATACACGAGCTAAGCACCAGCAAGGCACTAAGCATAGACGGCAGGCAGGTAGCCACCAAGGATGATATTATAGCTATAGAGTTGGCACAGGTATCAAAAGCCAACTACCAATTGCAGATAGATGCCACAAGCTACAACAGCAATAGCCTAGTGCCATTTATATATGATGGCTATACAAAAACCTACACTGCACTAAGCAGCGGCCTGAACACCATCAGCTTTGCGGCGGATAATACAGTTGCAGCAAGCTATGCCAACAGGTTCAAGATTGTGTTCAAGCCAACAGTTTTGGCAGTAAACAGCATTGTGGCTACCGCAACATTGAAAGAAGGTGCAGCAACAGTAAGCTGGAACACGGTAGGGGAAAACAAAGTAGCTGGCTACACAGTAGAGAAATCAACCGATGGCACGGCATACACCGCAATAGGCACTGCAACAGCCAAGAACACGGCTACTGCGGCATACAGCTATGTTGACAACAGCGTTACTGGCACTACTTACTACCGCATCAAAGCCACCAGCGCAGATGGAAGCATAGCTTTCAGCAATGTTGTAACCCTTTCGTCTTATGTCTTGCGCCTTACACCTTACACCTTGTATCCTAACCCAGTAATAAACAGCAAGTTGAACGTGAAACTGGAAAATGTTGTAGCTGGCAAATACACCGTAAGCATTTACAACAGCCTTGGGCAAAAAGTACATGCGGAAGTAGTAAGCCATAACGGTGGCACTTCAACACATGGCTTGAGCATAGCGGAAAAATTGGCTAATGGTGTTTACAACGTAACCATCAGTTCAGTAAGCAGCAAGCAAGTGGTTTATAATGCAAGTGTAACGGTTCAGTAATATACTCCAACGCCCAGCCGCGAAAAGGGGCAATAATAAAACCCTTCTCTCCCTTATCGGCGGTTTAAGTTTTCCTTTAGAGGCGGAGGAGTTAATAAGTTGATAATTGTAATGTTATATCCCAGTTGCTTCGGTAGCTGGGATTTTTTTTAAACCAGATTTTGCAGTTGACTTCGTTATGAAAGGCTCAAATACAATAAAGACAAGCATTTGAGCTGATTTTTTGGCTGAAAACATAGTTGAACTATGATAAAGCCAAAAATTCAAGCAAATGCTTGTGTTTGAAGTAGTTAGGGCTTGCAATAGATTTCAACTGCAAAATCTGGTTTAATGTAACCTATAAGCAAATCAACTGTAAAGCTCACCAATGCAGCTACTTGTAGCAGTGACGCGCCACACATGGCGAATCTTTAAAAAAATATCACTATTTAAAAAATTTATTACAATTTTCTTTGGCAAATTTGTTTTTGTTTCCATTATATTTGCACTGTTAGTTTTGGTTGCGGCTCCGGTTTCTACTGGGGCCAATTTTTTGTAAGATTGTGAGCAGAAAAAATGTACGGCAACATTACTTTTCTACTTTTTTGAGCTTTTTTTAATATTCTTTACCAATATCTATTTTTCCTTCCCATAAATTTGTTTTAATAAATTAATTAAACCAATTTTAAAGTAGCAATAACTTTATTTGGTTATGCATACATCACTTGTTTTTAGATTTTTTTCATGATTAAGAAATTCACCAGTTTTAAGTATGTATGCCAATTTCCCACTCACGGCTCACTTTCAGCTGACCATTTACTACTCACTTTTATAAATACCATCTTTTGTTGAAATCATCTGATTTTGGAAGCGATTTTTTATGGGGCGTGGCTATTGCTGCGCCTCAAAACGAAGGTGCATATAATGTTGACGGAAAAGGCTTATCTATTTGGGACACGTTTGCAAGCAGGAACGGCAAAACAAAAGAGGGTGGAAAGCCAACGCAAGCCTGTGATTTTTATTATCGCTATAAAGATGACTTGTTGCTTGCCAAAGCACTTGGCTTTAAAGTGTTCCGCTTTTCTATAGCATGGACACGGATATTGCCAGAAGGGGTGGGGCGTACAAACAAACCTGGTATAGCTTTTTACCATAAACTTATTGATGAATGCTTGGAACTGGGACTAACGCCTTTTATTACCCTATACCACTGGGATTTGCCTCAGGCATTGGAAAAAGAAGGAGGGTGGACAAGCCACCTGCTGCTGAAATGGTTTAGCCGCTTTGTAACCGTTTGTGCACAAGAATATGGCGATAAGGTTAAAAATTGGATAGTGCTGAACGAACCAATGGGCTTTACCACATTGGGATATATGCTAGGCAAACACGCACCCGGCAGGTTGGGCTTGGATAACTTTTTGTCTGCCGTGCACAATGCAACCCTTGCACAGGCAGAAGGTGGGCGTATTTTAAGGAGCGAAGTAGCCAAAGCCTATATTGGCACTACCTTTTCTTGCAGCGAGATGATGCCTTATACCAATAAGGAAACAGATATTGCCGCTGCTAACAGGATGGATATTTTACTGAATCGATTGTTCATAGAGCCTGCATTGGGCATGGGCTACCCACATAAAGAAGGGTTTGCATTGCTAGACAAGCTGCATCTGCACACCAAAGCCTGGAAATATACTGAACGCATGAAGTTCGATTTTGACTTTATTGGAATACAGAACTATTTTGCTCTTACTGTAAAGCACAATGCCATTATACCTTACATACAGGCTATTGAAGTATCGGCTACAAAACGTAAAGTGCCGCACACGGCAATGGGCTGGGAAATAAATGCAGATAGCTTTAATAGGATGATAAAGCGTTTCTCTGCTTATAACCCTGCAAAAGATATTATTATTAGTGAGGGTGGGGCATATTTTAAAGACCATTTGGTTAATGGTGTAATAAACGATGCTCACCGCATCCAATATTTTCAAGATTATTTGAAAGCAGCATATAATGCAAAGCATGATGGCGTGAACCTGAAAGGTTATTTTGCATGGACACTCATGGACAACTTTGAATGGTCCGAAGGTTATAAAGCCCGCTTTGGCTTGGTTCATGTGGACTTCAAGACACAATTGCGTACCATAAAAAATTCTGGCTATTGGTGGCGGAGTTTTTTAAAAAGTTGAGGGCATATATATTTGCAACAAAAAAGCGTGGATTTATTTCCACGCTTTTTTGCATTGTACAACAAATTTCTCAGTTCAATAGGGTACTATTTTAAAATAATCGATTTGCAAAATGTTTTTTTACAAATGCAAATAACTGGTTTTCATTCATTTCTCCAGCTTGCTTAATTTCTATTTTTGTTTTTTCAAATCGTTTGTCGGCTCTAAGCATGTTGTATAACTTTACTTTGGCATAGCTCGGGCCAAAAAGGATAATATCCTGAGAATTATTAATGGCTTCGCGTAGTTTTTTATAATATGCCGACTGCTTGTATTGTTCTTCTACTTGCTTGTAGTTTTCTTCTTTAGCCAAACTATGTATATCATCCTCACAAATTTGTACCGACTCAATTGATACTTTTTCAACCAAGCCTGTTGTTAACTCCATTAAGTAGGCGATGGAATGATCCATCCAGATACCGATTTTTGTTGTGGATGACATAATTGATTGTATTTATTGGTGATAGAATATTTTGTTGCTGTTTATCAACTGTTATGCCATTCTTCTTTCTACAAATCAATTTTTACCTTAGCTACTAGCAAATTTTCATACTGGGTGGCAAGCAGAGCAAATTCAAACAACAAGGTACATTCTTGACACTTGCCATGCAATGAATTTAGATGAACGGTAAATTAGCTATTCTAATGGTTTACTTAATGAGTTAAAGACAGTAGCAGAAAAGGTTGGAGATAGTTTTTAGTAATATATCCAAGGCAAAAAAACAGCATTCAACAAGAAAAAAAACTAGGGTTATCTTTGGTGCTTATGCCATGCAAAAATAAGGCTTTTTATCAATTTTGCAAAGGTGTTATTTTGTTGGGGTGCATAAAAGTTTTTCGCTTTGTGGCGATATTCCCTAATCTTTAAAAACCTTATCTTTGTGCTAGAAATGCACTTGCTAAAACCTAGGCTAAATGTATTTTACAAGCTATCAACCAGTACTTGCATCAAAGTTGTTTTTTTGTTAATATTAAGATTGTTTTAGGTTAAAAAATTAGCCTTGTATTGATGGTTGTAAAATACGCAAAAAATACGCACAAAATGAGCATAAAATACGCAAAAAGTATGCACGAATCACTCAAAAAATAAGCACAAAATAGGCACAAAATACGCATAAAATTTTGCCGTTATTGTTGATAATCAATGATTTAAAGGCGAGGGGGTGATTTTTCGAAAAATCGCAAATAGGAAAAAAGACCGAAAATTGTCAAAACTGAAACTATTTTAATAAAAAACCCAGAAAAAGTAATAGTGTAGAAATTGTATAAGTGTTCTCGTTTTGCATCCCATCTTCTTGCCCGTGGGGTGTTTGTTCCGGCTTTTGGGATAAGTGGCGGGTAGGGTGGTACTAGGGTGTTTTTTCACTAAAAAGCGAAAAACTTTTATGCACCTTTTTGTTGCTGTAAGCAACAGCATTGGCTACAAGGCTATAAGCCTGGCAAAGCAAAGACTTGTTAACTAGCAAGGGATTATGAAAATTCCATCTAGCTGTAGGGCGAAATGTAAGCGTAGCTTATTTCACCAAGCGGATCAATAGGCACAATTTTTATTAAACCTTGGGAATAGAAAATTTAAAAGTGGAACCTACACCCAATTCAGAAGTTACCCAAATCCTGCCATTATAGCTTTCAACTATCTTTTTACAACTGGCAAGCCCTATGCCAGTGCCACTAATCTTGTTTTTTGTGGGTAATCTTTGGAACATTACAAAGACTTTTTCTGTATCCTCTGCAGAAATCCCTATACCATTATCCTTTACGCTAAATATCCATTCAGCTTCATTTTCCTCTGCCGATACGAGTATTTCTGCTTTTATGTCTCTTTTATATTTTATTGAGTTCCCAATCAAGTTTTGCATTAATTGTGTCATAGGGATTTTTCCAGCCTTTATTATTGGTAAATGCTCAATTGAAATTTCTGCCTCCGATTGATAACTTTCATTATCAAAGAGAATGGTTACTTCTTCCATTACCTTATTCATGTCCACATCTTCCACTTTCTGTGTGCTGTCACCCGCTTGCGAGTAGCTCAACAAGTCGGTAATAATTCCCCTCATCCTTTCTGCACCGTCTATGGCAAAATCTATATATTGCTTGCCGGTTTCGCCTAAAACGTTTCCAAATTTCTTTTCTAGCAATTTCATAAAGCTGCTAACCATTCGTAATGGCTCTTTTAGGTCGTGGGAAGCTACATGAGTAAACCTTTCTAACTCAATGTTTTTAGCTGTAAGCGCTATACTATTAAGTTGCAGTTCATCATTTAGTTTCAGCAATCTTTTTTTGGTTTCTGTTAGTTCATTTTGCGCAACTATTTGTTCCGTAATATCATTAAAAGTGCATATTACATGATCCAACTGACCCAAAGTGTCAAACGCTGGCTCTGCATTTACCAAAAGCCATACCCTGTCTTTTGTTACTGGTCTGTAAACACCCATTACAACATTATGAACTGATTTTTTTGTAGCGATGGCAACAGAAACAGGATGTGTTTCCCCAGGAAAATCATCTCCATTTTCATGAATCACATTCCAGTTTGGGTGAAAAGAGGTTTTTCCAAGTATCTGGTCTTCCGAAAGACCAAGCATTTCCAAAGCGGCAGGGTTTGAAAGTAGGATTTCAGTGCTTGGCCCTTGTTTAAGTATTCCTGTGTTTAAATTTTTTATTAGCGACCGATATTGCTTTTCACTTTCCTTTAAGGCTTCTTCCGTATTAATCTTCTCTGTAATATCCCTACCAATTATATATACATGATCTAGCTCTTTATCAAGATTGATTGACCATGACATATTCAAGAGGGAGCCATCTTTTTTTACAAGCCTATTTTCGAAATATTTTATACTTTCAGGTTCAAAAATCTTAGCAAAAGTAGCTGCACTTATTTCCTTGTCGGCTTCATAAACAATATCTAAAAATGGCTTTCCAATGAGCTCCTCCATGGTATAGCCATATAATTGGGAAGCAGAGCTGCTGGTATGTATCCGCTTGCCAGATTTGTTAATGATAGAAATAACGTCAAATGAAGAACCAAGGATGTTAGTTATTGTTTTTGCCCTTTCTGCCAATTCACTTGTTAAATTATCCTCTTTGGTATTGTCAAAAATAGTAATTAAACTATATTTGTACCTGTAAGCCCCACCATGTTTTTAGCTTCTACTTTACCATTAAAAAAAGCACCATCCTTTTTTTTGAAACTTATAATGCCATTTGCTTTGCCGGTTTTAAGTGCCTCTCTCATCTTTTCTCGCTCAGCAATATTGCCTACTACAAATTCGTTTAGTTGAAGCATTAAAAATTCTTCCTGTGTGTACCCAAACATTTCACAAGTGGCACTATTAACGGCTAAAATTTCCCCTTCAAAAATTTTCAATATTTGGGCAGTAAGGTCGTTTTCAAAAGTGGCATGAAACAAATCTTCCAAAGAAAGATCGGGATGGAAAGCAGAAACCATTTGATTAAATTTAGCGTTATATGGACTTTTTTGTAAAACTACCGGTGCATATTTTTTTTAGCTAGCGTAAGGGTTGCCAATTTTCAAAAGGTTGGCAACCCTATTACAGCCCGTATAAAAGTGGAAAAAAGATGCACCCAAAACTACTATTATTAATGCTATTCAAATCGTTTTAAGCCATTTTTCGTTTTCCCCCACTGTGAGTAATGTTAGCGAGCTACTAAACAGCACGAGGAAATGCCCTGCTGATGTATGGCTAAACTCGAAAAGGGTTACTATGGTTGGTTAAACCCGGATTTTGCAGTTGACTTCGTTATGAAAGGCTCAAATGCAATAAACACAAGCACTTGAGCCGATTTTTTGGCTGAAAACATAGTACACTACGTTGAGGCCAAAAAATCAAGCAAGTGTTTGTGTTTGAAGTAGTTGGGGCTTGCAATAGATTTTAACTGCAAAATCCGGGTTAAAAAACGTGTATTCGTTTACATGTTAGTTAAGTAACGTTTAGGCAAAGGCACGAGACCATGCGACAGTTGAATGCTGATAGGTTGCGTAAGATAATTAATCTATTTGTTAAGCCTGTCAAGCTCTTTAATACTTGGTACTTTTTGAAATGGTATTTTCATAAACTTTATCAACGCTTTAAACCAACCTGTTCTATTGGGCATTCCATAAGATGAGGTTTCGATAAAGCGCCTAATAATCGTTTCAAAATCCTCTGGGTCATTACCTGTCAATTGCTTTACAATGTTTGTAGCTCCGCCAATGTCAAATTTATTTTGTTGGTACTCCCTGTTGTAGTGTATTGCCTGTGCAATAGTAAAAGCGTCATATCCATAATCGTCTTTCATTGAAAAGGCAGCTTTCAAAAACATCCACTCTGGCGAATTGATAATCCTGATTTTTTTGCCAGTCACTTTTGTTATTATATCTGCCATTTCTTTCACTGAAAGCGATTTTGATCCTGTTGGCCTAAGCCGTTGTCCATAATAAGGTTGAGGATTTTTGAGTAATGCCGCAATGCAAGCTGCCAAGTCTTCATTGGATGGAACTGGATTTTTCCCATTTCCAAAAGGGGAAGCTAAAATGCCAAGTTGAACTGCAAATTCAAGCAAAACACCGATGTTATTTTCTGCAAAGTAGCCAGGAATGAGGTAAACTACATTTAATCCAGACTGCTCTAAAAGTTTGTAAGATTGCTGAATGCTTTTTGTTTGAAAACTTTGTTGGTTTTCAAATTCGGCCAACCATTGCCCCATAAAAACAACGGCTTCAGTTTTCATTTCTTTTGCTGCTTGTATAAAAACAGCAACATCCTCTGCCATTCCTTTTTTGATAGGGTAGCAGTAATAAACACGGCTAACATCTAACAGGGCATTTTTAATTTGCCCGTAATTATTGAATTCACCAATAGCAATTTCAGCACCTGATTTTTCCAGTTCTAATGCTTTTTGGTTTCTTGAACGAACCATTATTTTAACTGGATAACCTTCTTCTAAAAGCTGTAAAGCAGTTTCATATCCTGTTTTGCCTGTGGCTAGAGTGATTAAGATTTTCTTTTCCATCTTTTATTTTAATATTTTGATTGATAGAAGTTGCCTGATAGATACTAAATGTGAAAAAATAACCAAAGGCACAATTACTGATGGCAGTAATGCAAAAGGAAAATATTGTATTGCAATATTTGGTTGCTCAAATGCAAATTGTTGAAAAGTAGTTGTTGCTGATAATATGCCATTGATGGCTATATTAATTACTAATGCCAGACAAATGAAATTCCAACCTACAAGGGTTTTATTGCTTAATTTATTTTTAGAAAAGCCAAAATAATAAATAAAAGGTGCTGATAACCCTGAAAAAATATCAAAATTTCGTCCTTCAAATGTCATTAATTGTGGAACTGACTTATACATAAACAACCAAAACAAAACCAATTCTACAGGGATTCTTATGATATGAAAAATGCTAAGGATTTTAATATTTAAGCTATCAATAAAATACTTTCCCTTTTTTGTATTAAATAGGGTTGTGATTAAAATAATTGGAGGTAGCAAAAGAAATGGCAATCTCGGTGGAAATTTGTTGGTGCTCCTGTAAAAGCCTGATTGGCTAAGAATGCTTTGAAGCACAATCCAAACAGAGATGGTTATTAAAAAAACCTTTGATAATTTTGTTGCTTTATAAAAAAGTAATACGGCTAGCAAAAGCGTTAGTCCAAAAACAAAGTAGATGTAAAATGGTAAATTGTCCATTGCGTTATATGTTTTATTACTATGCAAAGGACGAAAGAAGAAATTTGTAACCACTTGCCAAATGGCAAGAAATTGCAAGAAGATTATTTTTTTGAAAATTCTTTTCTAATTCTACTCAAAGATGTATCTGTCATTCCAAGGTAGGAAGCTATGTGTTTGAGCTGTGCGTATTGAAAAATTTCTTTGTTGCTATTTATCAAATCTGCATAGCGTTCTTCTGCACTTTTATTTATCATTGCCAAAGTTCGCTGTTTGTAAGCAGCAAATTCTTTCACTAACATCAACCTACCAAACTCTCTAAATTCAGGTGTGGAATGAAAAAGGATATTTAGCTTTTCAAAGTTTGTGAAGTAGCCCTTACAATCTGTAACTGCCTGTATGTTTTCTGTAGAAATGGTACGCATAAAGAAGGAAGAGGCTTCAAAAACAACCCTGTTTTTTTGATAAAAATACGTTGTTACCTCATTGCCGTTTGTGTCAAAAGTAAAGGCACGCATAAAGCCCTCTGCTAAAAATAGATAGTTGCTAATTTTGCCTTCTTTAAGAAAGTAGTCATTTTTTGAAAAGTCTTTTTCTTCAAATTGTGCTGCAATTTTTAAAAGCGTTTCCCTTGATGCTGGTATGTGGTTTTGAATAAATGTTGTAAGTAACTCTTTGTCCATTTTACTGTCAAGGTTTTGTACTGCTGGTGGTGTACGCTATGCTTACTGCTAACTATTAAATAAGCACACCTCCTTTTACATTGCGTCACTCCCTCCAAAAATAAGTGTATTGCAGCATGTTTTAAATATCTGTGCCTTATTATTTTTATATCTGGCAATTGCTGCCAATCACCCGCACTCTTTCCCCACTCATTCGAAGCACGCTTCCAATAATCCGCAGCGTTTCCTAACAGTTGGCAGCATTTCTCCAATCGCTCGCTGCCAGCTGCCAACCGTTCGCAGTACGCTTCCAATCGTTGGGGAACACTGCCAGCAGTCAGTAGCACGCTGCCAATTGTTCGCACTACGCTGCTAACCGTTCACAGTGTGCTCCAAATGATTGGGAACACCCCCAACTGTTCAGCGTAATAAGTGTCATATTAACAAGCATATTGCATCTAAACAGATAAATGAGGTTTACAGGATAAGCAAATGAAACTCCCGTTTACATTCAAGCCTCTATTCGTTAACAATAAAGCATGTTGCAATAGGGCGGTTATAAATAATTTTACCGCCATATTTAAACGATGCAGAAAATAGAACGATTGCTTAGGAAATTTATGGATGCCACATCCCTGTTGAGCGCAAGCCGATATGCCCGGTTGCCATTGATACCTGTTAGGGTACAAAGTATTAAACAACAACAAATACAAATACGGCTTACACCTGTTAAAACGGTATGGCTAGTAGCCATTTTGCTTTTTGCGTTTGTGGCTAATGCGCAAACATTCAAGTGGGGCAGCGTGGCCATGGGGGGTGGCGGTTTTGTATCGTCTATCATTACCAATAAAACAGAGCGCAACTTGATGTATGCCCGTACCGATGTGGGTGGTGCCTACAAATGGGATAGCACTACCGCTTCCTGGAACCAGTTGCTGGACTGGGTATCTAACAAAGAAACGGGCTACTTGGGTGTAGAATCATTGGCTATAGACCCGCAAGCACCCAACAGGCTGTATATGCTGGTGGGTACTAATTATTTCAACGGGGGCAAAACGGCCATCCTTTCTTCCTCCGATTATGGCAAAACATTCACCATCAACATTGTAACAAACCTGTTTAAAGCCCATGGCAACGGCATGGGGCGGCAGAACGGCGAGAAATTGCAGGTAGATCCTAATAATTCAGACATACTCTATTGCGGTACTAGGGAAAACGGGTTGTTTAAAAGCACCGACAGGGGCGTAACATGGAAAAGATTAAAGTGCTTGGATGTTACGACTACCCCCAATAAAAACGGGGTAAGTTTTGTAACCATCGACCCAAAAAGCGGCACAAAAGGCACGGCTTCGCAAACCATTTATGTGGGCATATCCCGCGCCGGGGACAAAAACCTATTTGTAAGCAAGGATGGCGGCAATAGCTTTTCGGCAGTTGCTGGCAGCCCGGGGGAATTTATGCCGCAGCGTGGGGTATTAACCAGCGAAGGCGGCCTGTACCTGACGTATGCAAACGGTGCAGGACCTAGCCCGTACAAAGAAGTAAACGAACCCATGAACAAGGGCGGTATATGGAAATTGAACACGGCCACAATGGAACTGAAAGAAATTACGCCGCCCAATTTTAGCAAGCCATTCGGCGGTATATGTATAGACCCAACCAATGAGCAACGCTTGGTAGTGTCCACCATTAACACCTATATCAAACAATATAAAGCAGCCAACGGCAAAGATGTTTTTGGCGATAGGATTTTGTTTACACAAGATGGAGGCGCTACTTGGACTGACCCTATTTCAAAAGGGATGGATTTTGATGAAAATGGCGTTACATGGGTAAATGGCACCAATATGCACTGGGTAGGCTGCGTAGAGTTTGACCCCTTTAATACCAACAAAATATGGTTAACCTCTGGGCAAGGCATTTTTTCTTGCAGTGATGTTACTGCACCTGTGCCACTGTTTAAATTTAGTTCCACGGGTATAGAAGAAACTGTGCCGAACGATTTGGTAAGTATTCCCGGTGGGCCGTTGGTATCTGTTATCAGCGATTACGATGGTTTTATACATAGCGATGTAACCAAATATGCACCCATACACAACCCACGCATGGGTACAACGCATGTCATTTCTTATGCAGGCACTAACCCAAATGTAATGATAAGGCTTGGTGGCAATTTGATGTACACCCTCGACCAAGGCAAATCTTGGGGTTGGTTCCCTTCCGTGCCGGGCTATCAGGGAAAAGTAACGGTAACTGCCAGTGGCACAGCTTTTATTTATTCACCAAACTGGATGAATACCACTTACAGAACAGTTGACAGAGGCGCAAATTGGATGCCCTGCGTAGGGCTTGATATGCCCAATGCCCGCCCCGTGGCAGATTTGGTAAACGACAATAAAATTTATGTATATAACACTGATGATGGAAATTTCTTTGCAAGCAACGATGGTGGCCTAACGTTTAAGGAAGCGACCAATATTGGCCCCGGTGCTTCTAGGATTATAAGGGTGGTGCCGGGTAAAGAAGGCCATATTTGGGTAGCTGCCAATGGCGAAGGCTTGATGCGTTCCACCAATTCGGGCAGCAGTTTTAAAACAATCAAGGGTGTTAGTAGTTGCTCATCTGTGGGCATCGGCATGGCTGCGCCGGGCGGTGCTTACCCCAGCATATTTATCTGGGGGGTGGTGAATGGGGTAGAAGGCGTGTTTATGTCGAGCGATGAAGGCAAAACATGGATAAGGGTAAACGATAACGCCCACCAATACGGCGGCACTGGCAATGGCCAATTTGTAATGGGCGACATGAATATTTATGGCCGGGTATATATGAGCACCGTGGGCAGGGGCATTTCTTATGCGGATATGGTGAAATAAGGCAAGCTGCTACTAAGGCACGAAGCGGCACAAAGCAGAAGCAAAAAAAAATAAAGACTTAAATAGCGGATCTAGCTAAAAACCTTGAAAGGGTTAACAACAGTAGCCAAGGGTGAAACTCGTGGTGGGCATCCGATTAGGTTTTGCGTTGCATTATTATGGGTATCATGCCAATCATTTAATCACAAATAACAATGAATAAAATACTGCTTCTCCTTATTTCTTTATTTTCACTATGCTTTGCAGTGAAAGCACAGGAACTCTATGTAGGTACCAATTACCACCCCCACGATGCAAAAGATGTGGCTAAATACAAGCATGACATTGGGTTGATGAAAGATGCTGGCTTTAAAGTAGTGCGCATGGGGCATCTAGCTTGGGATAGTTATGAGCCATTCGAAGGCAAATTCGATTTTAAATGGTTTGATACGGTGATGAACATGATGGATGATGCAGGCATAAAAGTAATACTAGATATTGCCGTCCGCCCTGCCCCAATCTGGCTGCACCACAAATTTCCATCCATAAGCAATACTGACCCAAGTGGCAACCTCATTTACCCCAACCACCGCTATGCAGAAGATATTGGCGATGCCAATTACCAGAAATATGCCTTGCGTTATGCAGATACATTGACCAAGCATTTTGGCAAGCACCCTGCTTTATTGGCTTTTGGCATAGACAATGAGCCGGGAGACGGGCAGATTTCTTATTCAGAAACGGCTAGGAAAAGGTTTATTGCATGGCTGCAAAAAAAATACAAGACCACTGACAATTTAAACAAAGCATGGGCTTCGCAACGCTGGAGTAGGCGGATTAATCAGTTTGACGAAGTTGGTTTCCCTGTTTCTGGCAATATTACAGGCGCACCGGAAAGGGTGCTGGATTTTAGGTTGTTTGTGTCTGATGAAGTAAATGGAATGCTGGTAAAACTATGCGATAAAGTAAAAGCCAATGCCCCCAACGCCTTAACCACCACCAATATGTGGTACTACAGCGGCATGAAATATTTTGATTATTCAAAAACGGCTTATACAGGCAAAATTACAAGGGGTGGCAATGGTTTTTATCCCGGCAATTCGTTGAATACGAGTTGGGGATTGCTACATGCCTTGTTTGGCATACAACGGATACAGTTTGAAAATACAACACCGTTCTGGTGCACGGAATTTACCACGTTTACAGCTACGCCGGGTTCCATGCGTAAGTCGGCGTACGCCTCGTTGATGTATGGTAACCAAATGGTTTGTGGGTGGACATGGCAAACAATGTACGGCGGCGAGGAGCAATTTACCGAAGGCATGACCGACTGGGACGGCATACCCAACCGAAAATATGATGAGTACAAAAAGATAGCAACTGAATTTAAAAAGATAGAAAAGTTTTTCCCCTACAAGCCAAACCCTGAAATAGGGCTTGCATTCTCCTTCTCAAGCCAGATAGCCAGTTCGTCTTTCCCGGAATTGCATGACGACCAACTCCAAAATTGTTTCAGTTCCTTCTATTTCAGGAACATGGATACCAAAGTGGTGGAAATAAGCCGGAGTAATACCCTAAGCAATTATAAATTATTGATTGTTCCCGGCGTAGCCGTGATGGACGAAGCCACTGCCAGTAAACTAAGGGAATACATCAACAATGGAGGCACCGTAATTATGACCAGTAATTCCGCTGTGGTAGATGAGCATAGCCAAGTGTTTACCAGCACACGCCCGGGCAGGCTAAGCGATGTGTTCGGCATCCGCATTGCCAGTTTTGAAGAACCAGAAGCCCTGAATGAAGTGGGCAGAGATACTTTGAAAGGCAAAAAAATACGCTTGGAGTATAAAGGCAAAAAGATAGAAAGCCAGTCCAGCCGTTTTGATGTGATTGAACCGAAGGGTGCGCAGGTATTAGGCAGCATTACCAGCTTGGATAAGGATTATCCCATTATCACCTCCAATAATTATGGCAAAGGGCGTGCTATCTATATTGGTTTGCCAGCAAAAGGGGAGGTGATGAACCCCATTATTGATGAATTGATTACAGCATTATCCATTAAAAAAGGCCCAGATGTGCCGCAAAATGTATTGGCAAGGCAGATAGACGGCAACCACTTTTTGTATATGAATACAAGCGGTGAAACAAAAGAAATAGAGGTAAAAGGCAGCTTGAGAAGCATATTGCACGATAAAGATTATACTGATAAGTTTACCATAGCCCCGTATGAACCGGAGTTTATAGAAGTGAGGTAGGGGCAGCCCTTGCGGCTACTGCCATTTGTAGAGACGTTGCATGCAACGTCTCTACATGAACTATAGGCAGTCATTATAACGCATGAGAATCTAAGCGTACAAAATAACGCCTTCTTGCAAAAAATCAGAATATAAAAGACTATGAGATTGATAAAAAATAGCTTGTTAGCAATAATGTTGTTTTGCACAATAATTGCCCATGCCCAACAACCTACACAAGCACGGGAACACCTCCTAATGGATGCTGGCTGGCGTTTTGCATTGGGGCATGCCTACGATACCAAAAAAGATTTTAATAATGGCACAAGTGTTTTTTCTTACATGGCCAAAGCGGGTTATGGGGATGGGGCTGCCGCCGAGGATTTTGACGACAGGGCTTGGCGCAAGCTGGATTTACCGCACGACTGGGCGGTGGAGCAGGGCTTTAGCCCCAAAGGCACAAACAGCCACGGCTATAAAGCCATCGGGCGGAACTTCCCAGAGGCAAGCGTGGGCTGGTATAGGAAAACTTTTGCCATCCTGGCAAGCGATTTGGGCAGGCGTGTACATATTGCTTTTGATGGGGTTTTCAGGAATAGCATTGTTTGGGTAAATGGGCATTATTTAGGCACGGAGATAAGCGGCTATTCAAGTTTTGAGTATGATATAACGGACTACCTGAATTATGGTGGGGACAATGTAGTGGCAGTTCGGGCAGATGTAACCCTGGAAGAAGGGTGGTTTTACGAAGGGGCAGGTATTTACCGCCATGTGTGGTTAAACAAAACCAATCCAGTGCATATCCCTGCCAATGGCACATTTGTAACAGCACAGGTAAATGGGCGCGAGGCAGCAATTACGGCAAACGTAACGGTGCGAAACGATAACAAAACAGCAAAAATATTCAATATTCAACAAACCATTGTTGATGCCGCAGGCAAGGCTTTGGCAACTGCTTCATTGCAACAGTTGTCTTTAAAACCATTTGAAGAAAAAGATTTTTCAACTACTAGCCAATTGCAAAATCCCATGCTTTGGGATATTGAAAACCCATATTTGCACAAACTGGTAACCAATATAAAAGATGGGGATAAGGTATTGGATACCTACACTACCACTTTTGGCATACGCACGATAAAATTTGATGCCGACCATGGCTTTTTCCTCAATGGCAAGCATGTGAAAATAAAAGGTACGAATAACCACCAAGATCATGCTGGCGTGGGTGCTGCTATGCCGGATGCTTTGCAGTATTACCGCATTGCTTCTTTAAAGGCTATCGGAAGCAATGCGTTACGTTGCTCGCACAATCCGCCAACCCCGGCATTATTGGAAGCCTGCGATAAACTGGGGATGGTTGTTATAGTAGAAAACCGATTGATGGGCATCACGCAATATCATTTTGGCGAGCTAAAAAACATGATACTACGCGATAGGAACCATCCATCTGTAATTAGTTGGAGTATTGGCAATGAGGAATGGGGAATTGAAAATAGCCCGATGGGTGCAAGGGTAGCTTCAACCATGCAAGCGTATGTAAAAACAATTGATAGCACAAGGCCTGCTACTGCGGCCTTTAGTGGCGGTATAGGCAGCCAAGGCATTACGACAGTTATGGATTTATTGGGTATCAATTATATAGCGAATAAAAATACCGATAAGCAACACCAGCTATTTCCTCAACAGGCATTGTGGGGTACAGAGGAAGGGGCCACCGTTGCAACCCGTGGGGAATATATGGACGATAATAAACAACATTATAGGGCAGCTTATGATACGGCTCAGAATAAAGACTCCTATAGCATAGAGCGGGGATGGAAACATTATGCCCAAAGAGACTACCTGGCAGGTATGTTCATCTGGACAGGCTTTGATTACCGTGGAGAGCCTTCGCCATTCGATTGGCCTTCCAACGTTTCCTTATTTGGGATGCTGGATTATTGCGGTTTCCCGAAAGACGATGCTTATTACTTAAAAGCATGGTGGGGCGATAAACCTGCCTTGCATATACTGCCGCATTGGAACTGGGCAGGCAAGGAAGGGCAGGAGATAGCCGTGTGGGCTTACAGCAATTGCGATGAAGTAGAATTGTTCCTCAATAAAAAAAGCCTTGGCAAAAAAGCAATGCCCCTCAATTCGCACTTGGAATGGAAGGTGAAATACCAACAGGGAACCCTCTTGGCCATTGGCTATAAAGGTGGCAAAAAGATATTGGAAGACAAAGTACAAACCACTGGGGATGCAGTTTCCATTCAACTTGCCGCAGATAAAACGGCCATTAATGCAGATAAGGAAGATATTGCAGTACTGACTGTTGACGCATTGGATAAAAATAATTTGCATGTACCTACTGCGGGAAATAATATCACGTTTTCTATAGAAGGGCCGGGCAAAATTATTGGTGTTGGCAATAGCGATCCTACCTCCTTAGAAGTAGAGAAATATGTGGAGACTGTTCAAGTAGCACCCATAGAAAACCTGAAAGAAAAAATAGTTGATGGCCTAGTTAACCGCCCTGAAACTGCTGTTGGTTATGATGATAATAAATGGGGCAATGCCTTTAAAGACATACGTGATGAGGCTTTTGCCAAAACCAATACTGCACTGGTTTACCGTGGCATATTTACCATGCCGGATAGCATGGCCGATGCCACTGTTACCCTATTGTATAAATGTATCGGCACGGAACAGTCTATTTATATAAATGGGAAGTTACTTGCTGCCAACATCAAACAAGAAAATGGTAGCAACCAGTTTGCCGTAGGCAAAAAATTATTCGCCATCGACAAAAGCAAGTTGCATCCCGGCAAGAATGTAATAGCTATTGTAGGATCACCATTAATCAGGAAAAACCAATGGCATACACCCAACATGGATGCTGGGGTTTTCCAAATCATATATCCTGCCGCCCAATACAAAAGGAATTTATTCAATGGGTTGGCACAGGTAATTGTACAATCTACTGGAGAAGCTGGGGTTATTGTCTTAACGGCTAATGCCAATGGGCTAAAGCAAGCAAGCATAAAAATTACTGCACAACCATCCGTAAAAAGACCCGCCATTGCGGAATAAGTATATGAGAAAGAATATAATAGTGATGCTCTTATTTGGTATTACAACCAACACAATAGCCCAAAAACCACCCAAAACTTTTGTGGTCAAATCACCAAATGGCAAAGTGGTATTAAATATTGCCGTAGGCAAAAAAACAAGCTGGGGCATAAACCACCAATTAGATACCATTATTGCCCCTTCAACCATTGCCCTTCAATTAGAAGGGGGTGAGGTGTTGGGCGACAATGCAGTAATAATATCTGCTAAAACCACTACAATCAATGAAACCTTCAAAGCCATCAATTATAAAAAAGATTCGGTAAAAAACAATGCCAATCAATTGATGTTAACATGCAAAGGTGGGTACGGACTTGTTTTTAGGGCTTATGATGATGGCGTGGCATACCGCTTTTTTACCAGTAAGAAAGACAGTTTCATCGTTAAAAATGAAGAAGCCAATTTTAACTTGGACAAAGACTATAAGGTATTAATTCCGTATGTGCGGGATTTACGTGACCATGACCCTTTCTCTATGGCTTTTGAAGCGATGTACGACGATATTCATATTTCCCAGTTTGTAAAGGATTCGCTTGCTTTCCTGCCTTCCTTAATCAATTATGGAAACAATAAAAAGGCAGTGATACTGGAAGCCGATTTGGAAGATTACCCAGGCATGTTCATTACCCAAAATGAATCTAAAAAAGGTTTTAATGGGGTATATGCAAAATATGCTCTTGAAGAACAATTGGGCGGTTTTGAAATGATGAATTATATGGTAAGGAAAAGGGCAGCCTTTATTGCTAAGGTAAGCGGCACACGCAATTTCCCATGGCGGGCAATCGTTATCAGTGAAACGGACAAGGAACTCGCCAATAACGACATGGTGCAAAAACTATCTGCTCCCTCAAGGATTGCTGATGTATCTTGGATTAAACCCGGCAAAGTAGCCTGGGATTGGTGGAACGACTGGAACATTACCCATGTAGATTTCCGTGCAGGCATCAACACACCTACTTATAAATACTATATTGATTTCGCGGCAGCTAATAAGTTGGAATATATTGTGTTGGACGAAGGCTGGAGCGAAAAAGGAGACATCCTCCAAATAAAACCCGTCATTGCCTTGCAGGAACTGATTGATTACGGCAAGAAAAAGAACGTGGGCATTATACTATGGGCAACATGGTATGGGTTGAATAGCAAGTTGGATGCGGCTTTGGTTAAATATTCGGCCATGGGCATTAAGGGTTTTAAGATTGACTTTATGGATAGGGATGACCAGAAAATGGTTTCCTCCCTGTATACTATTGCCCAAAAAGCGGCTGATTATAAGTTGGTAGTTGATTACCATGGCATGTACAAACCAACGGGCTTGCAAAAGACATATCCCAATGTGCTGAATTTTGAGGGGGTAAAAGGCATGGAAAACGAAAAGTGGACACCAAATGACAATGTGCCTTTATACGATGTTACACTCCCCTATATCCGTATGATGGCTGGCCCGATGGATTATACACCCGGTGCTATGCGCAATGCCACCAAATCTGCCTTTCGCCCTGATGGAGCTATGCCCATGGCGCAAGGTACACGCTGCCACCAACTTGCCATGTATGTAGTGTTTGAAGCGCCGCTTCAAATGCTGGCAGACAACCCCACGGTATATAAAAAAGAACAGGAATGCACCAATTTTATAGCCAAAGTGCCTACTGTTTTTGATGCGACAGTAGCGTTAGGCGGCAATGTGGGCGAATATATAGCCATCGCAAGGCGTAAAGGTGATACATGGTTTGTAGGTGCCATGGGCAATTGGCAAGAGCGGGATATTGAAATAGATTTTTCTTTCCTTGGAGCAGGCAACTACGAGGCAGAAATATTTAAAGACGGCATCAATGCCGACAGGGATGCAACAGATTATAAAAAATACATACTAAAGGTTGCCGCAGGCGATAAAGTAAAAGTGCATTTATCTAATGGCGGCGGCTGGGCGGCAAGGGTGTATAAGAAATAACAAATTGAGTGAGCAACTCTTCAGGAGTGGTTCACTCTAATGGTTTTGTGATCTGAATAAAGAAACGCTTAAAAATCATTCAAAATGAAATCTATTCAAAAATATTTGCTTCTCATATTGCTTGCAATAACCCTTAATGCCATTGCCCAAAAGCAAAAAGCAAAACCTGATGGCAATCCTGTTCCCCTAATCCCCGGTTATTTTGCCGACCCAACCATTATTGTATATAACAATAAATTCTACATCTATGCCACTATTGATCCTTGGGGTGGGGATAGCCTGGCCTTGTGGGTAACGAGTGATTTTAAAAAATGGGAACGCAAGCCATTGAACTGGCCTACCAAAGCTTTGTGCAAAAGCCCAGAATCAACTACCAACATGGTTTGGGCGCCAAGTGTAATAAAAGGCAAGGATGGAAGGTTCCATATGTTCGTGGCTGTAGGCAGCGAGGTATATGCTGGCGTAAGCGACAAGCCCGAAGGCCCTTGGCAAAACGTAAAAAAAGATGGTAGCCCATTTGTGAAAACACAAGTTGCTATCAACGTGCATACCATAGATGCAGAAGCATATTTGGATGATAACGGACAAGCATACCTCTACTGGGGTTCTGGTTGGGAGTGGAAAAATGGGCATTGTTTTGTGGGCAAACTAAACCAACAAATGGATGCGTTTACCAATACACCCAAGGACATTACCCCTCCTAATTATTTTGAAGCCCCCTATATGCTAAAGCATAAGGGTACTTATTTTCTGATGTATTCACAAGGGAAATGTATAGACAGTACTTATAAAATCCGCTATTCCACATCCAGCAGCCCTACTGGCCCATGGGTAGAAGGTAAGCATAGCCCTGTTTTGTCAACTGATACCGCATTGAATGTAATAGGCCCCGGCCACCACACCATATTGCAATACAAAGGCAAGTATTTTATTATTTACCACCGCATTGCGGAAACGAAATCAAAAGATTTATTGAGGGAAATTTGCATAGATGAATTGACTTTCAATAAAGAGGGGGATTTGAATGTTGTAAATCCTAAAAATGCTGGGTTAAAGGTTTTATTACCTTTGATGAAACAAAAAATGTAAAACTATATTTAATAGAAATTGAATGAAACATACATTCCTAATCACCGCCTTACTCCTTGCCTTGCTCCCTGCATTAGATGCTCAGCAAACCATTGTCCAATACCTATCTGGCACAGACAAAGACCACACAGTAAACTGGGATTTCATGTGTAACAAAGGACGAAACAGCAACCATTGGACAACCATCCCCGTACCTTCAAACTGGGATATGCAAGGGTTTGGCAGTTATGAGTATTACAAAGACAACAACGACCCGGAGCAAGGCTTTTATAAATACAAGTTCAAGTTATCGCCTGCAAATAAAGACAAAAGAATAATCATTGTATTTGAAGCATCTATGACAGACACGGAGGTTAAGATAAATGGTAAGTCCGCAGGTGCTTTGCACCAAGGTGGGTTTTATGAATTTAAGTATGACATTACAGATTTCGTGAGCTTTAGCAAAGAGAACCTGCTGGAAGTAACCGTTAGCAGGCATTCTGCCAACGAATCAATAAACAGGGCAGAACGTAAAGCTGATTTTTGGTTGTTCGGGGGTATTTTCAGGCCAGTGTATTTGGAAATAGTACCTCAAACACATATAGAAAGGGTAGCTATTGATGCAAAAGCAAATGGCGATTTCAATATAAATGTATTTGCAGATAATACTAAAAGCAAACAAACAATAGAAGCACAGGTAGAAACATTAAATGGTACATTGGTAGAGAAACCTTTCTCGCTGAAAGCAAATGACAGCACGCTTTTATCCCATCATTTTAACAGCATCAAAACCTGGAACCCGGAGCAACCCAATTTATACAATGCCATCATTTCCATAAAAGAAAATGGCAAAGCCATCCACACCATAAAAAAACGCTTTGGCTTTCGCACGGCTGAGTTACGATTGCATGATGGGTTTTATGTAAACGGTGTAAAAGTAATATTCAAGGGTGTTGACCGCCACAGCGAATGGCCGGAAACTGGCCGGACATTGAGTCGTGACATCCATTTGCTAGATATTGGCTTAATTAAGGAAATGAACATGAACGCAGTACGCATGAGCCATTACCCGCCTGATAAGGAGTTTTTGGATTTGTGCGATTCCATTGGCTTGTTTGTGTTGGATGAACTAACGGGCTGGCAGGCTTCTTATGACACTACTGTAGGCAGGAAATTGGTAAAAGAACTGGTGGTAAGGGATGTAAACCACCCCTGCATTGTTATTTGGGACAATGGCAACGAGGGTGGCTGGAACAGGGGTTTGGACAATGACTACCAATTGTATGATCCCCAAAAAAGATTGGTCATCCATCCTTGGGAAAGGTTCAATGGCACCAATACCAAACATTACCCAGACTATAAATATGTATTGAACGAAGTGGCAAAGGAAAAAGATGTTTTCTTCCCAACCGAATTTATGCATGGCCTTTTTGATGGAGGCCATGGCGCAGCGTTGGAAGATTTCTGGACAGCTATGATGAAGCACCCTGCCGCAGCCGGTGGTTTCCTATGGAGTTTCCATGATGAGGGCATTGTGCGTGGGGACAAAGACAATGCGATAGACGTGGCTGGCAACCAAGCACCTGATGGTATCCTCGGCCCTCATCGTGAAAAGGAGGGGAGTTTTTATACCATCAAGCAAATATGGAGCCCTATACAAATTACCACCAAAATATTGCCTCATAATTTTGACGGTAGCCTCGCTATAGAAAACCATTACCTCTATACCAACCTTGATCAATGTACCTTTAAATGGAAACTGGTAAAGCTGCCAACCGATGCCAAGGATATTGTGACGGTTGTTGGTAAAGGTGGGGCTGCACCCATTTCCTTGGCACCTAATGAAAAGGGTACATTGATTATCAATACTGGAAACGAAATAAACAATGCCGATGCCCTGTACCTCACGGCTTACGATGCCAATAAAAAAGAAGTTTTTACTTGGAGTTGGGCTATCCATACGCCCCAGCAAATGCCAGATGTTGTAAGCATGCAATTGGCAGCTACCTCTACCACGGATAAGGAAAATATATTGGAAGTTGCCAGCAATGGTGTTACTTACACCTTTGATAAAAAAACAGGCTTCCTTCAAAAAGTAAAGACGGGCAAAGGTAATATTTCCCTTACAGATGGTCCATCAGTGGCAGGCGTTACCTTGTCGCTAGTGGCATTCAAATCATATAAGGAAGGGGAAATTTTTGTGGTAGAACCAATATATGCCGATTCCAACCATTATACAGTAAAGTGGACTTTCCGGGAAGGCAAATTGCCGCAGTTGGATTACCAATATTTCATTGATAAAGAAACAGATTATACAGGCATCACTTTCAATTACCCCGAAGAAAAAATAAAAGGTATGACTTGGTTAGGACGTGGGCCATACCATGTTTGGAAAAACCGTTTGCAGGGCCCTGAACTAGGCGTTTGGCAAAAAGCATATAACAATACGGTTACTGGGCAATCATGGGATTACCCAGAGTTCAAAGGCTGGCATTCCAATGTGTATTGGGTAACCGTGCAGAACAGCCAGCAGGACTTTACCGTATATACAAAAAATGAAAACCTGTATTTCCAAATGTTGCAGCCCTTGAAACCGAAAGCCGCCACCAACAATTTTACTTCCCCTCCCTTTCCTGGCAACACCATTGGTTTCTTTAACGCTATCAGCCCCATCGGCACCAAGTTTAACGACCCCAAAGTAATGGGCCCACAAAGCCAGCGCAACCCACCCATGCAAACCCCATTCAAGGGTACGCTATTGTTTGATTTTGGGAATTGATAATTGACAGTTGGTTGCAACCAAAAAAATTACGCTGCCCCTTCCACCAAATCCAATTCTATCCTAAGGTTGTCTATGATAAAATCCTGCCTTTGCGGGGTATTTTTGCCCATGTAATATTCTAGCAATTGCTGTATATGCTCCCCTTGGTCAAGCAGCACAGGTTGCAAGCGCATGTCATGCGTAATAAAACGTTCAAACTCTCCAGGGCTAATTTCCCCCAACCCTTTAAACCTAGTAATCTCTGGCTTATTGCCCAGTTTTTTCACGGCGGCTTGCTTTTCACTTTCCTCGTAGCAGTAAATGGTTTCCTGCTTGTTCCTCACCCTGAACAATGGCGTTTCTAAAATATACACATGCCCACGCTTTACCAAGTCGGGGAAAAACTGCAAAAAGAAAGTCATTAGCAATAAACGTATGTGCATCCCATCCACGTCGGCATCGGTTGCAACCACTATATTATTGAACCTCAAACCTTCCAGCCCGTCTTCAATATTCAAGGCATGTTGCAGCAGGTTAAATTCTTCATTTTCATACACCACTTTCTTTGTAAGCCCATAGCAGTTTAGCGGTTTGCCACGCAGGCTAAAAACAGCTTGTGTATCTACCTTCCTTGCTTTAGTAATAGACCCACTGGCACTGTCGCCCTCGGTAATAAAAACGGTAGTGTTCCTTTGGGTAACCAAAAATTCTTCCCGGTTTTTCACAGGCGGCTCATCATTAAAATGAATCCTGCAGTCACGCAATTTTTTGTTGTGCAGGTTGGCTTTTTTGGCACGCTCGTTGGCCAGTTTTCGTATGCCGCTTAATTCCTTTCGTTCCCGTTCGCTTTGCTCTATCCTTTTTTTCAACGCATCGGAAACCATTGGATTTTTATGCAGAAAATTATCCAATTCCTTGCTAAGGAACTCCTGGATAAAATTTTTCATGCTCTTGCCCCCCTCGCTTACGTTTTGTGAGCCGAGCTTGGTTTTTGTTTGGCTTTCAAACACAGGTTCCTGCACCCTCACGGCTACCGCTGCAACAATACTTTGCCTAATATCTGCCGCTTCATAGTCTTTCTTGAAAAAATCACGTATGGTTTTTACATAGGCTTCCCTGAACGCCTGCTGATGAGTGCCGCCCTGGGTAGTGTACTGGCCATTAACGAAGGAAAATAAGTCTTCGCCATAGTCGCTGTTGTGGCTGATAGCTATTTCTATATCTTCACCTTTCAGGTGGATGATGGGGTAGCGTAGTTCCTCCTCCGGGGTTTTGCGTTTCAACAAATCGAGCAGCCCATTTTTGCTGACGTATTTTTTATTGTTGAAATCTATAATCAGCCCAGCATTCAAGTAACAGTAGTTCCACAACTGGTTGTCAATATATTCGTGCAGGAAATGATAGTTCCTGAAAATGGTATCATCGGCAATAAACGAAACCTCTGTGCCATTCTGCTTTGTGCTTAATTCTTCTTGGTGTTCTTTTAGCAAAATACCCCGCTCAAATTCGGCAGTCTTTTGTTTCCCATCCCGGTAAGCCGTTACTTTAAAATAACTGCTCAATGCGTTTACTGCTTTTGTACCTACGCCATTCAGCCCAACGCTTTTTTGAAAAGCCTTGCTGTCGTACTTTGCACCAGTGTTTATTTTGCTTACCACATCTACCACTTTGCCAAGCGGTATGCCACGCCCATAATCCCGTATGTTTACAGTCTTATCTTTCAGCATAATGTCTATATGCTTGCCATAGCCCATCATGTGTTCATCAATACAGTTATCTAGTACTTCCTTTATCAATACATAAATGCCATCATCTGCCGCCGATCCATCACCCAGCTTCCCGATATACATACCCGGCCGCAGGCGGATATGCTCCCGCCAGTCGAGGCTTTTAATATCGCTTTCATCATAATTCCCTGTTGACATAGACCTTTATAATTAATAATTAATAATTAACATTTCTTGATTATCCAAACTGCATTTGTTTAGTAATGTTCCCGAAAAAACTTTCCCAATCAGGTTAATTTCTAAAAGATTATTTAACCCGGATTTTGCAGTTGACTTCGTTATGAAAGGCTCAAATTTAAGCAAATACTTGTATTTGAAGTAGTTGGGGCTTGCAATAGATTTCAACTGCAAAATCTAGGTTTAACTGCAAAGAAAGCACAAAGAACAGTGCAAATAAGCTGATAAAATGAAAAAAGCCATATTTAGAAATGGGGGAAGTTATTTTAAAAGTATCAGATAGTTCCGTTAAATAATAAAATTTAACTTATGCAGATTGTACGGATTTATGGGGATAGTTAGAGCGGCTGAGTAGTAACTAATTGACACTTACTTTGTGTTTCTTTGCGAAAAAGTTTGTGTGCTTTGTGGTTAAATATCCGCTGTAAGCCACATTTCAATTATTGAACAATGAAAATTCTTTCCATACGCATCAAAAACCTTGCTTCGCTAGAGGGCATAGCTGAAATTGATTTTACCAAGGAACCACTTTTGTCCGCTGGCATATTTGCCATCACGGGGCCAACTGGCGCAGGCAAGTCAACTTTGCTCGATGCACTTTGCCTGGCATTGTATGCAAAAACGCCCCGCTACCTGCAAGCCAAAGAAACAGGCATAGAGCTGCATGATGTAGTAGGCAGCAAAATAGGGCAGGGGGATACCAGGGGCATTTTGAGAGACGGTACAGCAGATGGTTTTGCAGAAGTATCTTTCGTTGGGGTAGATGGTATTCCATATACCGCTTCATGGGGTGTACGGCGTGCAAGGAACAAGGCAGAGGGCAGCTTGCAGAATTATTCCATGGCATTGATAAACCTGTCAACCAATATCAATATCGGTGGCACAAGGACTGAAATACAGGATGAAATAGAACGCCTAGTAGGCTTGAATTTTGAACAATTTACCCGTTCCGTGTTGCTAGCCCAAGGCGATTTTACAGCTTTCTTAAAAGCAGATAAAGATGCCAAGTCTTCCTTGCTGGAAAAATTGACAGGCACGGATATTTATTCCAATATTTCCAAGCTCATTTATGAAAAATCGAAAGAAGCCAGCGACGAGTTGAAAAACCTTCGTTCTAAAATGGAGGGCATAGCCATATTGTCCGACGAAGAATTGTCAAATATCAACATTGAAAAACTAACCCTTGCCCAGCAGATAAAAGAAGGGGAAGCGGAGCTGGCATTACTTGCTGAAGAAATTACATGGCACCAGCAATGGATGGCTTTGTCCACAAGCAAAGAAAAAGCAACGCAAGCGTTAACGCTGGCAGAAACGGAAAGGGAGGCTGCTACTGAAAGGATAAATTTGCTAACGCAAGTTGAGAGCATCCAGCCCATTAGGACTTTGGTAGATGCAAAACAAAACAACGCTCATTTACTTCAACAAAAAAATAATGAATATGAAGTTAATTTATTAAAAATCAATGAATTAACATTAAAAATACCACTACTAAGTAATCAACTTGCACAAGCTGATATACTGCTTGCAGAGTCGGAGAAAGCACAGTTTGATGCCCAGCCTGCTATTGAACAAGCCAAGCAATTGGATATACTAATAAAAGAAAAGACAACCCAAACAGCAAATGCTAAGCAGGAATATGATATAGCTTTTGAAAAACACCAGCAGGTTATTACGGTTGTTAAAGAAAAAGAATTAGAGGTTACACGCTTGGAAGATCGAGCCCAAGCCTTGCAAAAATGGAAAGCAGAAAATAGCCCCCGGCAAGCAATAGCGGAAAATATTGTCATCATTTCGTCTAAATTGGCAGATGCGGCCAATATATTGCCTCTTCGAGAGAAGTTTGCTGAAGATATCAAAGCAAGTGGGGCTAGGAATATTCAAATAGATAAAGATATTACCTTACTTGGAAACCAGCTTGTTGGGCAGGAAAAGGAATTAGAAGGGCTACATTCCATTTTTAATACTACCAATAAGGAATTATCAAGCGTTCCTATCAATGATTTGCAAGCCAATGAGGCCAACCTTGTGCTTGGCATTCAGGAGATAATTGCCGCAAAAGGGCATTGGGATTTGCAGTTCGCTACTTTGAAACTAAACCAAGAAATATCGGATAAGCTAAAAGCCAATAAACTAGAATTAGAAGGAAAGACAAAAACTTTTGCTTCAAAGCAAGTTGAGCTAAGGGAAGCCGAAATAAAGAAAGAACAATCAGGTAAAATGCTTTTGCAAGCTCACTTAAAAACCACAGAAAATGTGGAGGGATTGCGGGGCGAATTGATTGAAGGGCAAGAATGCCCTGTCTGTGGTAGTATCCATCACCCATTTGTTGCTCAAAGTATTCAACTGCACAATGTATTGGAAGGGCTTGAAAATGAAAGCAACGCTTGCAATGCCCTATACAATGAATTGTTAAGGGAAACTAGCAGCTTGGAACAGCAATGCAAGAAATTAAATGCCGATAACCTTGTCCTTGAAAAAGAGCTGGTGCTAAAAGCAAACGATTCGGCAACCATGGAGGGTAAATGGCAATCTTTCAAGATAGATGCTACCTGCTCCGCTTTGCCACCAGCACAAAAAAGCGTATGGCTAGAAAATGAGCGGAATAGGCTAGAAGCTGCTCTGCAGGCAGTTAGGCTGGAAGTTGGCAGGTACAGCAAGTTGAAAAGCACTCATGACACCCAAAAGGCCCAAATGGAGGGTGTTGAAAAGAAACTAGTAGAGACCAGAGATTCCTTAAAGGATGCGTTAAGGGTAAAACAGAGTTTGAAAGAGCAAATTGCTTCATTGAGCGAAAGCCTTAGCAAAGCGAATAATGAACTAGAGTCTGTTATTGATTTCCTAAACCATTATTTTACCCGTGAAGGCTGGGTAGAGGCTTGGAAACAAGATGCTGGCAAATTTGAATTGGTTGCGCATCAGTTTGCCAAGGAATGGAATGCCCGACTAAAAGAACTAGAAGAAAGCACTAACAACCTAAATATTTTAAAAACGAGCCTAGAAGGCATAAGCCAGCAATTGACGGCAAGCAATGCAGATGTTGCCACCAAGCAAGGCAAGCTTGCGGAGTATCAAGAAAACCTATCATTCCTCACTACTGAAAGGAAAGCTATTTTTAATGGGGAAGAAGTGGCTATTATCCAACAAAAACTAAGTGCAGCAATACAAGATGCCCAGATAGCTTATAAACAAGTGGTTGCAGAAAAGGCTGAATTAGATGCCCAATTGCTAAGATTAAATACTACTGAAAGCCAGCTAAAAGCAGATATAGAAAAATTTACTATTGAAGTAGAAAAGAATTATATTGCTATAATCAATTGGTTGTCAGTATATAATGAAAAATATAAAATATCAATTAGTGAGGAGCATTTAATAGTTCTATTGTCTTATACCCAAGAATGGATAGGAACGGAAAGGGGTTTTATAAATGTTATTTACGAGGCAGTTACCAAAGCTAAAGCTACGCTTGACGAAAGAAGCTGGCAATTAAAAGAACATGAAAGCAAAAAGGTTGCTGAGAGGGGGCTTGATGAAGTGAGCAACTTGCATGATGCTTTTAAACAAAGCCATGCTGCTATAACTACCGCTGCCAATGAGTTGGAGTTTAAACTGAGGCTGGATATGGATAACAAGCAAAAAGTTGGCCGCTTGTTAAAAGAAATGGAGTCACAAGATGAAGTCTCCAATAATTGGGCTAAGCTAAACGATTTGATAGGTTCTGCAGATGGAAAAAAATTTAGGCAGATAGCCCAAGAATATACTTTAGATAGCCTGCTAGGGTATGCCAACGTGCATTTGCAAGCATTGTCGCACCGGTACAAGCTGCTCCGCATCCCCAATTCATTGGGCTTGCAGGTGCTAGACATGGACATGGGCGATGAATTGCGCACCGTTTTCTCTCTTTCTGGTGGCGAGTCGTTTTTGGTTTCTTTGGCATTGGCTTTGGGGCTTGCTTCCCTGTCATCTAATAAAATGAAAGTAGAATCCTTGTTTATTGATGAAGGTTTTGGTTCTTTAGATCCAGTAACCCTGAATATAGCCGTGGATGCCTTGGAGCGGCTGCACAACCAAGGCCGCAAAGTGGGCGTAATATCGCATGTAGAGGAAATGACAGAACGCATACCTACACAAATCAAGGTTTCCAAAATGGCGAATGGTAGGAGCAGGGTAGAAGTGGTTGGCAATTTTGAATAAAAATTGACTAAATAATACTTTCAAAATAACTTTCCCTATTTCCGAATAAGGATTTTTTCATTTTATCAATCTTTTTGCGTTGTCCTTTGTGTCCTTAAAGTGAAACGTTTTACTTTAAAAGGGTTTTCTTTGTGCTTCCTTGCGCAAAATCTTTGTGTTCTTTGTGGTTAAATGTTTTTTTTTAAATTAACCTAGATGGGGAAAGTTATTTCGGAAACGTTACTATTCCAAATTTTATTCAAAGTTATTTTACTGCCCATAAATAACTTGTGCATCCTATATGGGGGAATTTATGGTTATTCATGGGGGAATATTTCCCCCATATAGGATTTTGCTTTTGGATAATTTGTAAATCATGCCGACTTTTATACCAAAATGTAAACTATGAAAGCGATAAAAAGCAAGTTATACAGCGGCAAAGCAAGTACCCTTGCAGGAAATAATACTTCCTATAGAAGAGATGGGGGCAGGGTTAATAGCAGCTCACTTTTCATACACAATAAATCCACATTGATCCACAATGAATCCATATTGATACACGATACATCATCATTCCATCCACAATAAATCACTATAAAATCCATCAAGAAATGCATCTTTAAAAAGGGAAAACGCTGTATTTCAATGAGTTATAGTAAAAAAGTAATTTTCTGAATTTTTGATAAAAAAATAATCATGAAAAAAACTCGAATATAGCCCCCTCTATTGCGGAATAAAAGCAAGAAACGGGTTTTTATACAGGCTTTTCTGTCCCAATTTTGTACCGAGTAAATAAAGAAAGATGCAAGATTATTATCGCATTGCAGATGCTTTGGGATACATAAAAGAAAATAGGGAAAAGCAACCTTCGCTTGAAGAAATTGCAGCAGCAGTGCATATAAGCCCCTTTCATTTCCAGCGCATGTTTACAGACTGGGCTGGCGTTAGCCCAAAGAAATTCCTGCACTACATTAGCGTGGAATATGCCAAGGAGATATTAAAAAAGGATGGGGCTTCTGTGTACGATGCTGCTTACGAAACAGGGCTTTCCAGCACGGGCAGATTGCATGACTTGTTTGTAAACATAGAAGGTATGACGCCTGGCGAATACAAGCATAGCGGAAAGGGCTTGGTAATACGCTACAGCCTGCAAAACGGACTATTTGGCAATTACCTAGTGGCTTCCACTGAAACAGGCATTTGTAATGTATTGTTCTATGAAGATAAACCAGATGAAGTAGAAGCAGAATTAAATCAACTATGGTCTAATGCTATTGTAATCAAAGAAGAAGATAGTTTTCATAAACTTGTAAATAGCTTTTTTGGAAATGGACTATCTATACAAAACCCACTGACACTTCATTTAAAAGGCACGCCTTTTCAGTTGAAAGTATGGGAGGCTTTGCTGAAAATACCAGAAGGTTCCTTACAGTCTTACAGCCATATAGCCAGTGGAATTGCGCAGCCAACGGCGCAAAGGGCTGTAGGCACAGCCATTGGGCAAAACCCTGTGGGATTTATTATCCCATGCCATAGGGTGATAAAAACAGTTGGCGGCATCGGGGAATACCGCTGGGGCACAGCAAGAAAAATGGCCATGATAGGGTGGGAGGCAGCGCAGCATGTTCCACAAACCCCTTAAATGGGCAAGAAAAAGCGAAGATTGTTGCGATAATAAAAGCTGTTCAAAATCGATATTCAGTCTTGGGTATCATTATCTCAAATTACTTTATTCATTCCGCAATGGTAGCTTCTTTAAAATCTAAAAGCTAACTGGCACAAGATTGCGTATATATAAGTATGAAAAAGAAAAAAACGGGTTTTGCAGTAGCACTTTTTTTGTTAGCAATACATACAATGGTTATCGGGTGTAACAAAGCTGCTACTGCTAAAGTTGTTGCTATGGATACTACTGCAACTATTATTACGCCCACACCTACGCCAATAAAGGATACTAGCAAAACCTATTTAGCGTTAGGAGATTCTTATACCATTGGCCAATCTGTCGATAGCAGCCAGCGTTTCCCTGCGCAAACGGTTGCATGGTTGTCTGCATACAGCACTATCAAGGTAAAACCCATTGAATACATAGCCACAACAGGATGGACAACCAGCGATTTGCAAGCTGCCATACAATCTAAAAACCCGCAAGGGCCTTATGACATTGTAAGCCTGCTGATAGGCGTAAACGACCAATACAGGGGCTACGACACAAGTGGATATATAACCCGTTTTACCCAGTTGCTGCAAAAAAGCATCCAACTAGCAGGAGGGAAGCCAAACCATGTATTTGTGGTTTCTATACCCGATTATAGCGTTACCCCTTTTGCTTCTGGCAGCAACAAAGCACAAATAAGCCAGCAAATAGATTGGTTCAATGCAATAAACAAGCGTATTGCCTTTCAGTATAACTGCCCTTACATCTATATTACCGACTTAACTCGCCAAGGAGCAACCGATGGCACATTGATTGCCCCAGACGGCCTGCACCCTTCAGGGAAGGAATATGAAAAATGGAGTGAATTGCTGGGTGCAGTAATTAAAGCAACTTATTAGTAAGGGTGATTTAAAACAAGGAAAGACTATGCAACAAATTGTATAATTACTTATTTTTGTTGTAAATATTTCTATGATGAATGTTTTAGAGTTAAAAGTGTACGATATTTTCAAGTCTAGGTTTTCTGAACAAGAGGCAGCTATGGTAATTGAGTACTTTGAAACAAAAGCAAAGGAAAAAACAGAAGAAAAAACGGAAATATTCAAAAATTTACAAACGAAAGATTTAGAAAACCTAAGAAAGGAAATAAACACTGTTTTTGCTACCAAAGAAGATAGCTATAAACTAAAATCGGATTTACTGGAGAAAATAGAAACATCAAAAACCGACATCATTAAATGGATGTTTGCCTTTTGGGTAGGCACTATTGGCATTGCAATTGTTTTTTACTTGTTGAGGAAATAATTTGATGTCACTTTTTAATCTACGTCTTTGCGTCCTCAAAGTGAAACGTTCTTCCTTTTTCTACAGCATTTCCCTTTGCGACTACTTTGCGTGAGAAACTCTGCGGGCTTTTCGGTTAATTTTTACAGAGTATACTTTATAGTCTACCATCACTTCCTATCCGCCAAGGCATTGTAATCTTTCAAAATCGTTTCTAAAAATTCTATGGGATGCTGGTGCTGGGTTATTTGCAGCACAGACCTTATTTTGTCGCTAGTGCGTTCAGCGAGTTCTAGCTTATTGTCACGCCTTGAGGCGTCCAGTATGTTTTTTATCACGTTCATGTCCCGGTCGCTTAGCCTTAGCACATTGGCATATACAGGCACATAGCCAGTTTCTACCTCTTGGAAAATGGTATTGCCCAAGTCGCTTTTCACCCTTGTTTTTACCACCAATGTACCTGCGGCCACATCGCCAAGGCGTTGGCCTTTTTTGGTGGCGATGGAGGTGACAAACCCAATAAAACCCATGGAAAAGCCAAAGTCAACCACCCTCAGCAGCCAGCGTATAAGGTATTGATAAAGGGATGCGTTGGTGCCTGTTTCGCTTATCACTTTCATGCCCAGCAGGCGTTTCCCAATGCTTTGCCCATTCAGCAGCAGCTCGCTAAGCAAATGGTACACCAAAATGGGCGAAAAAGCAATCATTTCTACTGACGATAAATTATACAGGTAACTCAAATCTCTGCCTGTGCTATGGTGGTGGCTCATATATTTGCCAATAAAAAAGCTCATTACCAAAATGTAGCCTAACATGATGAATATATCTAACAGCCACGCAAGGAAACGATGGTGAAAAGGGGCAGCTTCAAATGATAAGTCTATATTGCAACTAGCCGGGACAATTATTTTGCTCATTTCAGGAAAAAATGTTGGTTGATAGGTAAAGTAATTATAATTTACGCAAATAAAAAACAAAGCTTTTGAGAGAGGCACTTTTTATTAAGAAAAACAAGGGGCGGTGGCAGGAAATGCAGGCTAACCCAAGCCAATACCCCGATGAAATGGCGAAGGAATTTATACAGTTGGTGGAGGATTTGGGGTTTGCCAAGACTTTTTATCCACGCAGTTCCATTACCCAATATTTAAACACCGAAGCCAGCAAACGCTATATTGGCCTGTACGAAAACCAAAAAGCCGATACTAAACAATTATTTGCTTTTTTCAAGTACAGGCTGCCGCTAATTATCCGCAAGCACCATGCAGTACTTTTTATTTGCTTTTGCCTGTTCCTGCTGTTTGTGGCCATAGGTTTTTTCTCGGCCAATAAAGACGAGACATTTATACGCCAGGTTTTGGGTAATGGGTATGTGGACATGACGGAGCAGCATATTGCCGAGGGTCATCCTTTTAAGGTATATGGCTATGGCAATGAAGTGCTTTCTTTCTTTTTCCTTTTTTTGAATAATATAAAAGTATCGCTGATAGAGTTTGCCGGGGGCATATTGCTGGGCATACCCACAATAAAAGGGTTGATGGTAAATGCCATCATGGTAGGTGCTTTTGAATGTTTCTTTTTCAGGCATGGCATGGGCGTAAGCAGCTTGCTTACCATAATGATTCATGGCACATTAGAACTATCCACTTTTGTAGTAGCGGCAACATCGGGCTTGGTAATGGCGAAAAGTTGGCTTTTCCCAGGCACTATCAAAAGATTAGATGCTTTAAAACAAGGTGCAAAAGAAGGGGTAATTATTGCCCTGGCCAATTTCCCTATGCTATTGATGGCTGCTTTTTTCGAGGGGTTTGTTACGCGGCATACGGGGATTCCCTTGTTCCTGAAACTGGTGATTATTGGCACCTCGCTGGCATTCGTGGTATTTTATTTTATTGTTTACCCCATCCGTTTGCAAAAACAACTAAACCTTTCAAGGAAAGACTAATGCCGTTAATACTCGCCAACTATTATGTAGCCACGAAGGCACGAAAGCATGAAGAAGCACAAAGAAAAAGGAAGAAAGAGCTTCTTGCTTTCTGCTTCTTCTTTCCCTTAAACCTTCGTGCCGCTTTGTGTCTTCGTACCTTTGTGGCTAATTTATGCTTGTGCCTTTGCATCTTTATTGCCCCAGCTTCACTATTTGCCCAAGTTGTAACAGATACTGTGAGTACTATGGTATCAAATGACAGTGTAACACAAAAAGAATCGCATATTTACGATTCATCCGAAACTTATTTCAACAATAAAGAATATTTCAGCGACTATTTTGTTGAATCCCCTTTGCCGCCCCGTGCTTCCTTTGTCAAAATGGCCGATAGCCTTAAAAAAACAGATGATTTTTGGTATATAAGCAAAATAGAAAACTTCAAAGCAAGGCAAGTGCAGTTGCAATTTACCATCGATTCTACCTTGCGGGCAGATAGCATCAACCACAGGAGGAAAAGGAATTTGAAGCGAAAGCACGACGATGAGCAACTATTGGATGAAGATGACGGAAATGTATCACTGCCACCATGGACAAGAAAAATCTTATGGGGGGTGATTATCAGTGCTTTTTTATTTGGTGTGGGCTATTTTTTAACAACCAATAAAATAGCTTTATGGAATTGGAACAAAGCTAGTAAAGATGCCATCCCAGAAGATGCGCTAGAAGGGCAGGGCGTGGATATTTTTCAATTGCAGTACAAAGAGTTATTGCAAAAAGCACTGGCAGATAAAAACTACCGCCTCTACATCCGTATACAATATTTGCAGACCATAAAGCAGCTTAGCGACAAAAAGCTAGTGCAGTTTGCACCGGAACATACCAACTTCCACTATTTGCAGCAATTGTATGCCACGCCATTGTATGCAGCATTTGCGGCCATTACCCGGCATTATGAATACGCATGGTATGGCAGCTTCGATGTGAGCGAACAGGCTTTCAACAGTATAAAGGAAGAAATAACATCTTTTCAAAATAAAATTACTGCCAAATGAAAAACACCATCATTTATGTAGTAATTGCCCTGCTGGTGCTGGTGATGGCCATATTTTTATTTGTGGAACCTTCCCGGAAAATAGACACGCATATTACACTTAGCCGGAAAGACAAAATACCTTATGGCACTTACACAGCGTTCAATGCTTTGCAAACACTGTTCCCCTACAGCAAAATAAAAGTAAACACAGTTGTGCCAACAGACTGGGAAGTAATCAATAACAAGCAAGACAGCCAAGTGCTTATTATTGTAAACAGTTATTTCAACCCGTCTGAAACAGACTTGGATTACCTTGTAGGTTTTGCCCAAAAAGGCAACCAAGTACTTATTTCTGCCTTGCAGATGAACGATATTGCCTGCAAGTTTTTTAAAGTACAACAGAATAATTACTATAACAATTCATATATCAGCTTTGCTGGGAACGAAGAAGCTACAAGAAAGTTCGACTCACTGCAAGTGAGCCTCGACAGCAATACGTTTACTGGCAACCGCTTTTATAGCTACTCGGGCATTGGGTACGACAACCATTTTTATACATACGATAGTTCTTTTGCTTACACGTTGGGTTACGATGCCCACAATAAGCCTAACTTCCTAGGCATGAATGCCGAGAAAGGCAGCATATACCTGCATAGTGCCCCCATAGCATTTACCAATTTGTTTTTGCTTTGGCACCAAAACCATGGCTATCTTGAGCTGATTTTGTCTTTATTGCCTGCAAAGCCAAAAAAAATTGTGTGGGACGAATATTTTTTGAACAAGAAATATGTTAATGACGATGATACAGACAACTCCAATTCCCTGTTATCTGTTATTTTGAAATACGAGAATTTCAGGTGGGCATTTTGGCTTGCCATCGCAGTAGTTTTGTTTTTTATTGTTACCGAGGCCAAACGTAAGCAACGCCTTATACCTGTTTACAAAAAACCTGCAAACGAATCTTTGGCATTTGTAACAACGGTTGGCAAGTTGTATTACGAAAAAGGCGACCATAAAAACCTTGCAGAAAAAATGACGCTTTTTTTCCTAGACTATGTGCGGCAGCAATACAAAATAGATACAAGGTTTATAAATGCTTCTTTTGCCGAGGCACTAGCTGCAAAAACAAATTTGCCAAAAGAGGAAACAATGAACATAGTAGATGCCATATACAACATTCAACTAACCAATACAATAAGCAGCCAGCAATTGGTTGCGTATTACCAACTTTTAGAAAACTTCTATAAAAAAGCATAACATGGAAAATGATATAGTACAGGAAGACAATTTGTTTGAACAACGGCTAGACCTAAGCGGGCTAAGCAATACCATCATGGCTTTGCAAGCCGAGATTAAAAAGGTTATCGTGGGGCAAGATGCAATGGTGCAACTGATTGTTGCAGCCATTTTGGCCGATGGGCATGTACTGATAGAAGGCGTGCCGGGCGTAGCCAAGACGCTAACGGCAAAGCTCGTGGCCAAAAGCCTGCATACCAGTTTCAACCGCATACAGTTTACGCCCGATTTGATGCCAAGCGATGTATTGGGTACGAATATCTTTAACCCCGGCACACATAGTTTCCAGTTTAAAAAAGGACCCTTGTTCAGCAATATTATTTTGATTGACGAAATAAACCGTGCCCCTGCAAAAACACAATCTGCCCTGTTTGAGGTAATGGAGGAAAGGCAGGTAACCATTGATGGGTCAACCTACCCGATGGACAACCCATTCATGATTTTGGCCACGCAAAACCCCATAGAGCAGGAAGGCACATACCGCCTGCCCGAAGCCCAGCTAGACCGGTTCCTGTTTAAAATAGAAGTGCCATACCCAACCGAGCTGGAAGAAGTAGCCATTTTGCAACGCTTTCATGGCCTCGGCACCAAGCAGGCCATAGCAGACGTGCATCCTGTGGTAAGCAAGGAAGAAGTGATACAACTGCGGCAGCTAATAAAAGGCATAGTGGTAGATGAAAAGCTATTGCAGTTTATAGCCAAGATAATCGTGGCAACTCGCAACGACAAAGCCATTTATTTGGGCGCATCGCCCCGTGCTTCCTTGGCCATGTTGCAAGCCGCAAAAGCCATTGCGGCCATGATGGGACGTGATTTTGTAACGCCAGACGATATTATACTCGTAAGCAAGCCTGTGCTTAGGCACCGCATCATCCTTACGCCTGAAAAAGAAATGGAAGGCTCAAAGGAGGACGAAGTGATAGAATCGATTATACATTCGTTGGAAGTACCGAGGTAGTCGTAAGTGGTAAGTTGTAAGTAGTAAGTAGGGGAGTATCCTTGCTTCTTTTTTCTTAGTGCTGCTTCGAGTCTTTGAGCCTTTGTGGCAGATTACCAACAAATTATTCAATCATTGGCATATCAATATTTTATTTGATGCTCAAAAAACTATTGTATTTTTTCTCTTTTTACTTCACCCGCTGGTTCTACATAGCGGTAGGTCTTATCGTGGTCGTGTTTGTACTAGCTTATTTTTTTCCACTGCTACAGCAAATAGCTACTGTAGCTTTGTGCGGTTTATCCATTGTTGTACTGGCAGATGCTGTTTTGGTTTTCTTCCCAAGAAAAACAGTAACCGCCACAAGAACTTGTGCAGACAGGTTTAGCAATGGAGATGAAAATAAAATCAACTTATTGGTTACCAATTATTTGCAATACAGCATCAACATAACTATCATAGATGAAATACCTTTTCAGTTCCAGCAGCGAAGCTGGCAAAAGCAGGTATCGTTACCAGCCAACGGAACCACGCAGGTTACCTATACCTTACAACCTACCGAGCGTGGGGCATACCATTTTGGCATCATCAACCTATTTTATACGGGGCCTTTAAATACCATTATTCGCCATGTGAAAACAGGGGAGGAAAAAACAATAGCTGTTTACCCGTCTTACATGCAGATGAAGCGTTTCCATCTGTTGGCAGTTACCAATCAGTTACACGATACTGGTTCATCCCGCATACGGAAAATAGGGCATAGCCTGGAGTTTGAGCAAATAAAAGAATATGTGCTGGGAGATGATTACCGCAACATCAACTGGAGCGCTACTGCCCGCAAAAGCAGCATCATGGTAAACACCTTCATGGATGAAAGGAGCCAGCAGGTTATTTGCCTGATAGACAAAGGCCGCTCCATGAAAATGCCTTTTGAAGGCCTTACTTTGCTGGACTATGCCATCAATGCCACGCTGGTGCTGAGCAATATTGTATTGCTGAAACAAGACAAAGCAGGGTTGATAACCTTTGGCAAGAAAATAAGCCAGTTGGTACAGCCAGACAGGAAGCCCACACAAATAACCACAATACTGGAAACCCTGTACCTCCAAGAAACCACTTTTGAGGACAGCGATTTTGAGGCACTGTACAGCACCGTGCGCTACAGGGTAAAACAGCGTAGCCTGTTGTTATTGTTTACCAATTTTGAAAGCATGTATGGCTTAGAAAGGCAATTGCCCTACCTGCAAAAACTAAATACATACCATACCCTAGTAGTGGTTTTTTTCAAGAATACGGAACTGGACAACCTGCTACATTCAAAAGCCACAAACGTAGAAGGCATCTATACCAAAACCATAGCCGGGCAGTTTGCGTTTGAAAAATGCCAGATAGTAAAAGAACTAAACCGCCACGGCATCATGGCATTGCTCACCACACCCAAAGACCTTACGGTGAATACATTGAACAAGTATTTAGAGATAAAGGCTAGGAATTTGATATGAGATGCCTCTTTACACCAAAGCCACATTTACATCCACTTCCAAATTATTAGACAGGAAAATAGCCATGTCATCGTTCATGGAAAAGCCTTTGTCGCTGGTGTACAGGCTTATTTTCAGGTTTTCTTCTGGTTCATAGATGTGGAAACGAAGGGAGGCTTTGCCTGGGTTTTGCTGCACGTTTTTAGTGATGAAACTTACAAAATCGGGTGATAAGGATGCAGGGTTCATGCTTATGTCAACACTTTTCGTAAGGCTAGGCTTTACCGTTTCCAGCAGGCAGATATTGCTTACTTTAAATTCATAAGCAGCGCCGTCTTTCCATGGTGCTTTGAAAAATCCTGTTACCAATAGGCTTTTGCCTAGTTCCAAGTATATTTTGTGACGCGCATAGTCTTCGCCAAAAAGGGCTATTTCCGTTTTCCCGGTATAATCTTCAATGCTAAGGATACCAAAATCCCTATCGGTTTTTGTTTTTCGGTGCTGTGCTTGTGTTACCAGCCCTGCTAGCTTAAAGTTCCGCCCTGCATTTGACTGGGAGAGCGTAGTGCTTTCCTTTATTTCATTAAAATCGGCCAGTGGCATAATGCCATAATGTTTTAACTCAAATTTATAATGGTCTAATGGGTGGCCACTCATGAACATGCCTGTTACTTCTTTTTCATGGTCTAGCTTGGTGGTCAGCGGCCACTCTGCACAAGGAGCTATCTTTGGTTTGGGAACTTCCATAGCGGTAGGCAGGTCGCCAAAAAGGGTGTTGCTAGTGCCTGTTGCCAAGGAAAGTTGCGTTTGCCCATGGCCAATTACTTTTTCCAGCCCACTTGTCCTTTCGCCTTCAGCCGTATAAAAATACTGTGCCCGGTGCAATTCCGGGAAGCAGTCAAAAGCACCGCTATATGCAAATGTTTCAAGGGATTTTTTGTTCACATTGCGGCTTACTACCCGCTCGCTGAAATCAAATATATCTTTGTATAGCCCGTTCTTTTTCCTTTCAGTAATTACATTCTCCACGGCATTGTCGCCTGCACCTTTTAGCCCACCCAAGCCAAAGCGTATTTCGCCACGGCTATTTACCGCAAAGCCTTTTAATGATTCATTTACATCTGGGCCTAACACTTTGATGCCCATGCGTTTGCACTCCTCCATAAAAAAGGTAATCTTATCTATGCTTCCTGCATGGTTTAGCACAGCGGCCATGTATTCGCTAGGGTAATGGGCTTTTAAATAGCCTGTTTGGTAAGCCACAAAAGCATAGCAGGTACTGTGCGATTTGTTGAATGCGTATTGTGCAAAAGCCTCCCAGTCTTTCCAAATTTTTTCCAGTTGGTCGGCGGCATGTCCTTTTGCAGTGGCACCATCCATAAATTGCTTTTTCATTTTGTCTAGCACGGCTATTTGCTTTTTTCCCATTGCTTTACGGAGTACATCCGCATCGCCTTTGGAGAAGCCCGCCAATTTTTGCGAAAGCAACATTACCTGCTCCTGATACACCGTAATACCATAGGTCTCTTGCAGGTATTCCTCCATGTCTGCCAGGTCGTAGGTTATTTCTTCCTTTCCGTGCTTACGCAAGATAAACTTGGGGATATAGGCAATAGGCCCCGGTCGGTACAGGGCATTCATGGCTATCAAGTCGCCAAATTTGTCGGGCTTTAATTCCCGTAAATACTTCTGCATACCCACGCTTTCAAACTGGAAAGTGGCGTTGGTTTCGCCACGTTGATATAGTTGAAATGTAGCTTCATCATCCAATGGTATATCGTCAATTACAATATCGTCCCCATGGTTTTGTTTGATGAGTTCCAAAGCTGTTTTTAGGATAGAGAGGGTTTTTAATCCCAAAAAGTCCATCTTGATTACCCCTGCTTCCTCAATGGAATTTCCTTCTATCTGAGTAAGCCATAACTCCGATTCTTTTGATGTGGCAACAGGTATCAAATCAGTCAAATCCTGCGGTGCAATGATGATACCAGCCGCATGTATGCCCGTGTTGCGCACACTGCCTTCTAGCCTTTCTGCTTCTTTTAGTACCTGCGCACGGATGTCGGTGCCTTTGTATATTTCCCTTAGTTGGCGTATATTGTCTAAATCATCGCCTTGCAGCCCTTCTTTTTCTTCCAAGCTTTTAGGCCCATCTTTCTTGGTCATGGGGGCTTGCAGCACCCTGCCTAGATCGGTGCCGGGCTTATCAGGTACCATTTTGGTTAAGGCACGGCTTTCAGCCAAGGGCAAGTCCATCACTCGGGCTACGTCGGCAATGCTGCTTTTGGCAGCCATGGTACCGTAGGTAATAATCTGTGCCACCTGTGCCTTGCCATATTTTGCCACTACATAGTCTATTACTTTCTGGCGGCCATCATCGTCAAAGTCAGTATCTATATCCGGCATCGACTTACGGTCTGGGTTCAGGAAACGCTCAAACAGTAGGTTGTACTTGATAGGGTCTATATTGGTAATGCCCGTGCAATACGCCACCACACTGCCTGCGGCCGAACCACGGCCAGGTCCAATGAAAACCCCCATTTCACGGCCTTCTTTAATGAAGTCGCTCACGATTAAGAAGTACCCAGCAAATCCCATGATGCGGATAGTGTTCAATTCAAAATCTATCCGTTCCTGTGTTTCAGGCGTAATATCTGTGTACCGCTTTTTTGCACCTTCGTAAGTAAGGTGTTTTAGGTATTCCCACTGGTTCAGCGTATCATCGGCATGTACCTTGAATGATTGGGGTATGGGGAAATTGGGAAGAAGGATGTCTTTCTTCAAATTCAACACCTCTATTTTGTCAACAATCTGGTTGGTATTGTCAATGCTTTCCGGGATGTCGTGGAACAGTTTTTTCATCTCGTCCGGCGACTTGAAATAAAACTGGTCGTTCGGGAATTTGAATCGGCGGTTTTTTACCATCACGTCATCGTTCACAAAATCGTCAAAGCCCGGGGTTGATTGCTTTTCTCCTGTATTTATGCAAAGTAGAATATCGTGGGCATTGTAGTCGTCCTGCTCGGTATAATGACTATCGTTGGTGGCAATAACAGGCACATTGTATTTCTTAGCAAATTTCATCAATGTGTTATTGATAATTTCCTGCTCTTTTATATCATGCCGTTGTATTTCTATGTAATAATCTTCCCCAAACAAATCTAGCCACCATTTAAACTCTGCCTCAGCCGTTGCCTCATCTTTTTTTAAGATGGTTTGCGGTACATAAGCACCTATGCAGCAGGTGGTGGCTATCAACCCTTCGTGGTATTTTTCTATCAGTTTCTTGTCTATCCGGGGGTACTTGCTGTACATCCCCTCAATAAATCCAAGAGAAGTCAATTTTACCAAATTCTGGTAGCCTTTTGCATTTTTGGCCAGCAATACCTGATGGAAACGTGCGTCTTTCTGCTCCTTGGTAAATGTTTTGGCGTGCATGTTTTCCACCACATAAAACTCACAGCCTACTACTGGCTTAATGGTTGGGGCTTTAATCTCCTTGCCATTGGCATCCGTGCCAATTACCTTAGTGTTTTTCCAAGCCTGTGCCACAAACTCAAACGCACCAAACATATTGCCATGGTCTGTAATGGCAAGGGCAGGCATATTGTGCTTGGCCGCCTTGGCGTACAAGTCTTTAATGTTGGCAGCACCATCTAGTAAAGAGTATTGGGTGTGTACGTGAAGATGGGAAAACTGGCACATTAAGGAACTATTTTAAATGTTGAATTTTAAATTTTAAATTGAGCCGGGTGGTAAGGAAGACTTCGCTTTTAGCGAAGCATTCCTATAAATAGCTACGAACCACTAAAAGCCGTAATTATTTTTTCGGCTTCTTCAAAACCAAAATTTGCCATCTTATAACTAACAACGCCATCATACCCCATACAGAGGTGCATTATTTCGTAAACATTCAAGAAAGGGTAAATCAGTTTTTTATTCTTACCTGCTATTCGCTCCTTATACCAATCAACATCTTTCCTGCCTTTACCTTTTTTTCCAAAAGCCCCGTCTAATGCTACCAATACACCAGCGTATGCCGTATGCCCAGCCATTTTTATGTACTTTGGATCGGTATAATTGCCATCGTGCTTTTTGGCTTTTTCCTTTAAAATTTCTTTGGCATTGGCTATGTAGCGTTTTGCCTCTGATATATAGTCTATTTGTGTTTCCATTGAAAATGATGGCTATTTAAAATAATGCTTATTGTTCCAAAACTAATCAAAATTTAAAAATTGAACAAGAAAAAGCTATAATAATTCAGTGTTTAAAATAGGCGCATTCCTTTGAAATATATGCCCCGCAAGCAAAAAACACACTTATCCACAACCCAAACAAATACATAGAATGTTAAAAAGTTTTGCAGGGTGTTGGTGCAATAGTATAGTAGGGTTATTTTGCAAGCAATGATAATGAAACAACCTATACTCATTACCTTATTGGCATTGCTTGTTGTATGCACCAGTTGCAATTCCTTGCGTACTATTTCGGCAAAGGATGGCTCAACCAGTACAAAAACCAACAAAAAACAGTCTTCAAAAGAGTTGAAATTTTTGGATAACATTGAGGTGAAACCAGGCTCAGTGGTAACTTCCAAGCATAAAAGCAGCGGGGCTAAAAAGCAAACAGCTTATAAATACACGGACAAGGCTACCACCAACATGGAAGAGGCAAACTGGCTGCAGTTTAAATATGCCATTATTGCCGATGTAGATGTAGAAAGCCTTACCAACATAGCGTTGCTGCAAAAATTAGATGAATGGTGGGGTACTAGGTACTGTATTGGCGGTGAATCTAAAAGCTGCATAGACTGTTCTGCTTTTACTTCTACCTTGATGCGGGATATTTATAACTTCCAAGTGCCAAGGACAGCACAAGACCAGTACAATGCCTGCGACAGGATTGCTGCAGAAGATTTGAAAGAAGGCGATTTGGTGTTTTTCCACACATCTGGCAGGAGTGTTTCGCATGTAGGCCTATACCTTGCCAACAATAAATTTGCCCATGCTTCCACCAGCGAAGGGGTTACCATTGGCGACCTAACAGACGGCTATTGGCAGCCGCGGTTTATTGCTGGGGGAAGAATCAAAATTAGGAATTAGGAATTAAGAATTAGGAATTGGTGTAGGAGTTAAAATGCGCACATTCTTAAAATTCTTAATTAACAATTCTTAATTCCAAATTCTTAATTCCTAATTATCTGTGCTTTCCATCCATTTAAACAACCTTACTTTTTTTGCATACCACGGTTTATACGAGGAAGAAAAGGTATTGGGCAATATTTTTATTGTAAATGCCACTGTTAGCTACCATCCATCGCACCAGATACTGGATATTACGGATACAATTGATTATGTAAGTATTTACGAATTGATAAAGCAACGAATGGAAATGGCAACCCCTTTGCTGGAAACAGTAGTAATGGAAATGGCACAAGCTATATTGAAAAATTTTCCACTGGCAGAGGAAGTTAGCATAGAGTTAACCAAACAAAAACCACCAATCCCTAATTTTGAGGGGTCGGTAGGGGTGAGTTTTAAATTGAAAAGATAGAGAGACAATGCTAAAAAAAATATTATTTATACTAGGTTTAAGTTTGGGGGCATTTGCTATTGTACACGCTCAGGATATTGCAGTAATGAGAAAAGAGGCAGAGAATTTTGAGAAAGACCTTAAAGAGCCAGAAGCATTGGATAAATACAAACAAATATTGGCAGTGGATGCCAATAATGTAACTGCCCTTGTGAAAGCAGCAGAGCTAAGCTGCTCCATTGGTGGGCGGCAAAAGGATAAAAATGACAAACGCCTGCAATATGAATCAGCTATGGCTTTTGCCAAGCGTGCTATAGCTGCTGATGGGTACAGTGCCGATTCCTACTATGCCGTGGCAATGGTAAGTGGCAAAATGACCGAGATAGAAACCGAAAACAAAAAACTGGTGGCTTATGTAAGGGGCGCTAAGTTTTATGCCGACAAAGCCATTCAGATAAATCCTAACCATGCCAAGGCAAACTTTACTGAAGGCAGGTGGCATTACGAAATGGCAACCCTGGCAGGTTTAAAAAAAGCAGCTGCAAAAGTAGTATATGGTGGTTTGCCCAATGCAACATTAGACAGTGCAATTTACTATTTAGAAAAATGCAAAACATTGGCACCTTATTTTGTTTTGAACTATTACTACCTGAACAAGGCTTACAAGGAAGACAATAGGCCTACGAAACAAATAGAGGTATTGGGCAGGATGGTAAAGCTGCCTACACGCAGTATTGACGATATTGGCATGAAAGCTGACGCAGCTCAGCAACTACAGGATTTGCAATAAAATATTAACACTAACTTCTAGTAATTGACATTACTTATCTGTAAGGTAAAAGCATTAGCAACGTTTTAGCAATAAAAATTGCTATGAAATTGTTGTTATTACCGCTTTTATTATTGTCAGCCGCTTTAGCTAGTTGCCAAACCAGCACCACCCAGAAAGGAACTGCCATTAATAACCCTATCGTAATAGAATTATTTACCTCGCAGGGATGTTCTAGCTGCCCTAGTGCTGAAAAATTATTAACCGAGTTAAGTGATAAGGACACTAATATACTCCTACTTTCTTTTCATGTGGATTATTGGAATAGGCTTGGGTGGGTGGACAGTTTTAGCCAAAAAGCTTTCTCTGAAAGGCAACGCAAGTATGCGGATATTTTCAGGTCTGAATCTGTTTATACACCACAAGCCGTTGTAAACGGCCAATTTGAAGCAATAGGGAGCAACAGGCATGATATTAATAGGTTAATTAACCAAGTATATACCCATAAAACAATTATTATTGGCAGTAGTGCGAGTAGGAGCAATGGTAAAATAATGGTTGCTGTGCAGGGTGATTCTTATAAACAAGGATACCGTCTATTAGCTTTATTGGTTGAAAAAAATGCTTTTACAAAAATTAAGGCAGGAGAAAACGAAGGCCTATTATTACAACACAAAAATATTGTTAGGGAAGTTAAAGAAATACGGGCTGGTCAAAAGGGTATTTATTTTGCAGCACCCCAAAACTACCAGAATTACCAAATAGTAGTTTTAGCCCAAGAGGAAAGTCGTTTATCAATTGATGACGTATCAGTGCTTGGTTTATAAGTTTAGTAGCAATTAATTCATTAAGTATTATTTAGGATACAAGATAATGGGATTGTTGATTGATGATAGGCAATTACTTTTTATAAATTCCTGTAAAAAGACTAGAAATTCAATATCTAGCTATAAAGTTCCACAATAATTTAAACTTTTTTATTTATTAACGTTTTATTTACTTAATATTGTATCATAATTTATTGTGCATTCTTGGTTTAATGATGCTTGCTTTTATTTAAATACAATGAAAAAATTATTTGGCGTAATATTGGTTTTGATTGTAATTAAATGCTTTGGCATGACCAATGCAGCTAATTTTAGCCCAATCGTCCTCAATCAAAGCGAGATACCTTTTGAAGGTGTTATAAGTATTATTATAGCCATAGGTATCATTTATGGTGCAAAAGTTGGCAGGGAGGAAGAAGTTAAAGAATAATTCATATAATGATTTACGTTTCTTTTTGATGCTCGGATTTCTAAATTACAAATAATTTATACATTTTTTAAAAGAGATTGCCTGAAAAGGGTAGTCTCTTTTTTGTTTGC
>NZ_JBKHKJ010000018.1:0-113907 GCF_046546515.1 Parasediminibacterium schistidii | reverse complement strand
CATAATTCATTATTCATAATTGAACTGCCTTATTTTCGCTCAATGAACGAGAAACAGGCCATGTTTTACAACCGCTTGCAAAAGGTGTACAAGCACAAAAGCAAGCAAGCCCTGCGGCAGAGCATTACCTGCTACCGGGTGTATGACCATGACTTGCCCGAATTTCCTTTTTGCATAGAGCTATATGAAGATAAAGCCTACTTGGCTGAGTACCTCCGCCGTCATGGTATGACTGACGAAGAACATGAGCAATGGCTTGAGGAATGTGTAGCCATTATTTGCCAATTACTACCTGTAACAAACGAAAATATTTACATCAAGCAACGCAAAAGAAAAGCTAATAGGCTAGACCAATACGAAAAAACAGATACAAAAGCCGAGTACTTCCCAGTTACGGAGCAAGGGCTGGAATTTTTCGTGAACCTGACAGATTACCTAGATACTGGCCTATTCCTAGACCACCGCATCACCCGCCAAATGGCTAAAAGCGAGAGTGAAGGCAAGCGTGTGCTAAACCTGTTTGCCTACACAGGTTCTTTCTCGGTATATGCTGCTGCGGGCAATGCAGAAACAGTAACCACGGTTGACTTATCGAAAACCTACCTCAATTGGGCAGAAGAAAACTTTGCCCTAAATGGGCTAAAAAATGAGGAGAAATATTTCTTTGTCCATGCCGACGTAAAGCAATACCTGAAAACCCTTGTACCTAATAGTTTTGACTTGGTTATTATAGACCCGCCTACTTTTAGCAACAGCAAAAGAATGAAGGATTTCTTGGACATACAGCGGGACCATGTGGAACTGCTAAACGATGTGCTTGCAGCCACTACCCCGGGAGGCATTGTTTATTTCAGCACCAATTTTACCAAGTTTGTTATGGATACGCCAGCTATACATGCAACCACTATAAAAGACATTACAAAAGCTACTACCCCTTTCGACTTTGAAGGCAAACTAAAAAGATGGTGCTATAAAATTATAAATTAGGAATTAGGAAGACATTGTAGGTGCGTATTGTATATGCCCTATTGCATAAAACCTATTATTTACCACCACCTACAAATCAAACGCCTTTCCCTGTTGTGGGAATATCAGCTTTAGACCAAGCTTATTTTCCAATTTCAGCTCTTTTTGCAGTTGCAAAACCCTTGTAAGTGGGGGTTTTACATGGGTTATTATTATGTTTAAGCCATTCATGGCTTCTTTACCTGTAAAGCTGCTTAGCACATCCATTTCCTGCATCAGCCATTTGGGCGTAAGGTGACCAAACAGTTTATTGTCAGACTGGTCATCAGGGAATGATGCTTCAATAAAAATTCCTTTCAACTTCCCAGTTTTTACCAATGGTGCTATTTCCTGCCACAGCAATTGCAGCTTGTTGCTTTTCTCTATCTCATCTGGCCCTGTGTCGCCTAAGTAAAGTATATAAGCATCTTTTTCATGCACCAGAAAGGCAGTGGATTGGTAGGGGTTTCCATGGCTTAGCGGAAATGCCTTTACCAGCATTGGGGTATTGTCAACCGCAGCTTCCTCGCCAGCTGCCAACGTTTTGTAATGGTATTTCTTTATAAGGGGCGCCTTTCCTTCATCCCCAAAATTTGCCCATGCTTCCCCATTAAAGTAGTTGTTTTCCAGCATTTTCATGCAGGATTGCAGGGCATAGATGGTTTTAGAAGAATCTTCCGGCGAGGTAATTACCATCCCAGCCACATGATCCATGTGGGCATGGGAAATAAAATACCCTTTGATGTATTGCCGTATCACATCGCTTGCAGGGATAGAAAATGCTTTATTTGCTATTGCCTTTTCAATGCCTGCATGTATAGTGCCTGCATCAAAGCATATATATTGGTTGGTGCCAACAGGGGCAACCATATAAGCCGAAAGGTTGCTTTCGTCAATGCCGCCCATCACACCCAAAGGAACAACATGGAAGGAGACTTGTTTTATTGGCTGTGCCAATAAACTGGCAGATAACAACAAACAGAAAAAAAGATGTATTGATTTCATAATTGAATTATTTGGTAGCTATCCGCTACTTGGTTCTACGCTTTAATCTTCTCTATCATCTCCCCATCATTTCGAATTACACGCTTTGGCAAACAAAGAAATAATAGTAATAACGCTTAATAAATATTTAAGCATTGTTACTTGTAGAGACGTTGCATGCAACGTCTCTACATAATACATCTGCACTTCATTTATTTATAATATCAATACCACAGTCCCAGCAATAATCAACACCGCACCAATAGCTGTTTTAATGGTCAACGTTTCGCCCAAGAATAACACCGACAAGGCAATGGTCAATGCCACGCTAAGTTTATCTACAGGTGCTACTTGCGATACTTTGCCTATTTGCAATGCCTTGAAATAAAATATCCACGACAAGCCCGTGGCAATTCCCGATATTACTAGGAAAATGAGGTTTTGCTTGGATAAAGAGGCGATGCCTTTTTCTTCTCCCTTAGCCAGCACAATGCCCCATGCCACTATCAATATGATAATAGTCCGTATAGCAGTTGCCAGGTTTGAATTAACGCCTGTAATGCCAATCTTAGCAAAAATAGCCGTCAACGATGCAAATAAAGCTGATAACAAAGCGTATATCCACCACATATTTTTAAGTTTTTTATATTGAGAAATAGTGTTTTGGAATGGTATGGAATTAGCATTATGTCTGTCTATACCAAAAATAAAATAATAAACAAAAAATTAACGATATTGTCGTTTTCTAACTTCTTTTAACAAATCTTGTTGTTCTTGTGTTAGATTTATACAAATAATTTGTAAATCAAAACACAAAATTGACTTCGAATACCATGTTTTTGATTTGAATTTCTCTTCAATTTTCTTATCCGTAAAAACAATATACTTTTTAATTGGTTTACCCAAAAGCTTTTCAATGGTCAGAAGCTTCAAAATATCCATACAAATTTTTCTTTTCTGTCCAGATTTTAGTTCGCCAACTCTAGCGAATATCTCACCATATACAAATTTTGTCTCGTCATAAAAATCAACTTGAAAAGAAATGCCCTCAAGTTCAATTATTCCAGTTATAAATTCTATCCCAAGTTTCTCTGTCAATTGCGTCCTTACAATTGACTCAATTACAGTCTGTTCTGTTGAATCGGAATTATGCTTAATCGGACTAGGATTTAAAGATTCATTATTACCCATAATTTAATTTTTTTTGTGCCTAATTTTGAATATCTACAGTTCAGCTAAACGTTTCCCTTCGTCTGCTGCAAACCTGCTGTGTTTTGGCTGCCCAATGCCTTGCCTGCGGTAAATGCTGTTGTGGCCAGACAATAAATAAGCCACCACGCACGCAATGGCAGCATACACGCCGCAACTGCTGTCAAACAACTCCATGGCCATTACCGTGCTGGCAAGCGGGGTATTGGTTGCCCCGGCAAACACAGCCACAAAGCCCATGCCAGCCAATAACCCCATGGGCAAGGGGATAAACAAACCCAAAGCATTGCCCAAAGCTGCCCCAATAAAAAACAAAGGCGTTACTTCTCCCCCTTTAAAACCTGATGCTAGGGTAATTATGGTAAATGCCATTTTCAAGGCAAAACCGTAGGCTGGCAATTGCTGGTCAAAAGACTGTATAATTGTAGGGATGCCCAAGCCAATATATTTCGTGGGCTCACCCCCGCCATTCCAAAGGAAAGGGGCAAATACAGCAAGGGCAACGATAACACCACCAACCAAAGGGCGGAAAGGTGGAAAGGCAATTTTTGCTTTAAAAATGGAACTTATTTGATAGATTGTTTTGCTGAAGGCAGCCGCACACAAACCAAATGCAATGCCAGCAATTATTGCGTAGGCTATATTCAAAAAACCCATCTCTGGAACAACTGGGATGTGATAATGCGTATGGTGCGTATGCCAAAGCTTGGTAACCAAATCAGCAATTATTGCGGAAGCAAACACAGGGAAAATGGCATCGTATTTTATGCGGCCAATCAAAGCTACTTCCATGCCGAAAATAGCACCTGCCAGTGGCGTGCCAAACACTGAGCCAAAACCTGCGGCAATGGCGGCCATCAGCAGCACTTTCCTTTCGTTCTCGTCTAGCTTCAAAGGTTTGCTAAACTGGTCAGCAATGGCACCTGCCATTTGCAAAGCAGTACCCTCCCTGCCAGCAGAGCCACCAAAAAAATGCGTAGCCATTGTACCTATATATACAAATGGCGCCATGCGGAAAGGGATTGTTTTTTGGGGGTGGTGTATTTCATCAATCAACAAGTTGTTGCCAGCTTCCACGTCTTTGCCATAGTAATAGTATAGCAACCCTATTGCCAACCCGCCAATGGGCAACAAAGCTACCAGCCATAAATGGCTTTCCCGGAAGTTGGTTACCCAATCCAAAGATTGTAAAAATCCTGCCGAAGCCGTGCCCACGCATACACCAATAGCCAAGCTGATGCACAACCATTTTAGTATATACTGGAAAGCAGGGTAGTACCTGAAAAATAAACGGTTTTGTATGATGATTTTTTTAGTGGTTGGTTTTTGTTGTTTTATTGACATAATTATCCTGATTAAATGGGTTTACATTTATAATCAGGCGCCATCAGCTTTTTAGGGCGGTTCAATTAGGAAGACACCATTTCCTTTTATAGTATAGGGCAAATGTAAGGATAAAGTATTGTATTCACAATATTCGGGTGCATTTCAAAATTTCTCTTTTTGTTTTTTTTAATTTGGCAGAACCACGAAATATTTAATCCTTCCTAATAAGTCAATACCTGCTGTTTGCCGCTCAACAAGTATCCTATATGGGGGAAATTTTGGATGCTCATGGGGGCATATTTCCCCCATATAGGATTTTTATTTTGGGCTATATGGCTATTCATGCCAATTTTACATTAAAGGAGTAACTAAAGGCATCTTGGCCTTGCCTCCTGCGTCGGATGTTAGTTGGTTTAGGAAAATGATAATCCACCATCAAAATCTTATCAGTTTCTTATCAATAAATGATGATTCTAATATTATAAAACTATCATTCCATTATCAATACATTATCATAAAATTCACTTAAATTATCATAAAAAATGAGGCTTTAAAAACGCAAATAACTGAATATCAATGAGTTAAAGGCAAAAAAGGGAAATAGCAAAAAAAATAAGCCACAAAAAAACAAAAAATATGCCATTACAAATCTCCGTTTAGGCCTTCGCATTCCCATCGTCTTGGCTATTATGCGTACACAATTCTCCTAATGAGGTGTAGCCAAAGGCCGGGGTGGTTTCACAATCACTAATTAAAGCTGCTTTTAAATAAAAAGCGAAGATTTGAAATGCACCCAAATATTCCCATAACTTTGAAAAGCTCATTAAACAACAAGCATCCTTAAATATTTGTCAAAAACAGCAAACAAAAAACACTTGCCACTCAATAGATTTTTTCAACAAACAGCCTATTTTTTATTAAAATATCCATCAAAAAGCTAATAAAGAAAATAAATTTCAACAAAATACCCATATTGTAATTTATTAAATATAAAAAAATATTTGAAAATTTATTGCCCAATCATATTTCTTATTACCTTCCATGCACAACAATCATTGATAAGAAACAATTAACCACCACTTATTATCACTGCATTAAATCTGTTTTCGTTTATGAATAGTGCTACTTTATGGCAACAGTACCTTACACAACCCGGCATTTGGGACGAGATGAACACCGGCAGCTCTATACGAGAGCAATATACAAAAGTATTTGAGGCATTGCAGCACCTGCCTGTAGAGGCTTTGCACCAAAAGGACAAGTTGGCCAGCGAGCTGTTTATGAACCAAGGCATCACTTTCACGGTATATAGCGACAATGCAGGCATAGAGCGTATTTTCCCGTTCGACATTATCCCCCGCATCATAACCTCGGCAGAATGGGACCACGTGGAAAAAGGCATCAAGCAACGCTTGAAAGCACTCAATATGTTCTTGAAAGATGTATATAACGAGCGGCAGATTATAAACGATGGCATTGTGCCAAAAGAACTGATAGACAGTTGCGCCCATTATACGAAAGAAGTACTAGGCATAAAAGTGATGCACGATATTTATGTGCATATCAGTGGCATAGACCTTATCCGTGGCGATGATGGCACATTTTACATACTAGAAGACAACCTGCGTACCCCAAGCGGCGTAAGCTATATGCTGGAAAACAGGGAAGTAACCAAAAGGCTTTTCCCCGATTTGCTATACGCAAGCAAGGCTAAGATGGTAAGCAGCTACCCATTGATGCTGCACCAGATACTATTGCAATTAGCCCCATCGCAATTGAGCAACCCCAATGTAGTATTGCTAACACCGGGCGTATATAACTCTGCCTATTATGAGCATACATTCCTTGCCAGGAGCATGGGCATAGAGTTAGTAGAAGGCAGGGATTTGGTAGTTGACAACTATAAAGTATATGCAAAAACCACTAACGGATTAAAACAAGTGCATGTTATATACAGGCGTGTAGATGATGAATTTTTGGACCCAGAGGTGTTTAGGAAAGAAAGTATGCTAGGTGTGCCTGGCTTAATTGGTGCGTATAGCAAAGGCAATGTAGCCATTGTGAATGCACTAGGTAATGGCGTTGCAGACGACAAAGCGGTATATAACTATGTGCCTGCCATGATAAAATACTACCTGAACGAAGACCCTATTTTACCAAATGTGCCTACTTATGAGCTAAGCGACCCTGCACAGCGCGAGCATGTTTTTGCCAATATACATACAATGGTTATTAAACGCACCAATCAATCGGGTGGGTATGGCATGTTGATGGGGAATAGTGCCACAGACCAGGAAATTGCCGACTTTATCATAGCAGTAGAGAAAGAACCCCGCAGTTTTATAGCACAGCCTATTATAAAACTATCTACAGTTCCTTGTTTTATTGGTGGCAAATTTGTGCCACGTCATGTTGACTTGCGGCCTTATGCGCTTTGCGGCCCAGATGGTGTGCAAATTGTGCCGGGTGGCCTCACCCGTGTGGCTTTGAAAGAAGGCAGCCTAGTGGTAAACTCGTCGCAAGGCGGCGGCAGCAAGGATACTTGGGTGGTGGAATAGTTGCTCGGTCAACGCAAAAAAATCATTAACTTAAAAAAAGATTATTACCATGCTGAGTAGGATAGCAGACTCTTTATTTTGGACAAACCGCTACATGGAACGTGCAGACGGCATGTTGCGCTGCACCATGACCAATTATATTTTAATGTTCGACAAAGGGGTAAGCAACAACCTTAGCTGGCAGCATATCTTGGAAGTATTTACCAACTGCGAGGAGGAAGAAATTGAAGCTTTGAAATACAACACGGAAGGTGCTTTGTACAAACTGCTTTTAGACAGTAACAACACCGACTCGCTCAAAGTAGTACTAGGCAAAGCAAGGGAAAATGCACGTGGCATACAAGACAATATTACCAAAGAAGTGTGGGAACAGGTAAATGGCATGTACCACGCTATAAACGCCCCCCAGTTAGAAGACAAGCTAAAGGGCTATGATGCACTAGAAACAGCAGATTTGTTTTGCAAGGAAAGCATCATGTACAATGGGGTTACAGACACCACCATGCCGCGTGGTCTCGGGTGGAGCTTCATGAACCTTGGCCGATACATAGAAAGGTGTTTTATAACCCTTGAGGTAGTGGACAAATTTTTTAGCCTTATTGATTATAATATAGAAGAAGAAAAAGACATTTTGCAGTGGCGACCCATGCTGCTGGCATTATCTGGCTATGAGTTGCACCTGAAAACCTACCGCAGCAGCAGCCACAACGAAAATGCGCTGCACCAAGTGGTGTTTAACAAAGACTTTACACGCAGCGTATTGTACTCGCTGCTTCGCATTTCCAAATACCTTGTAGATGTACTGCAAGAAAACAATACCGAGCATAAAGATGCCATCATCAGGCGTTTTGGCAGGCTACTTAGCCAAGTAGAATACATGGATTTCAGCACATTGAACAAAGACAACCTGCAAGATTTTTTTGCAGAGCTGAAAACATCCCTTGCCGATTTCAGCAATTTGATTGGGCTTAGTTTTTTCTCTTATTCATAGAAAGTTAGCCCCAAACCTTTATAGGGTTTTGAGCCCTATAAAGGTTATCAATTGATTACTGCAATTTTTTCTGCATTTTTACACCATGCTCGGATTGAATGTTTACAAAGTCATTTCTTTTATTTTACTGCCCATCGCTGCTTTGCTGGGCATTAGTTGTTTCTTAGGCTTTTTCGTAGCTATTGCCAATCCTGCTGGGCTGCTACCAATTTGCATGATACTTTGCGCTGTCATTTATATTTTTGCCAGTTTTTCTTTTTTGCAAAAAGGTATTATCAAAACAAAGCCCTGCAACCATTCATTGAAAGACTGGATTAAGGTAAATGCTTATGTAAGCGTTGTGTTGGGGTTCATGCTGCTTTTAGATTTCATACAGATTGCGGCACAGCCCCATTTGCTAACCCAAGCAATACAAGTATTCCAAACGCAAGCAGCAACCATGCAAAAAACAATGCCCCCGGATGCAGCAAAAATGCAGGCGGCTACCTTGCAAAAAATGCCTGCCATACTAAAAGGCATGGTTTATTTCATGATTGTTTTTGCCGCTTTGCTGCTAACGCATATTGGTTTTACATTTACCTATTTAAAAAAATACAACCATCTTTTTATCGAAGTTTAACGCTTTTTAAAACGGTGTAATGACTATCTAATTATCTCCTATGCCTAATCTAAATCCTTATTATGCTGGTTAAAACCTTTGGCAGCGCAGTATATGGCGTGGAAGCCATTGCCATCACCATTGAGGTAGATGTAAGCGGCGGCAACCTAGGCTATTTTATAGTGGGCTTGCCAGACAATGCCGTGAAAGAAAGCATCCAACGGATAGAAAGTGCTATCAAGAACAATAAGTACGAAATGCCCCGCACCAAGCTGGTCATCAACATGGCACCGGCCGACATAAAGAAAACTGGTGCGGCTTTTGATTTGCCCATGGCTATTGGCGTGCTGGGAGCAACCGGCCAAATAGACGAACCAGATGTGCTGAAAGACTTTGTAATAATGGGCGAGCTAAGCCTTGATGGCAGCATTCAGCCCATAAAAGGCGCATTGCCCATTGCCATACAAGCCCGAAAAGATGGGTTTAAAGGCCTGATAGTGCCAGAAGCCAATGCACGGGAGGCTGGCATGGTAAACAACCTGCAAGTATATGGCGTGAAAGACCTGAAACAAGTAGTCCGCTTTTTGAACGAGGAGGAAAAAATAAAACCAGTCGATGTAAACACCCGGGAAGAATTTTTCTACAACCAATACCAGTTCGACATAGACTTCACCGATGTAAAAGGACAGGAAAACATTAAGCGTGCGTTGGAAATTGCCGCAGCAGGTGGCCACAATGCCATATTGATTGGCCCGCCAGGGGCTGGCAAAACCATGCTTGCCAAAAGGTTGCCCACCATATTACCACCGCTTAGCCTGCAGGAAGCACTAGAAACTACTAAAATACACAGCGTGGCTGGTAAACTGCCCGAGAATGCCTCGCTAATCAGCAAACGCCCCTTCCGCAGCCCGCACCATACGGTTTCCGATGCTGCCCTTGTGGGTGGCGGCGGCATACCGCAGCCAGGCGAAATATCGCTGGCGCATAACGGTGTTTTGTTTCTGGATGAATTACCCGAGTTTAAAAGAAGCGTGCTGGAAGTGATGCGGCAACCTATGGAAGAACGGCGGGTAACCATTTCCCGAGCCAAGGTAGCCCTTGATTTCCCGGCAAATTTCATGTTGATTGCCAGCATGAACCCCTGCTGTCGCGTTGCCTTTTTCCGGCATTTTGGGAAAAATCAAGCACGGGCGCGTAGGAAAGCCGTATGTCTATCGAATCCTCGCCCACGGTTATCTTGTCTGTAATAATCTCTATCACAGCCCTCCTTTCGTCAAATGGCAGCTCAGGCCACCGGGCATGAAGGTCTCTCGCTTCCTGCACGACGGTGTCATTTGACAGGTGCTGCACCCTAAGGAAATCTATCTCCGCTTCCAATTCAGGTATCTGCCTTTCTATCTGCCGCAGCTGCTCTTCCGCAGGGCGGTACACCCTCGCAAAATCGTCCTTGGAGAATTCCCCCGATACCCTCAGGCTGAGCCATTGGTCCACGCTCTTGGAAAGCTTGGCATACTGCGCTTGGGCGGTTTTCAGCAGGGCTTCCTTTCCGGCTATCATTGCGCTTGCCTTGCCATTGGCCGTTCCCGCATCGGCATCAGTCAGCAGGAATACCCGCAGCTGCTCGTGGAATATCTCGTCCATGTCGGCAACGGCTATCTTGCGCCTGCACTCCTTGCACTTGTACATTGGGGACTCGGTGTACACGTACATTTTCTTGCCGCAGGAACAGTGGATATACCCGGAAAGCAGGTAATTGACCCGGGGCCCAACATTTGTCCTTTTCCTTTCCTGCTGGTCCAAAATTGAATTGCACTCGTCCCATACCTCGGCCCTGACGACTGGCGGGCATGGCACTTCCACCCAGTCCGACTTGGGCTTTACCACCCATTTCTTTCCCTCGCCCGTGGACTTGGTGTAATTGGCAATTCGCACCCCCTTGGCCGAAGTGTCGCGCAAAAGCCTTCCCACCGTGGTATCGGAGAACATTGATCCGTTCCTCGTGCGGTATCCCAGCTTGTTGAGCTCGGATGCGGTGGCCTTCTTGCGCTTTGTCTTCAGGAATATCTCGTAGAGCAGCTTGCGTACCGGGGCTTCCTTCTCGTCAACGACCAGTTCCTTGCCGTCCCACCTGTAGCCGAATGATGCCGCGCCGCCCAGAGGCTTTCCCATCTTCGCGCGGATGGGGACAGATGCCGCCACGCGCTCTGCGATTTCCTCCCGCTCCCATTGCGCCATTGCGGCGATGATGGTGAAGAACAGCCTGCCCGCCGGGCTTGAGGTATCTATGGCTTCCGCAAGCGAAATCAGGTCGGCATTCCTCTGCCGGAAAATCTCCGATATCTCGAGCAGTTCCTTCGTGTTTCGGGCAAGCCTCGCCAGCTTGGAAAAGATGATGCCCGATATGGCTTGGTCGGCGATGTCCCGAAGCATCCGCTTGGTTTCGGGGTACTCCATGACAGACTTGCCGGAAAGCGCGTCCAGCCTGTACACCGTGACCACGTTCCAGCCCTTCGCTTCCGCGTACATCCTTGCCCTGCGCTCGTGGTGCTCGGGGCTCTCGTCCTGCACCTGCATGTCCGTGGATACCCGTATCCAAATGCCTACATTCTTCATTGCCTAATTTTTCCTAAAGGTACGGAAAAAACGAGCCGGATTGCTAACAAATTTAGCCTTATTTAACCTGATTTATAAATTAAGGAATGGGCATGGCTTTGGGATATTCAAAGCATTGAAGGCTTGGGCTGCTTTAACGCAGGCACCCTCTAAGCGGCAATCAGCCGCCGTCATTGTGCTTCCCAAGCTGTACATTTGAAAAAAATAACAGCCGATGGAACTGACCCAAGGGCAGGTAAGGGAGTTGGACAGGATGATCAGGGCCGCCTTGGACGAAACCTATGACAGGCACATGCCCCTGATAGCGAAGGCTGCCCACGAAAGGCCGATAGCCTTCTGGTTCGGGCTTCATTTCCATCCGCTGGTGGAGGCGTCCTCATTCAAGGAAGAGGGGATATTCATCGATTTCGATTGCGACCTGAATGGCGCCGATCCCAAGGCCGCCGATGGGATTGATGCGTTCACGCAGATCATATTGCATCACAGGGGGGACAGTGCCTGCAACATTGCCATGATCCAATTCAAGACGCATTGGAATGCCAGCGCCAGCAGGGATATACGCGAGCTGCGGAAATCCACCCTAGAGAACTCCAAGCACGGATACGGGCTAGGCGTATCCGTCACCTTGAAGAAAAGCATAGTGCAGGCGGCTGGCAAGGTCAGGTATTTCATAAAAGGCGAAGAGGTATTCAGGCATCTTGACTTTGCAGCCATGCCCGAAGCCAAGAGGACTGCAAATCCAAAAAAGCCGCAGCGATAATTATTGCACCTTCCTTGCCGCCTCCATTCCTTCATGCTGGGAAACTGCGGTTTTTTCAATCACCACCATAATCCTATCATTTGCAAATGAATCTCAAAATTGCCTTTATCGTTGCTGGCCTGCTGATTTGCAGGGCGTCCTTTTCGCAGGAAGATGCCGGATCATTCCGGCAGTACAGCTACCTGCTGTACGGGAAGGGTACAAATGGCATCGTGACAGGCTCTGCTGCGGGCACATGCTTCTTCGTGCGCAAGGGCGGCCGCCTTTTCCTGATTACCGCGAAGCACGTTTTGTGCGGGTGCGGCGGCGGAAAGAAATCCGAATATTACCCAGACAAGCTCATGGTGCGCCGAATGGGAGGCATGGACACGCTGGCTATCGACATAAGCCGCATCAGGGACACGGCAACCCTCATGGAGCCGTACCTGGAGCCTGACGTGATGGCAATGGAAGTACCCAATGACACTGCTATCAGTTCGGCAGAGCGTTTCCTCATGCCGCCATTCAGGAAGGTGGGGCGGCTGATAGCCTGCGGCTATTCGGGAAGCGCTGTCATGCGGGAGGGGCAGCTTACCAGCCCTGCCGAAGCATCCCTTATGAGCTTCCCCAAGGATTCCTACCTGATCGGCACGGCGCAAGATTCCGCTTCCCCCGCGATAGATTCCTTAAATTACTGCATCATGCCAAAAGGAGGTGCCAGTGGGATCGATTTCCGGGGATGGTCCGGATCGCCCGTCTTCATCGAGGATGCCAGGTCGAAAAAATGGCGCATCTGCGGCGTTTTTGTTGCCTCAAGCACCCAAAGGCAGGGCATCGTTTTCGCTGCCAAAATCGAGTATGCCTTGCAAGGGATAAGCAACCTGCTGGCAAGCGACCCCGAATTGCCCCGCTAGGAACCCCTTGGTATACTGGCGGAAAAACCATGGCAAAGAGAAAGAAAGGAACTGATTCCCCCCAAGCGACTTTTGCAGAGACAATGCATTTAATCGGCTACCGATTTTCATTGGCAAAGGCATTCGATGATTTCCTGACGATGGCGATTGCGGCATGCACCCAGAACCCAGCTACAGGAAAGTCCCACTACGAGGAGGAGTACCTCGAGGCTATCGCTTATTACAAGGATTCCGAATTGCGGCACGAGTTTCCCAAGGCATTCGCGCAGCTTGTCATGGAAATGGAGGAGCGCATGGGCTCGGGCAAGGGCAATGACGTGCTGGGGGATTTCTTCGAGCAGAACGTGTCCAATGGCAGGAACGGGCAGTTTTTCACCCCGTACCCAATCTGCGAGTTCATGGCATCGGCCGTCGCCGCAAAGGGTGCTGGCAGCGAAGCAGCCGAAAGGGAGGAGCCGCTGCGGATGCTCGACCCAGCCTGCGGCTCCGGTCGGATGCTGGTTGCAGCCCGAAAAGTTAATGGAGGCAATAACAGTTACTATGGAATCGACATTGACAGGGTATGCGTGAAGATGGCAGCCCTCAACCTGTTCCTCAACGGCATGTGGGGAAGCGAGGTGATGTGCGCGGATGCCCTGATGCCGCAAGATTTCGTGGTCTCGTACCGCATATCTTTCCTGCCATTCGGCATATTCAAGATCGTAGAGAAGGAAAAGTCCGTGCTATGGCACATGCACCTCAATTCTTTCGCAAGGAAGGATAATGACCCGCCTGAAGAGGCAGGCCCCAATGCAAAAAGCCCGACCTATCGCGCCCCTGACGGCACATCGACGCAGCTAACGCTGTTCTGAAATCCAAGCTCCCGCAAGGGGCTTTTTTGCCGCTTCAAGGGGGATCGGTACATTCGCGGCATTATGCCTGAATTTTTTGAAACGGAGATGGGATTCGATACGCTGCTTTACGGGATAGCCCAATACGGCATCCCTCAAAGGGAATATTGCGCCATCCAGTTCCAAGACGGGGCAGCCATCGTTGCGACTGTTTCCATTATCCTTATTCATAGGTTTGGCAAAAGCGACAAGTTCAAAGCCATCCCCTTTTCGAAGGATGACCTATCATTCAGGATTGCCTGTACTCCCATTGCCAAGAGAAAGGGAAACCCCAATTTGATGCCGCTGGTTTAGGTGGTACAATGAGCGACCGTACCGTGACCCGCATCGGGGATAATGGGAAAGACATTGGGAAAACAGAAAGCCGCCCAGCTTTCGCCAGGCGGCCTCGTAAGAAGATTTGACTATTCAATCGCATGATTGCCGTTTCCTTGCTGGCTTAACAGCCTAGCGACAGCCACGGCCTCGAACAGCTTGAAATAATACCTGCGCTTGTTCCGCAACTCCTTCCAGTGCAATGGTATGAGTTCGGGGTAATGCTCCGTCAGGCGCAGCATCATCGCCTTCTTCTTCGCTTTTGCCTTTTGGTGTAAGTAATCGAATGCTTCCGGCTGGCAGGCCGAAAGGGGTATGCCCTTCTGCAGGCAATGCCCCTGTATGAGCGCAATGAGTGCTTTCGTTTCCTTGTTCTGGTGATGTTCATGGGGTATCGCTATGGCGGCCTTGGTAATGGGGTGGAGCCGGTGGTACCGCTTCAGGCATCCCAGTATCCGGGCTGCCTTCGTCTCGGACCATTGCTCCTTGTAGTAGTGGACATTGCAATCGAGGAGGCTGCCCTCCCTGATCACGGCTATGCCGACTACCCTGGAGTTCGCGCTAATCCCCAGGACCGCCATCTTTTCCCTGCTGCGTTATGAGGAACGTGAACAAGGCCCCCCGCGACCTGCGTATCTTGGATTCCTGTATGCCCATCACCCGTGCAAGCACCTTTCGGAGGAACTCCTCCTTGTATTTCCGAGCAAACTGCAAGTATAGCGGCAATGCGTCCCTGTCATTGAGCGTCGCCGCTATCTCGTTCGCCAGCTTTATTTCGTATGGGTCGTATGGTGACATCAATGTGCGTATTGGCTATTAATTTGAAAGAGCCGTTCATGTCGATCGCTCTCTTTATCAATCGTTTCAATCGATATCGTTCGATTTCGATAGGATTTTTATTTTCAGGTCATAGGAAAAATCTCTCGTTGCTGATAAGCGACTCTTTCCGAGCCAACAGTTCCTGCTCCATCTGCCTGATTTCGCCTTTCAGGATGTCCCACAAGTCGGCGTAAAGATTGCTAGGCAGTGTCTTGTAAAGCAAGCTAAGCTGGAGCAGGTGCACCGTGCTGGGAAATGCGGCGCCCCTTTCCCACCGCGAGACGCAGCTTGTCTTTTTCAGACCGAGCATCCCCGCGACCTCCGTCTGGGAAATGCCCGCCATCCGCCGGTACCTTTTCAAACTGTTAGGAATACGACCATGTTCCATGTAATAAGGATAACAAACAAAGCCAGCTAAAAATAAGGGAGGGCAATTTGCCGTTTGGTGGCATCGGATGCTCCTTTTTGAGGAAGCCATTATGACAATTTGTAGTAGTAAAAATATTTTTTTATTGGATTGGTTGTGTTTCAAGGTAACCCAAACCTTAACATCAGGTTGTGGGTTGCGTAAAAACTGCAAAATTAGTTGCGTGAAAACTGCAAAAAAATACCGTGTAATTATTTACCGATACATTAGGACTTCTTTAACAATTGTCCCTATGTTTGCATCGGTTAAATTAAATAAGGTACCAGTGATTAGTGATTACAAATTGGTGGTCTTATCCAGAAATAAACCGACAAGACAATAATATAAAACTGGAAATTTAAACTGCTTTGTTATGGTTGGATAATGTATTATATGATTTATTGATACTGCCCATTAATAACCGTTAGAATTGCTTCACTGATTAAAATTTTGCCAGTTAATTGCATTAGACATGCCAATCCTATACTTCGTGGATGGGTAGTTGACGCCACTAGGAAAATCAGGAGGGTAAATTTCGAAAGATACTTTTCGGCACTGCTAAGAAGAAATACAAGCACGATTTCAATGGTTGCCAACCAAGCGGGTTGGCGGGGTTGGAAAATAAGTACAGGATGGGCAAACGGGTAAACAGTATGAGACTGCTGTGGTTTTTTTAGCTATAGCCAGATACCCAAGGGCAACCGAGAAATTCAGGATCAGTCCAGCTATTAACAAAAAATGAAACTTAAGAATATAAAACTATAATTCTATGCGTAAAATTGGACTGTTGGGTGGGCAATTTGCCCTTGGGATAGCGATGAAGGTAATGAAGCCTTTTGTTTTGTTGTTGGCATTAGTTTTCTGTTTGTGCCAAGTGAAAGTATGGGGGCAGGTATATATAAGTGCGTTCCCGTACAGCCAGAACTTTAATACAAACACTACTAGCTTGCCAACGGGTTGGCAACTGTATTCAAAAAATGGGTCTTTGTCAAGTGCGGCCGATAATTTAGTAACATCCTCTTCTTTCAGCAGTACTGGCCAATCAAATGTATATTATTATGCCACAGGGGCAGACGGGGGTATTGGGTTTCTGACAACAGGGACATTTGGTAGCAGCGCGAACCCAACGCCGCAAATCTTATTTACGTTCACAAATACTACAGGCAATACTGTCACCTCGCTAAATGTATCGGTAAACTATATGAAATATAGGACTGGTACGACACATGAAACTTTTTTTGTAACAGGTTCAAGCGGCATTGTGCCTTCATCACTGAGTTATACCTATATAGCGGACGCTTCCTCTGGTTCAGGTTCGTTGCCAGGTACATTGGTTAGCACCAATACGGGTACTATTACTGGTTTAAACATTGCCAACAATACAACTTATACACTTGCATGGAACTTGACTGGTGGCGGTGCAAATGCCCATGCGTTGGGCATTGACAATGTTGTTGTTTCCTTGCCTACCACAACTGGTGCTTATTTGCCCCTTAATGGTGGGGGAACAGTCACAAGCAGTGGCAGTAACCCTACGGTTACCATAAATTCGGGCAGCAGTGGTATCTCAGGTTTGAAGTTTACCCAACTACAAAACTCATCTTCCCCGTCTGTTGCAAATTTAGGCGTCGATAGCAGCGGTAAAGTTGTATCTGGTGGTGTAGGCAGTTTTACTGTGCATGGTTCAGACAATACCTATTACCCAGTTGCGTTCCCAGATCCCGGCTTTAAGAATAATATTGCTACAGAATTGGAACTGGGGCGCAGTAACGTGCATGAGAATACAAATTGGCTAGGGAGCATCATTGCAAAATTTAGGTACCATACCACAAATTGGGGAAATGGGTCGAATTTTATAGATGCCGATATCAAAGGAAGCAATAACTCTTTTGTTGCCGGATGGCAAGACGCTACATTGGACAATGGGCTGAATATAATAGTCATTTGGCTAAAAGGGGGGAACAGTGGCAATGGGATAACATACCACTATAGGGCAAATTTACCTGCCGTGCAACCTGTCGTTTATGACGATACAACTACCGGTGCCTCACACCCTCCCATTGGTAGTGTTGCTTATATCACAAAAACTGCCTTGGACGATTATGTGAGCAATTACGGCGCATCTTTGACTGGCAACATATTCTCCAACAGCCAGGATAACAATTATTTTTTGGGGAATGTTAATATCGGTACAAAAACTTCTGCTGATAGGTTGCATGTCTCCGATGGTTCACTAGGTTTGGACAATGGCCAGGGGAACCACCTAAAGGCAGGGAGTTATTTGACCTTAGGCAATATGGACTATGGGAACTGTCCTTATATTTCATTCAACGCATTGCTTACAAAATCGGATGAAGCGACTTCTACCAATGAATTCACCCCTTTTTGGGCTGGCGATTCCAATGCTTCGGGGCTAATAATAAGGGGGGATGCGGGACAGGCAGGTTTACATTTTATGCAGCGTAAATATGGCAATGTATCGCCATTGCCGGCCACCAACCTATCAAATTTCAAGGATGTGCTTACAATTGCCAATGATGGTAATGTAGGCATAGGCACGACCAATACAAATGACACGGCATATAAGCTTTTTGTGGAAACCGGTATCCATACAAGGAAAATACAAGTGGATGTTGACGCATGGCCCGACTATGTTTTCAACCATCGATTCAAAATGAAAACACTGAGTGAGTTGGAAAGCTATATTTCACTAAACAAACACCTGCCCGATGTCCCCGATGCCCGAAAAGTAGCAAAAGAAGGGATCAACTTAGGGCAAAACCAAGCTGTATTGCTCAAAAAAATAGAGGAACTCACTTTGTACATGATAGAACAAAACAAAACAATGGCAAAGCAAAAAGAGACAATGGATGCTCAATCCCAAGCCATTCAGGAACAAAACAAGAGAATGGAGAAGCTTGAAACGGAATTAAAGCTGCTAAAGAAATAAATTAAACCCTCTGATGATGCGCCCTTTTTTGGCAAAATGTAAAACATGGGCATGGGTTGCCCTTTACATCCTGGTGTGCATCATCGGTAACAAAACCTATGGACAAACAACAAGCAAAACGCAATTGAAAGACAGCACTTACGATATTGTACAAAATGACAGTGGCATCTCAAACGCCGTTGCCTACTTTGCTGCCCGGTACTCCATCGTGAAGCATGTGGTGGACAAGAAGAGCGGGTTGGACAATATCTACGTGAAACTGGGGTGGAAGGAATACAGGGTATTGGAGCTGGCTACGCCCATAGGCCATTCCCCAGTGGATGCACCCGCTAGGGCAAAAGCCAAGAACAAAGGCATTCCATTGCTGCGTATACATGGCAATGTCCTGTACAGCTTGGACTACCGATCCAGCATCGACACACCCTATGCGGAGAAAGATATCTACCAACATACCGTGCAGGCTTATATGGACATAACGGTGAAAGACAAGTACCCAATCCGTTTTTATGTCACCAACCGCTTCAGCAATTCGGGGTTCTTCAAGAATTTTTCGGCACTCAATTTCCAGTTCAACCAACAGCAGTTCAACCAGCAACTGAAGGGGCAGATGAAGGCAGCCATCCCCAAAAACCCGTTGGCGGCGGATACCGGGTTCTTGCATACGCTCCTCCAAAACAAATCCCTTGAGTTAAGTAGTTTGCAAGCATGGCTGAAAAACCCCGCCACCTTGCAGAAGTTGGTGGAGGCAAGGGAAGCGGCATTGCTGAAAGTGGCAAGGGGTAAATTGCTTGGCAAGGCCGATACCCTTGGGTCAAACAAGTTGCCAAATACAGGGTTCCCTACAATTGCAACCCTTGCCAACTTGGCAAAAGACAGTTTGATGCCCCATTTGGCAAACAAGGATACTACCGATAATGCAAAAAATGGAAATATAGCCGACAGGTACAAACAAAAGAAAGGCCGCGTAGATTCCTTGGGGGCAAAGGTGGGCAAACTCACAAAACTGTACCAACAGTTGAAGGGGAAAAACTACAAGGATATTAGCCAAGCAGGGATTGACAGTATTGGCAAAAAGGGCAAAAAGGATACTTCGGATCCGAAAATAGAAACATTCACGGAAGAGTATGCCCGCAAAAAACAATGGGCCGACTCATTGCAAGGGCAAATAGCCAGCCTGAAACAACAATATAAAACGGCAAAACAAATACAATTGTCAGACTCTTTGCAACAAGGGTATGCCATCGACAACATAACCAACGCGAAACAATTGCAGGCAAAAATGAAGGAACTGCACATGTCAGACAGCAGCCTACCAAAAGGGTACAGGCAATTGTTTGCCATACGATCCTTTGGCATAGGGCGGAACATGCTGGATTATTCCGAATTGACAGCAAAGAGCATCAGCGTGAACGGGGTGCAAGTGGAATACAACCCGTCCTATTATGTTGCCGTTGCAACAGGCTCCGTTGACTACCGTTTCCGTGACCTAGTTGTTGGCAACGGCGGGCCGAAGCAATATGCCACCATCCTGCGTGTTGGGGAGGGGATGAAAGAGGGCAGCCACCTGTTCCTGAGCTATTATTTTGGCAACAGGCAGCTGTACAATTCCTCCACGACCGTGCAAGGCACTACGATCCCGAACGGGAAACTGATGGGCTATTCGGTGGAAGGGCAATGGAAGCCGAACAAGGGAAGCTCCATCATCGGCGAATTTGCCAAATCGTCCTTCCCCTATTATTACCAGGAAAATGCAAAGGCAAGTTTGCTATCGGGCAGTTTCCGCTACAGCGACCGCAGCAACGAGGCATGGTCCATCCAAGCATCGTCCTTTTTGCCAAGGACAGCTACCAAATTGGGCGCGTCGTACAAGCATTATGGCAGCAATTTCCAATCGTTCAGCGTATTCACCACCGGTTCGTCACAGACAAACTGGGGTCTCAAAGCCGAACAGCCGTTCTGGAAGCGGAAATTGACAGTGGTGGCATCCGTGCACACGAACGATTTCGTGAACCCTTACATAGGCAGCAACTTCAAAAGCAGTACTGTTTTCAAGAGCATACAGGCAACGCTCAGGGTAAGGAAATGGCCAACGGTATCAGTTTCGTATTCCCCAAGCTCCCAATTGGTTAAATTATCGGGTGGGCAGTATTCCGAGAATACGTTCTATACCCTATGCGCCAATGCAACGCACTTTTACCAATACAAAGGGCTGGGCATGAACAGCACGTTGGTATACAGCCGCTTCTACAACAAATCCCCCGATTCCGGTTTCGTCTATTTCAACACGAAGAACCTGTTGTTCAGCCAGAACATCACCTCCCGGAAATGGTCTTACCAAGCAAATATGACTGTTAGTGCCAACACGGATTATACGTTGTATACAGTGGAAAATAATTGCCAGTACCGTGCGAAACAGTGGCTTTCGGTGGGTGCCGGGGTAAAGTACAACGGGCAGCCGAAGCCCTATACGGTATTGTTTGGCTATTCGGCCAATGCGACTGTGACCATCAGCAAATTGGGCGAGTTCCAATTGATGGCCGACAAAGGGTTCATCCCGGGCAGCAACAGGCAATTGGTAAGCAACAATATCGGCAGGCTGTCTTATTTCAAAACATTTTAAAACATTTATAGGATGAAACAACGGAAACGCCTTGTTACCCTCATCGCCCTCGCCCTATTGATGCAGGCCAGCGCAATGGCGCAAGTGACCATTGCCTTGCAAGTGCCGCCGACGGGCGTGATGCAGAAAAGCCAGCTATGGAACTTCCTGCTCGTATCCAGTAGTGCCACGCCGTTAAGGGTGGCGGTAAAGCTGACCTTATTGTCATCAAAGGACAACATGCCCGTCATGACGGCCACGTCAAGGGGCATCAACCTGCCCAAGGGTGCCAAACAGGTAGGCATCAACGATGTTGCCCCGGTGCAGTATAGTTATTTGTCATCCATGTTCAATGTGGACAGGAACCCCAACGGGTTCTTGCCAGTGGGCAATTTCCAGGCTTGCTACACGGTGATAAAGTTGGATGGGGACCTATTCACGGAATTGGGCGAGGAGTGCCTCCCCGTGGAAGTGGCACCGTTGAACCCACCCTTGCTCAACCTGCCCTTGGACAAAGACACGGTAAGCACGGCGTACCCACAATTTGCATGGCTGCCCCCTGCCCCTTTGAACCTGTTCAATAACCTAAGCTATGATTTTGTATTGGTGGAAATGCTGCCCAACCAGGCGACACTGGATGCCATACAGCAAAACATACCCGTTTACAGTTCTGGCAACAACAAGGCTTTGTCGCTGGCTTACCCCGCATCAGCCAAGGCGTTGGACAGTACCAAGCAATATGCCTGGCAGGTGACTGCCGAAAACAATGGGCAGCCAGTAGCCAAAAGCGAAGTGTGGCAATTTGTGATAGGCAACAATAATCCAAAGCCCCAAAAAATCTTTTCGGGGAATTATATACTCCTGAAAAAGGGCAATGAAAGCACGGGCATGAACATAGTGGAAGATGGCAACTTGGGCATCAAATACTATTCCTTCGACCAGGAATACGGGGCCACTATCCATATAGTGGATAAAGCAGGGAAAGAGATAAAACAGGTTACCCAGAAAATCATTTACGGCGACAATTACCTGTTATACAAGCTGGGCAGCCAATTCCAAACAGGGGGGCAATACCAAGTCTGGCTGGTGGATAGGCAAAACGGGAAACATACTGCCACTTTCACGATCAAATAATTTACTTAATTGACAATAGGAACCTTATGATCCAATTATTAGCTGATAAGTACCAAAGGGTAATTGCTTTTTTGATGTATGCCATATTTTGCCTGTCGATGGCAGTGCCTTCTTATGCACGTCCGAGCAGGGCATGGGCATCCGCAGGGCATTATGCGGCACCCTACAAGAAAGTGGCAAACCGGGAGGTGGCCAAGGAAGCTACCTTAGCAGAAAAAGCAGCAAAACCATTTGCCCCTTCCGTAAAAGCAAAGCCAGTCGCAACCGTTGCCCAACCTATAAGTGCCCGCCATGCCACAAGCCCTAGCAGGGTATTGATCGGCGGCCCCAACCAGCCCGAGATGTCCTCGTTCAAATCGATCGGGGCTGACAATATGGTGAACCTGTTCTCCGGTGATTTCAGCTACAATATCCCCTTGATGGACGTGGGGGGCTACCCCATCAACATGTTTTACACTGGCGGGGTCAATGCAGACCAGGAAGCCAGTTGGGTCGGGCTGGGCTGGAACATCAACCCGGGCAATATCAACAGGAACATGCGCGGCATACCGGACGATTTTGATGGCACCGACCTTTTGGTACAGGCGCAAAAAATGAAAAAGAACAAGACCTGGGGTTTCAGCGTAGGCGGTGACCTGGAACTGGTCGGGATAAAGGCATTCAAGGCATTCACTGGTTCCGTAGGCTTGGACCTCGGGGTTTCTTTCAACAATTACCTGGGCCCCGCATTGGACTTGAACGTGAAAGGCACGACCAGTTTCAAGATGGCGGGCTCTTCGGCTTCGGAGAAAAGCCCGGGTAGTATTTCAGCGGGCATTGGGCTCGACCTCAACTCGAGGAACGGCCTCACCATATCCCCCAACGTATCATTGACGGCAAACGCCAACGAAAAACATTCCACTACATCCTTCGGTGTCGGCCTTTCCACTTCCTACAATTCAAGGAGCGGCATCAAGGCACTGAAAATCAGCGAGCAGGTTTCCTTTAGTGCGGCAGAGAAAGCCAAATGCGGGGAGGATTCAAAGGGGAAGGTGTCCGAAAGCATCTTTTCAAATTCCATCAGTTTCGCGAAGCCGAGTTACATCCCAAGTATCCGCATGCCCCTGACCAATTCGGCTTTTTCTGGCCACGTGCAATATGGCGGGGCTATATTCGGGGTGGCGGCAGATGTGGAAACAGAGGTTTACTGCCAATCCTCGGAAGTTGCTGACGGTGATGTTACCCAGACAAAGCCCATGGTCGGCTACCTGTATTACCAGGATGCCATCAACAATGCCAATGCCGTGATGGACTTCACCCGGTTCAACGACAAGGAAGTGATGCCCGGTACGCCGATCATTTCCGCCCCGCAATACACCTATGACGTTTTCTCCATCCAGGGCGAGGGCACGGGCGGCAGCATCAGGGCCTACCGCAACGACCTTGGCTTTGTAAGGGACAACATGACCATTTCAAGGGACAAAAGTTTTTCACTTGGCTTCGATGCCGATATACCCGGCCATTTTGGGGGCAATTTCAACACGATAAGCACGCCCTCCACTGTTGGCGGATGGGTCAACGGCAACAAGCTCCGTACATCCACGAATTTCAAGACGGCGCACGATACTTATGAGAATGTATATTTCCGCAACCCAGGCGAAAGCAGCGTGTTGACCAAGGACCAGTTCGATGCCATCGGCGGTACCGATTTGGTCAGGTTCCGCCTAAGCGGCGACGGTGCCAACCCATCCATCGAACCCGTGCTGGACATGTTCAGTACGCTTGGCTATGCGAAAGGCGTGGCATACCCGACTAGGGATACGATTACCGAAAGGAAGAAGCGTACCCAGGTCATCAACTTTTTGACGGCGAAACAGGCCGATGCCGCAGGCTTGGACAAAAAAATAAAAAGCTACAGCAGCACCACCCTGTTAGGTACGGGCAACATATTGGCGTGCGACTCTTTCAGCAGGATGAGCGAATACAGGAAGGACCACCATATTTCCCAAATAAATGTGACGGAAGCCAATGGCAAACGCTATGTCTATGGAATCCCCGTGTACAATATAAGCCAGGAGGATTTTACTTTCTCCGTTGACGGGATGCAGGCAACGGATGGTGACAAGGACAAGGTGGCCGTAAACGATTCAAACTGGATGAAGGCCGGCGCCTCCCCTTTGCTGGCTGACGGCAGCAAAAAGGATGGCTACGTGGAATCCACCCAGACGCCAGCTTATGCGCATTCCTTTCTATTGTCCGGCCTACTGTCCCCGGATTATGTGGATGTCACAGGGGATGGCATCACGGACGATGACCTGGGTTCTGCGGTCAAGTTCAACTATACCCGCATAAAAAACAGCGATGGCAGTTGGTCGCAGCACAAGTGGCGCACACCGCTTACCCAGCATGACAGTGCAAATTTCAACCCGGGCAACCGTTCCGAGACAAAAGACGACAAGGGCATCGTATCCTACGGTGTACGGGAATCCTGGTATGTCCATTCCATAGAATCCAAGACCATGATAGCCGTTTTCAGGTTGAGCAACCGTGATGACGGCAAGGGGCCGGTGGATCATAATGGGGGTGTCTATACATCGGACAACTCCCTCAAGAAATTGGACAGGATAGACTTGTACAACAAGGCAGACCTGAAAGCAAACGGTACTGCTGGTGCCAAACCTGTAAAATCGGTGGTATTCCAATATAGTTACGGCCTGTGCAAGGGCACACCGGACAACCCTACCACAGGGGAAGGCAAACTTACCCTCGACAGTATCTACTTTAGTTTCAACGGGCATACGCGCAGCAACAAGAACAAGTATGTGTTCTCGTATACTGACAAGGACAAGAAGGGCAACCCTGATTACATGGAAAGCGCGGCCGACCGCTGGGGCACTTACAAGCCAAGCACCCTTAACCCGGCAGGCATGAAAAACAGCCTTTACCCCTACAGCATACAAGACAAAGCGGCGGCTGACACCAATGCCGGGGCATGGTCACTCAAACGTATTCTCCTCCCTTCCGGGGGGCAAATAGAAGTCAACTATGAAAGTGACGACTATGCCTATGTACAAAACCTGAGGGCAGCAGGGATGCTGCACGTGACAGGCTTCGGGGTAAGCCCCACATCCACGCCTTCCAACCAATTGTACAACCCGAATGGTGCCGACAATGATTATGTTTTCGTGAAGGTCCCCAAACGGTGCAACTCGGTGTCGGATGCTTACCAGCAGTACCTGCAAGGCATCAGCCAGGTTGCGGTCAAGCTGCCCGTATACATGCCCAAAGCCAAAGGGGTCGAATACATCGCATCATACGCTACCATAAACGGCTACGGCGTAACAAGCGATCCTTATACGATATGGGTACATGTGGACGAGGTGGATGGGCACAGCCCCTTTGTCCTGACTGCATTGGAATACCTGCGGCAACAACTGCCAGGCCAGGCATTTGGCGGTTACGACGTATCCGAAAGCTCGGGGCTGTTGCAAGTCGCCGATATGCTAAAGGGGTTCCTGGATGGTTTGAAGGGCGCTTTTGGCGACCCCATCAACCATTTCAAGAGCCAAAGCAAGGCCATGACGGTGAATACGGACAGGTGCTTTGCGAGGTTCAACAACCCCGACGGGTTCAAATACGGTGGCGGCCACCGCGTGAAGTCCGTTATGCTCAAGGATAATTGGGACAAGATGACGGGGCAATACAATTCCACCTATGGGCAAGTCTATGACTATACCACAACCGAGGTATTCAACGGGGCAGAAAGGGTGATCAGCAGTGGCGTGGCTTCTTATGAGCCGTCTATCGGTGGCGAGGAAAACCCGTTCCAGGCAATGCTGCAGGTATCCGATAGGGTGCCTTTGGGGCCTGCTTCCTACGGCTCGGTGGAGATGCCGGTGCTGGACGCGTTTTTCCCTGCACCGTCCGTTGGGTACAGCAAGGTCACCGTGCGTTCCCTGCAAAGCATCACTTATGATCCCACCATTAAAAAAACAAGGTCGGGCATAGGCAAGCAGGTAACGGAATATTATACCGCCAAGGATTACCCCGTATACTACAGCAATACGGCCTTGGACCCTGCCAGCGACAGGCAGTCGCACGCCTCGTCCTCATCGGCGTTCTTTTACAAGTACCAATATGACTATAGGGCTTTGTCGCAAGGTTTCCTTGTCGCAACAAACGACATGCACGGCAAGATGAAGTCCCAGTCCTCCTACCCGGAAAACGACACCGCCACACGTATAAGTTACACCGAGAATTTTTATAGCAATACGGGCAACAAAGGCCTGGGGCAAACCTATGATTTCATCAGCAACGCGAAAGGCGGGGAAATAAGCGCGGGCAACATGGGCATAGACGTGGAATTGATGACGGATGCAAGGGAGTTCTCCGTGCAAAGCAATAGCCTGGAAGTGCAGGCGCAGGCCGACCTGTTCCCGATCATATTCCCCTTTTGGATACCGACTATATGGCCTGTATCCGGCAACAGCGAAAATACCTACCGTGCGGTAACGACAACGAAAGTAGTCAGCTACCACAGCATACTGGACAGCGTGGTGGTCATAGACAAGGGCAGCCATGTATCCACCAACAACTTGGTTTATGATGCCGAAACTGGCAACGTGGTGGTGAACCAGACAAACAACGAGTTCAACCAGCCAATATACACCACTTCTTACCCTGCTTATTGGGCATATAGCGGCATGGGCCTGGCCTACAAGAATATCGGGGCTGTTTATTCCGGCATCAATTTCAGTGACGGGAAGATTGTAAATACAGGGTTTAACCAGTCCATATTCGAAAGCGGCGACGAATTATTGGTACAGGGTGCAGCCAATGCATCGCCAGATTGCCACCCGGTGACCACTGGCGTTAGCATGCTATGGGCTTATGATACTGCAAAGAACAGTTCATCCCTCACCAACCCTTCACCCCAGCTAGTGTTCATGGACGCTTCCGGGAAATTATATACCAATACAGGCGTAACCTTTACCATTATACGTAGCGGACACCGGAACATGCTGGATGCGCAGGCTTCCAGCGTTACTTCCATGGCTAGCCCGCTTGTTACGGTTGCGGGGGTGAAAAAACTTGCAATAGGAGCATCTTCCAATGTGATCAATGCCAGTGCCTCGGAATACAAAGAGAAGTGGCAGGTGGACCATACTATATTGCCATCACTTAGTACTGTGCCTTATGGGGATTGTGGTTTCATGGATGTGCAGGATTGCAATGGCGACCATTTGGAAAGGGTAATCAACCCGTATAGGAAGGGGTTGCTTGGTAGCTTCAAGCCTTTCCAAAGCAAGATTTTTTATGGCGACAGGCAGGAATCGAACCCTTCAAGTGCTACAAACTTGCCAACCAACGGTTATTTGAGTTCTTTCAAGTTGTATTGGGATTTTAATTCGGCCAATAATTTGGTTCCGGACTTGAACAGCAGCAAATGGGTATGGAACAGCCAATTGGCAAAAGTCAACGCAAAATCGCAGGAACTGGAGACTAAAAATGCCTTGGGCATTTATACAGCAGCCCAATATGGATATGACAAAAGCCTGCCAGTTGCAATAACCAGCAATAGTCGTTCTTCGGAATCTGCTTTTGAAGGTTTTGAAGACAATGCTTACAATTGCAACCTTGATATGGAGGATGCGGAAAACTGCAGCAATTACAAGCAATTCGACTTGTCAGCATTGGGGACGGTTGTAAGCCTAAAGGACAGCAGTTTTTCCGCACATTCTGGGAAGTCCGTGTTGAGGGTAGATGCCAATCGCTTACTGACACTGCCAATTACATCTGCATGCAACGATTACAATTTCAAATTGCTGAATGATACTATCAGAAAGCTTACCAATCCTGGAAATAATGTTAAGATTGATTGGAAGACCCCATCATGTTATACAGATACTGTTAATGTTGCGACTTATGATGATTATTCAAAAGGGATGGAATTACAAGTAGGTCAAAACACTGACCTTAGTTCTTTCTGTAATACTGAAGCGGAGGATCCTATAACTGGCAGTTCTTCTTTTGAAGTTTCTGAAAATCATTATATTAAAATAGACAATGATGGTTTATATAACATCGACTTTGGCATAAACATAAACAACAGTCATGATTCAAGTAGTAATTATTATTATAGTACCTCATATTATATAGATCAACTTGGTGCACATTGTGCACTTATAGAGTCTAATAATGGTCTGTCAATGCCGGTGGCACCAGGAGTTTCATGTATCTATGATTATTTTATGAATGAAGCCTCCTTTGATTTTAATTTAACTTCATTGGCTGATAAATCGAATCCTACTATAATTTGGGATGGCAGCACAACTACCTTAGCTCATAGTGACGGGTCTGCACACGCTACTATGTATTTAAAAAAAGGGGTTTACCAGATAATTGATACCTGTAAAAATCAGCACAGTGATTATTTTGAATTTGTTGCTTATACAGGTGGTATCGAAATAATCCAACAGTATTTAACTTTTTTTGTAAAGGTTACTAATGCTTGCTACCCTTCTGTGCCTATACCGGGATACAAAACAAGCATTTCGAATGGCTGCACCTCCACCACCCCCATCCCCGCCGACTCCAACATGCTCAACCCCACTTTCTCCATCCCACCAAACCAAAAAATGGTATTCAGCGCATGGGTAAGGGAAAGCTGCACCGCTAGCCCTTGCGTCAAAGCATCTTACGACAGCAACCAGGTACGGTTTGTTTATAATACTACCGATGGCAGCAGCATAGATTCTGTTACAATCAAGCCTTCCGGCGGCGTGATAGACGGCTGGCAGCGGTACGAAGGCTATTTTACCGCCCCGGCAAATGCCACCAGCATGGGCATGAAATTCATCAACAAAAGCAGCAGTCCCATTTATTTCGACGACATCCGCATCCATCCCTACAATGCGAACATGAAAAGCTATGTGTACGACCCGATCAACCTGCGGCTGGTAGCCGAACTGGATGCGAACAATTATGCCACTTTCTATGAATACGACGAGGAGGGCACATTGGTGCGTACCAAGGCAGAAACGAAGCAGGGCATCAAGACGATAAAGGAAACCAGGAGCGCCAAACAGAAGCAGATAGACAAGGTGGTGGACTAACGCCAATTATAAGTGAATTTATAGTGCTTGAATGATTTAAAAAAAGAGTAAATGCGTATAGGTAATATGTTGGTTTTGCTGGTTGTGTCGTTGATGGCAGGCATGGGTCAGTTGTTTGGCCAGGACAGCACTGCCGTGGCCAGGCAGTTCATGGAAATATGCAACCAGTTCCAGCATAGCCCCTTGCAGGCAACGGTCGGGATAACCAGTTCCACCAATTATTTCACCGGCCCGTCGGATACGGCACATGCAACCATGGAAATGGCCATCGACGGCAACAGGGCATATTTACGCATGGGCCCCATCGAACAACTGTCGGATGACTCGGTACTGCTATTGGTAAACCATGCATCCAGGCAGATGACGCTGTACCCCAACAAAGGTGCAACCAAACAGCAGGTGTATATGAAGGGCATAACATGGCAGGATTCGTCGGTGCAGAAGTTCATGGCAACATACACGGCGGAACAAAGTGGGCAAGGCTCAATCGTAGTAGGGAGCCGCAACCTCGTAAAAGGGACGGCCTACCCCACGGAAAGCATGGCGGTGCGGTTCGACCAGAAAAAGCGGGAGCCGCAGGAATTGGTGCAGGTAAAACGCAAGTGGGTAGCGGTTGATTCAGCCACCTACGGCAAACTAAGCGGTATACAAGAGTGGGAAGGCAAGCTCAAGGCGGTACCCCCTGCTATTTTTTATGCCTTGAAGGAACAAAAAGTAGTCTATGCATATAAAGTGGGCCATAAAACAGGCGTGGTGACTGCAGCAATAGGGCAACGGGTACAAAAGGATGCAACGGGCAATTTCACGCCTTGCAAAGGCTACGAAGGGTTCCGGGTGGTGAGTAAATTATAGGGACAGGCAAACAATGGTTCAAACCAATAAATTCAATAACCATAAGTCGACTGCTTATGAAACAGCGTATTCAAAAAGTGACAATATCAAATATAAGGTGCCAGGGCATGTTGTTGCTGTTGGCCTGCTGCCTTTTTTCGGTGGCAAGCTCGGCACAGGGCATCGGCGATGGCGGCATACAGGACAACCCCGTAAGCAGCTACCTCACGGGGGTGGCCCCATTGGTCAATGGCGGCAGTATACAGCAAACGTATACGGCCAATGCCTATGAGCAGTCGCACAAGATAAAAAACATCGTCATGCTCAAGGTGCTGGAGGAAACGGGGCTGTACATACCCGCCGACTTTACGGCTACCATAGGTATACAGGTGGATTATGGCAATTCACCAAGCGACCTGAATACGCCCATCACCCGCACGTTGACGGTCAGCTACAGCAAGCAGGCAGGGGTCAAATACGATGCCCGCAACTATATCAGTTTCGACAATGTACCGTACGTGAAAGTCACCATAACCAGCGTTTCTGGTATCCCCGTCATAAGCGGCAGTTTCGATACCAGGCAGGTACTCCAGCTCGAAAATGAACTGCGGGCACGGCGTTATTACGTATTGGGCAGCAACAAAACCGCCACTTTCGGCACACCCAACCCCAAATATGAAGCCAGCGATACGGATGGGCTGGGCGTAAGCTGGGCATGGGACGCAGGCACTGGGAACAATGCCACCCAGTTGGAATGGACATGGCTGGAAGATGAACTGGCCAGCGACTATATCAGCGGGGGCACCATCAATACAGCCCAGCTGTTCGCCAGCAATGCCACAAGGGTAGACCTCGCATCGGGCGTGTCCGGCTACACCATCCCGTTGTTCTACGACGGTTACGGGAAATTGTATTACCGGATCAGGGCCACCAACTACAAACCGAACGGCACGGCCACCTATGGGCCATGGGTAGTTGCCAGTGCCTATGCGTTCGCCGGGCACAACAACAAGCTCAACTGGCAGGTCACGACTACCTATGCCGAGGAAGGCAAACGCAAGACGGTGATGCAGTACTATGACGGCCTCCTGCGCGGCAGGCAAACCGTCACGAAAGACAATACCACGAACACCACTATCGTGGCGGAAACATTTTACGATGCGCATGGCAAGGCGGCCATACAGGTATTGCCAACCCCTACAATGGGGCATGCCCTGGCCTATACGCAGGGGCTCAACCTGTTCAACGGCCAAACGGCAGGTACCAACCCGGCTTCCATGTTCGACTTGGAACCCTTGACATTGCCGACCGGCACCAAGCACAATGAGACGCCCCCGTTGGACAGCACATCGCCGGGCGCAGCGCAATATTACAGCAGCAGCAACCCGCTGCTGTCCACTAGCGACCCATTTGCCCCACAGATACCGAAAGCCAGCGGATACCCCTATACCGTTACCCGCTACACGCCGGATGCCACCGGGCGGGTGATGTACCAGAGCGGCGTGGGCAACACCCTGAAACTGGGCAGCGGCCATGAGGCAAAATACTTTTACGGCAGTGCGGCGCAAGAGGAACTGGACGGCCTTTTCGGCACAGAGGCAGGCAACTATACCCATTACTTCAAGAACATGGTGAGCGACGCCAACGGCCAGATGAGCATCAGCTATGTGGACATGCACGGGCGTACCATCGCAACCGCACTGGCAGGCGACCCTACGAATACGGGCATCGCGGGGCTGGACAAAAGCAGCGCCACGCACTACCCCGGCCAATCCGGCACGCAGATAACCCGTAATTTACTGGACAAGGCCACCAACAGCGTAAAGGGCAACAGCATAGAGTCTATCAACAGCATGCTGATACCTGTGAGTACCAGTTGCATTTTTGCGTACGCGCTTGCCCCGCAGGCACTCCAGTTGGCACAATGCAGCGGCGGCACCGTATGCTACGATTGCCTGTACAATTTGGAAATATCCATCACGGACGAATCGGGCGACAACCTGCCCATTGTCAGGAAGTTCAACAATATCAGCATAGACACAAGCGGCCATTGCCAGCAGCCTATCTTTGCCAATAGCCTCTCTGCCGGGCCTTCTTCCACTATTTCCGGTACGGGCAGCGTCAGCTTCACGGAAACATTGCCGCCTGGTTCCTATTCTGTGCGCAAGACACTCACCATGAGCCTCTCGTCCATGCAAAGGCTCGATTCCTTGTATATGATAAAAGGCTTGTGTACCGATTTGCAGCAGCACCTGGTAGACTCGGTCACGGGTGCATTGGTCACCCAGTCCGGTTGTGGCCTCGCCACGCCGCCCACCGTCCTCACTTGTGGCACCTGCATGGATTCCTTGGGTACGTTCACCGCATTCAAGGCAAAGTACATTGCCAGCATGGATCCCAATAACTTGCCTTCGGATACCTTGCTCCATTCCACCTACAGTGCCGATTCCGCGTCCTGCGCCAGGCTGTGCGGCACTTCGTCGGGTACGGCTCATACCTTGCAGAACCTGCGCCAAATGATGCTCCACGACATGACACCATTTGCGGGGCAGTATGCATTGGAGCCGGACAGCGTGGCTTCCAAGGGTACCATGTATTACAAGTACAATATTTTTGTTGGCACTGGGGGGACTTCCACACAAACACAACCTTTTTACACGCACCCATACAACAAAGCGGCCAACCAGGATACCCTCTATTACACCCCGCTCGGTGACATCGACAGTACGGTGATGCCCCTCCAAAGCCTTTCCAGGCAAGCATACACCCAAGTATTTGCCCGCAACTGGGCAACCCAATTGTTGCCCTTCCACCCCGAATACCCGAAATTGGCCTATGCGGAAAAAAACCTCGTGCCCGCTTATGGCTGGATGGACGATTTCATGGGCTACAGTTATGCCGACGCAATATCCCACAATTTGATAGATGCAACCAATGGGAATATCCTGCTCGACCCCTTTTATAGCGTTACCGCGGTAGCAGCCGGTACTTACCAGGCCGACATCAACAAGAAGGTGAGCGATACCAGTTTTATGACAGGGCTAAGTATGTGGCAGGTGGCCTATGGGGATGCTTTTTGCAAGAGCTTGGCCGATGACGGGGACAGGGGCCACTGTTACGTGGCCGCACCGCAGTACACGGCCTCCCTGTATGGTTCCATGAACCCGGACAAGCGGGAACAAATATGGGGGGTCTTCGCTGGCTTCTATGCCTCGGCCAGGAATGCCCAGTTGAATAATTTCATCAATGCACAGGTATCCCTGGCGGATACCCAGGACCTCGGTGCCCAGAATTATATCCTTTATTTTGCAAGCAATGCGCAAACTGCCCAGCAATACAAATGGACCTGGTACCCTTCCCCAACAACGCCAGGGAGCGCGCCTGTCACCACCAGCATCAATGATTCCCTAGTATCGTATACCAGCGGGCGTTGCCTTAGTTATATCCCTACTTGGAAGAGGGAATTGCTGCAGTGCACCGTGCTGGCAGGGAAGGACAGCGCCACGCAGGCCGACATACTCGCTACGATAACCAACCGTATGGCCGCATTGTGCCAGCAAACCATCAACCAGTCCAACCCTGATGGTTCCTCTACCCTTCCGTCCGGTGCCATGCCAAATGGCGACAAAAGCTTCGAGCAGATCGTGAACGATGTGTACCATGATAAAGGCATCGGGAAGGATACCTATTGCAACCCGTACGTGATCGAATCGCCAAAGCCCTATGGCAAGAACCCGGCGGTGATCCAAAATTATATCAGTGTATTGGACTCCTGCCTCTGCAAGCGTTTCTCAGACATCTCTGATGAAGCTGATGCGGCGGATTTCAACTCTGCAGACCTTCATAGCCTCAACACCTACCTCATGGCTACTTATGGTGACACCATCACGGCTTCGCTTTATAGCTCTATGAATTCCACTACAAAGGGCTGCCCTATGATAGGGGAAACGACCACCTATTCCGTGCCTGGTTTCCCGGAGCCAACTGAAGTAGACGAGGAAATAAGGCAGATTGCCTTGCCATCCCCACAGCCACAGCCCAAGTTCCTGCAATGCGGTTTTGTCCCCTGTAACAGTTGCCTCACCTGCGGGCAGTTGGTAGCATTGGCGCACGAATTCCAGGATTCGTTCCCAAGCCCTTACAATACGGCCCCCGAGTTCGGGGCAAGCGTGGCCATGGACAGTGCCACCAATGGCTACAACGCATTGTTTGCCCGTTTCGTCAACTACCGCACGGGCTTGCAGCAAAACTGGCTGGCTTATGCTTCCGCGGCCAACAAAAGTGCCTGTATCATAGGTACTGCCCCTGGCTGTGGCGCAGGCAGCGCAATGGACATGCTCAACCTGGATACACCGGACAACACCACGGTATCCTTTGTGGCAAGGCAGTCCATAAGGCTGAAACCAGGTTTCTCCACCAGGAACGCAAAAATCTCCATAAAGCCGTCCGCGCCCCTTTGTACGTCCGGCGTGGCGTCCACCACCGCGGCCACGCAAACCGTCATCTGTGCCAGCAGCAAGCCGCTTACCGATACCGCTGGGCTCAACCTCGTAGTGCTAAGCCCTTGCAGCCGTGCGAACGACCAAGCCTTGTCCATAGCACACACCCTTTACACCACACAGAGCCAGCGGCTCCTGGCCAATTTCGACAGCGCCTACCGTGCCAAGTGCCTCTCCGCGCAAAGTGCCGAGAACTTTACGGTAACCTATACAACGGCAGAGTTCCATTACACGCTGTATTACTACGACATGGCGGGCAACCTTCTCAAGACCGTGCCGCCAAAAGGGGCGAAACCCGACTTTAGCAGCACCTTCATCGCCAGTGTTGCCGCTGCCAGGCTAGCGGGCACGCAGGTAACGCCGTCCCATACGTTTGCCACCGACTACAGGTACAACAGCCTCAACCAGGTAACGGCCCAAAAAACGCCTGATGCGGGTACCTCCAATTTCTGGTATGACCGGCTGGGCCGCCTCGCCGTGAGCCAGAACGCCAAGCAACAGCCCAACAACCAGTACAGCTATACCCAGTACGATGCCCTGGGCAGGATTAGCGAAGTGGGCCAGTTGCAGCAGTCCACCGCCATGTCGCAAACCACAAGCCAGGACTCCACGGCATTGAAAACCTGGGTCACCGCTGCCAACAGCACCCGCGAGCAGATTACCAGGACGGTATACGACGATGCCTATGCGGGCACCGATGGCATACAAATGGTGCAGGACAACCTCCGCACCAGGGTCAGCTATAGCCAGCTATGGAACAATTACACCGATACTTACCCGGCATCCGCCACCTATTATACCTATGACGTGCATGGTAACGTGGATACCCTCCTGCAGGACTTTGGTAACTCCGCTGGCGTGGCCAATGCCATGAACACCACAAGCAACCGCTTCAAGAAAATGGTGTACGATTTCGACCTCATAAGCGGCAAAGTAAACCAGGTAAGCTACCAGCCGGGTAAGGCCGATGCCTTTTACCACCAGTACAACTACGATGCGGAGAACAGGATAACCCATGTGCTTACCAGCCGCGACAGCATCGTGTGGGAGCAGGACGCCGCCTACAGCTACTACAAGCACGGGCCGCTGGCACGCACCGTGTTGGGGCAGCAGCAGGTGCAGGGGCTGGACTATGCCTATACCCTGCAGGGCTGGCTGAAAGGCGTGAACAGCACCGCCGTGGGCGATGGCAACTTCGACATCGGGGCCGATGGCAAAACAACCGGCAGCCATAGCAACGTGGCCAGGGATGCCTTTGGCTACAGCCTCAATTATTTTGGTAACGATTATATAGCCGTAGGCAGCGGCACGCCCTTTGCGGCGGCCGCAACTACCTACCCCACATTGTCCGATGGGGTACAAACAGGCACTGCCCTGTACAACGGCAACATCAGCAGCATGATGGTGAACATACCCAAGCTGGGCAGCGGCAACGTGTACAGCTATAGGTACGACCAGTTGAACCGCCTTGTGGGCATGAACACCAACAGCGGCCTCAGCAACACCACCAATACCTTTACCGCCGCGGCCATCAGCGACTACAAGGAACGCATCGGCTACGACCCCAACGGCAATATTGAAAGCTACCTGCGCAATGGCGACGCATCCCGGCAGGCAATGGACGACTTGACCTATGGATACAAAGCAAATACGAACCAGCTGGACAATGTTTCCGATGCGGCAACGGATGCTTCGGCAGGGGTATACGGCAATTACAAAGACATAAAACAAGGTCAGTCAGCAGGCAACTATACCTACGATGCGATAGGCAACCTTGCTACCGATAACCAGGAAGGTATTACTAATATTAACTGGAGCGTATATGGCAAGATATTAAGTGTTGTTAAGAGTTCAGGTACTATCAATTATACTTATGATGTAACAGGCAACCGCATTACCAAAACTGCTAGTGGCAAATCGACCTTTTATGTAAGGGATGCCAGTGGCAGCGTGATGAGCGTATACGAAAGCCCCGATGGCACGAATGTTACACAAACTGAAAAGCACCTATACGGCAGCTCCCGCATAGGTATGGTAACTATCCAAACAGTGGCAGACCAAACCATTACACTGGATGATGGCAGCAATGCAATTTTATCTACCTTTACAAGGGGCGAGAAGGTCTTTGAAGAGAGCAACCATTTGGGGAACGTCTTAGTAACTGTAAATGACAAAAAAATACAGCATACTACAGATGGTAGTGGGGTAGATTATTATGATGCGGATATTGCCAGTGCGAATGATTATTATCCTTTCGGGATGTCGATGCCTAGCCGGAAGTATATAGCTTCTGGTAGTGCGTACCGATATGGCTTTAACGGTAAAGAGAACGATAAAGAAACTGGTTATCAGGATTACGGCATGAGAACGTACGACCCGCTAACTGGCCGTTTCATATCCGTAGACCCATTAACACAAAAATACCCGGGTCTTACACCATACCAATTTGCAAGTAACAGGCCAATAGACGGCATAGACCAAGATGGCCTTGAATGGTCAACAAGCAACCCGCTGCATAATTTGAAAACGGATGCACAACTTAGGAACCAACTTGCGGAACATGTAAAGCAAGCTGCGAACAATGCAGCATTGCAGGCATTGGAAAAAAGGCCTTCACTTAAGCCAGCCGATAATAGCTATGCAGCACAACAAAGGTCAAAAGAGTACAGGAAGCAACAAGCATACAACGAGGAAATGGATGCGAGGGCAGCGCATGATCCCGTATCTTATGGAGGCCCGGGAATGGGGCAGGGCTTAGCAAGGGATCCTTTTGTGCAGGCTGCCGCAGCAACTCTTGCACCTGAATTTACATTGTTTGCAGGGGGAGTATCCACTTATGAAGGCATAAGAACCCAAAACTATGGAATGGCTGCACAGGGTAGCCTGATGATACTAGGCGGTGGTTTAGGGGCAGCTGGTAGGTTGAGTGTTTCCGCACCTAGCGCCTTTGCGGGTGGTGGGACTAAACTAATGTCTTCTGCACAGATTGAAGCCTTCCCAGGAAGTACCACATTTGGTAATCCAGCAAGTACATTTATTGCACCTACTACGGAAATAGATGCACTATTGGCACAGGGGTTACCGAGAAGTGATATTGCTGCTAAGCTTGGGATTACTGACCCTGCTTTCTTGCAGGGTAACCTTATCAGAGTTGATGTAGCACCAAGATTACTAAGGCAATTAAATCTACGTGCTGCGACAGGTGGGGAGATTGGTGCTAATAATTTGTTTGTGCCTGGGGGAAAGACTATTGGAGGAGTAACGGAGGGAGTTGTTAATGGCATTCCTACAACTGGATCAGGTGTAACAAGTAGTACAGTACCACCTGCTGCACCTTAAATTTATAAAATTTAGTAACAAATAACATGAATCAAGAGACAAGCGACAGTTTTTTACTTTTATGCAAGGCAATTTACTTAGAAGGGGTTAGCCCTTCTAATGCTAAACGCTTAAATAATGAAAAATGCATTAAGCTGGTAGGCATTGCAAAAAGTTATTTTGCAAACAATGAATATGAAGCGTTTACAGGTTTTTTTTATGAAAGCCAGTATTTTATTGCCTTGTGGGCAGCCCATTTGATACTGGAGGAGGGCAGCCCCGATAAGGGGTTGGCTGCAAGGTGCATCAAACTAATTGAGAATTATACCAACAATCCCTTAGCCCCGGAAGTAGCGAAAGAAGAAACCGAATGGTTAGCCGAAAACAGGGAAAAATATAAATAATACCATGCCAGTCGTTGCAACCAGCAACGGCTGGTTTATTTTTTACTGCAAGCACCGCAAGCCCACGCCCTTAAAATATATCTGGTACAATTGCACCACTAACAATACAAACTCCTAAGCCGCTGGTTAACCAGCGGCTTTTTTATGCGCCATGCAATACGCTGGCGAGGTTGTCCTTGAGTTTTTTCTTGGCCAAAAGGCCATCCAAAATAACGAAGAAGGCGGCTTTTTCCTTTTTGTCCAGTTGTTCCAGCAGGGCGACCTTCTCCACCATGGTCTTGTCCATGGAGTTGATGTCCCTGAACACCTCGTCAGCGGTGAACAAGTCCACCACGCCCACGCCGAGGGCGTTGGCAATCTTGGCGAGGGAAGACAGGGCAGGGTCGCTTTTGTCGTTCTCTATGCGGCTGTAATGCCCCGTGTCCATCTTGCAGGTAAGGGCAACCTCCTTCTGCGACAGCCCTTTGGCCTCCCTTACTTTTTTAATGTTCTTGCCTATGAGCATCTTTTGTTGTGTTAATGCCTTGCAAAGCTACCTATAAAGCGTGTTTAAGCCAATATTGGCAAGTGCCACAAAATTATTATTGTTTTTTAAAGCAACATTATTATTTTTGTCTTTTGGGTTTTAACACAACAAATTTATTATGGCAAACTTTGATACCACCAACCCCGAGCAGCTAGTATACGGCAATGCGTTCCTCACGGTGGAAGTACTGGGCGGGGTAAGGCTGGAGGGGCTGGACAGGATGCGGGCGACACTAAAGGTGAGCCTCAACGAAAGCGGGGTGCCGCCAGTAAGGCACAACCTGGACCTGTACAACGACACCCAACTTGAAAAACTCATACGGAAAATAGCCGAGCGGCTGGAGATAGGCACGTCCACCACCGCAGGCACACTGGCGGAACTGACACAGCAACTGGAAAACTACAGGCTTGCGAAACTAAAAGAACAAAACAACCACGCCGCAACACAGGACAAACCGCTCACGGAGAAAGAGAGGCAGACCGCAACCAGCAACTTACAGCACCCAGACCTACTGGCAGAGACCATGGCAGGGCTTGCCGCCAGCGGCATACAGGGCGAAGCCGGGAACGCCCTGATATTGCTGCTGGCCATGACATCGAGGAAGATGCCCGACCCCATTGGGGTTATTTGTTTGGCAGGGAGCGGCACAGGCAAAAGCTACCTGATGGAAAGGGTGGCACTCTGCATACCCGAGGACGACAAGCGGGAACACACGCAGTTCACGGGCAATGCGTTCTACTACTACAAGCGTGAGGAGATCAGGAACAAAAAGTGTTCCTGATAGAGGACCTGGAAGGCGCATTGGGCGTACTCTTCCCCATCAGGGAGCTACAGAGCAAGAAGCGCATCAGCAAGACCGTGACACAGAAAGGGCGGGACGGCAAGCTGCAGACCATCACCTTGGTAGTAGAAGGCCCGGTTTGCGTGGTCGCCTGCACCACGAAGGAAAGCGTGTACGAGGACAATGCCAACCGCAGCATATTGATATACCTCGACGACAGCAGGGAACAGGACGAGGCAGTGATGGGTTACCAGAAGCGGCACCGTGCGGGGCTGGTGGACAGGCACGGGGAGCAGCAGGCGCAGCGGAAGCTGCAACACATGCAGAAGGCACTCGAGCCGATAAGGGTAACCAACCCCTACGCCCCATTGATAGACCTGCCGGAAGGCTTCCCCAAGAAACGGCGGGCTTTGCCCATCCTGCTCAACTTCATGGAAGCCATCACCTTTTACCACCAGTACCAACGGGCGCAACTAGTGGACAGTGACACAGGGGAAATATACATCGAAAGCACACCGGAGGACATAGGCAACGGCTTCACTTACCTCAAAAAAGTGCTGTGCCGAAGGAGCGACGACCTTGACGGGGCAACGAGGGACTTTTACGAGGTACTGAAACAAACGCTGGAAAAGCACGGGTTACAGAAGTTCAAGGTAAGCGACATCAGGCAGCACATCAGGCTCACGCCAAGGAGCATACAAGGTTATTTAAAAAACCTTGCCGAATACGGCTACGTGCAGATAACGGGCGGCAAGCAAAGGACAGGCTACGAATACGAAACGATGTCAGCCACCACGCAGACACAAATGGAGCAAGGCATCGAGGCGCACATAAAGCAAGTGATGGGCAAGGTAGGCAAGGCACATGCAAAAAGGCAGAAAGCGGCAAAGCCCCTGCCCACGGCAGGCGCAACGGCGTAAGCCCCAATGCGAAACAATGCGAAATATAACCGCTTCGCATTGAAACCCAACAATGTAAAGGCTTTTGCATAAACGAAGCCCTTTTTTAAAAGGCAGCCAGCAATAAAAACATACACAATAAAAACACCCTGCTAGGGTCTTTGCCCATGAAAAGGTTCATACTAAAAAACACAAGCTACCAGTACCTCGAAACCGCCTTTGGCGAATGGCTGGACATACTGGGCTTTGCCCAAGGCACGGTAAAATCGATGCCTGCCATCATAAGGGAGTTCCTGTGCCACCTCGAGCAAAACAACGTTGCCAGCATCAACCAGTTGCAGCACAGGCACATAAAATCCTACCACGGTTACATAAACACGAGGGCGCACCAACGGGAGGGCGGCGCACTAAGCAACAACTACATCAACAAGCACATGCAGGCCATAGCAAAGTTCTTGGAGTACCTGCACCACAAGGGCGTACAGGGTATGCCCTCCATTGCCATCAAGCTAGGGAAGATAGAAAGGAAGGAAATAGAAATACTGGCAACGCACGAGGTAAAGAAGCTTTTTGAGCTGTGCAACAGGGAACATGCAACGGACAAGGAAACGATATTGCAGGCAAGGGACAAGGCAATGCTGGTAATCTATTACAGTTGCGGCCTACGGAAGACCGAGGGGGCAAGCGTAAGCATAGACGACATAGACTTCGATGCAAGGGTACTGCATGTGCGGAAAGGGAAAAACTACAAGGAACGCTTTGTTCCGTTCAACAAGACCAATGCCGCCTACTTGCAGGAATGGATATACGATTACCGCAGCCAGCTTGTAAAGGGCAAGGCAGAACCCCGCTTGTTTACCTGCATGAAAGGCGGGCCTGTCGATGGCGATGTGCTGTACAGGCGGTTCAAGCTGTTGCAGCAGCAAGCAGTGGAAACAAGCCTTGCAGGCAAGAACGTAGGCCTGCATGCCCTGCGACACAGCATAGCCACACACTTGCTGCAGGCTGGCATGGGCTTGGAAAAAATATCCCGGTTCCTTGGCCACAGCAGCTTGGCAAGCACACAGATATACACCCACTTAATAAGCAAAGGCAATGAATAGCATAGAAAAATACCTGCAACAAAAAGGGCTCAGCAAAAGCACCATCAAGTGCTACAATACAGAGATATTGGAGTTTATAGCATGGTGCGACCAGCAAGGCATAGAGGCAGAATATGCAACAAGCACGGACATAACAGGCTACATGAAGCACCTGCAAAACAAAGGGCAAGCCAACGTTACAAGGAACATCAACCTGAACACCCTGAAACATTATTTTGACTACCACATACTGAACGAGACAAGGGACGACAACCCCGCAAGGCACATAAAAATAAGGGGCATCGCATACAACACCCTTTACCCTATCTTCACGAAGCAGGAACTGGAAAGCATCTACCACAATTACCATATACCCGCAAGCAACGACCCCATGTCAAAACGGAACTGGTTCGCCAACCGCCAGTTATGCAAGCAAAGGAACAAAGCCATATTGGGGCTGATGGTGTACCAAGGGCTAGGCACGGACGAGGTAAACAGGCTCACGGTAAAAGACATAAGGCTAAGGGAAGGCATTGTTTTTATAGCAGGCACAAGGAGGGGCAACGAGCGTGAGATGGAACTGAAACCGCACCAGATCATGGAATTGATGGAATACCAGTTGACGGTAAGGGTAGCGTTGCAAAAACTACAAACGGCCACAAGCGACCTTTATTTTTTGCCCACGCCAGCATCGGGGAAAAAGACAATCACAAGCAACGACGGCATAAACATCTGGAAACGGTTGAGCCAGGACATCAGGGCAAACAATAAAAAGTTCGTCAATTTTTTACAAGTAAGGGCATCGGTGATAACCTACTGGCTGCAACAGTACAACTTAAGGCAGGTGCAATACATGGCAGGCCACCGTTATGTAAGCACCACGGAAAACTACCTTGCCAACAACATGGAAGCGTTGCAGGCAGATATAGACCAGTTCCACCCCATCGGTTAAGCCAACATAAAACAACTGTTTAGTATCACTAGTGATACCATTAGCCGTATGTTATTAGGCATACGGCCGATACAGGCATACCAATGATGGACCAGCTTTTTGATACGACGGGGCAGCAAAACATAACCAAGCTGAAAGAGGAAGCGGTAAAAAATAAGCCCTCCCCTTTTTGTGGCTGTAGGAACAATATTGAGCTTCAGTTACAAAAGGCTGTTGCAGCCAAGGTCTGCGGCGCCCCCTCTTTTTTTGTCATGGTTTTTGCGGTGCGTCCCCGGCGGCACTTTTGTTTTTTTGAAAGCCAGAAAAAAACAAAACAGCCACCGGTGCCGCAGGCAAAAAACCACGCCAAAAAAAGAGGGGTAAGCTATTGAAACATAATGTGGTCTTATGGTTTGTTTTTTTAGTCTGTCTATTGTTTTTCATCGGTAAAAAAACAACCCATAAGCACATTATGTTAAATAGCCACCGCCGCCCAGCCTGCAACAACCTTTTGGCAGTACAAACCCCAGCAGCGGGAACAGCCACAAAAAGGGGAGGGCTTATTTTTTGGTCAGTAGTGCCACTCCCTCCGGTCAGACAATGGCAGAGCCTGCGGCAGCAAGGAATAAGCCAGTTAGTTTTTTTTGATTGATATTGAATCCCCTTGACCGCTGTCGCAGCCGCCGTGGGAAGGTTGAAGGTCGGAAAGCGTACAGGCGGCCTTGACTTGCACAAAAAAGACAAACGGCCGCCCATGGGATTGTTGACGGGAACAGAGCCTTACAGGGCGACCATTTATCTTTTTTGCGCCCCGACCAAACCCCCGACAACTAACTACACACCACCCTTGACTACTTACGACTTACCACTTACCACTTACGACTAAAGCAGGGCATAGCCGTACTTGAGCCGTGTCAAAGTCGTACCAAAGCCGTACCAGAGCCGACTAAGGCAATTTATCCCCCATCCATCAGCCACCCATCCCCCGGCACTCAGGAAGCATAGTTACAGGGCATAAAAAAAGCCCCCTTGTATCAGGAAGCTTTTTTGCCTGGCTTTTTTACTGGCCACTTGTTACTTGATACTTACCACTAGTTAAAATACCTTGATAACCTTAAAAGCATTGCCTTGTGCAAGCAGGTAGTCAACAGTCCCCACACGTTGGTAGAACTGTATGCCCAATGCCTGCACCACGTTGGCGTTGGTCGTCATGGTGGGCGTACCGGGCAAAGTGGCATCCAGAGTAAACGCCGTTGTAGCTGTTGAGCCAAGGGCAGTCGTTGCGCTGCTTACTACAGCCCCGATGGTGTTAAGGGTTGCGCTTGCTGGCTCATAACTCTTAAGGGTCGTGTCGTAAGTGTAATCGCTAACCACGCCCAAGGCATGTATCAGCTTGAAATGCGTAGCCCCGGCAGGTGCTTGTATGAACGTTGACGGCACGAACGAAGGCACGGAAATAGTGGCATCGTTACGGGCAACAACGTGGGTGTTGGTGTACGGGGCGTTGAAAATGGCGGTCAAGCTAATGCTTGGGTCAAAATCAAAGTTCACGAGGTTGTTAGGGTTGGCAGAAAGCAAGATGCTACGCTGGCCACGCACACCCGTCGTGTCCTTGTTGCAGATGTCCCTGAAAATAGCCGTCAGCCGTGATGCCAGGAGTTTATCGGCCGAGGTCTGCACGACCGATGCGAAAGCCAGCCTAAAGGCCTTGCCCATGCTGGCCGACCCGCCAAACTCCGTGTTGTTCTCCCTCGTGCGGACAAAGGAAGCATCGGTTGCAATACGTTCCTTGGAAGGACCGTTGGCGATACGGGCGAGGTGTTCGCCGTTGGATTGGTAGAAGGCAATGCCGCCAATGGTGCCTTCCAGCTTGATAAGCCCTGATTGCTTACTCATAGTGTTTTTATTTACGTGTTAGATAGTAACTGGCATCAGTTTAATGCCACACTAAAGTTGATGAAAAAAGCACACTATTTACATACAAAAACACCGTTTTACCTAAATATTAACGCATTTAATAAATACCCTAACTTAGCCCCGTAAAAGTTCTTTGAGTTTTATTAAAAAGGTGCTAGGAAGAAAGTAAAATGCAGCCTAAAATATTGTTAGGGGCATACCGATATGGCTTTAACGGACAGGAACACAGTGATGATGTAACAGAAGGAAATTATACCGCATTGTTTTGGGAATATGACGCTAGAATTGGCAGAAGATGGAACGTTGACCCAGTTAGTAAACCATGGCAAAGTAGTTATACTTGCTTTAGTAATTCTCCAATTATTAAGGTTGATTTTAATGGAGATGATGACTTCTTCAATTCTGATGGAAGTTTTGCATATAGGACAAAAACTGGCACTTTAATAAAAGTTCTAACTGAAGACGGGGCTAAGCTTCTTTCAGACATTAAACCAAATACCCCCAACAATGTAAAAGCACTAGTAAATATAGTTGGACACTATAGAAATGATGCTAGCATTCCCAATAATGTCCAGTTGGGAATAAGTCCAAATACATCAAGTAAGCAACATATAGCCTACACAACCACATTAGGAATAATGGTTTCCGCTAAAGATGGGGTTAGTAAAACTGAAAATGATTATAATAGTCTAATCTCAACTTTAGTTCATGAAGAAAAGCATAGAGAAGCTGGTGATCCACAAAAAGGTAATGCGTATAAGTACAGTGATCATACAGCTATTTATGAGAAACAGATGGATGATAAAACATTTAAAAACACCAGCAATGAATTTAAAACAGGAATGTTGGAGAATTATTCCCAATATTTATTAGGGGCTTTAGATGCAAATGAGATAGATGAAAACCAATTTAATAACAAGGTAATTGCAATAAATAATAAATTTAAGAAAGAAGGGATAGGTATTGTTACTATGCCTTCATCTTCAGGAACGCCTTTGGTTTTTGTAAGAGGAAAAAGTAATAAAGGGGAGGCAACTGAAAGCAAACCTCTTGAATCAAAGACATCTCCACATTAATTAAAATAAATTCAATGAAAACAATCTGTTTTTATTTTGCATTTTGCAGTATTATGACCTCATGCCTTCAAAAAAAGCATGAGGTCATAATACAAAATTTAACAAATAATGAAATAAAATGCTGGTATCATTATTATAACGATACCTCTAAGCCTTATTTTATTGGATTTTGTTTTAGCATAGACGGGACATATAAGGATTATGATAGAAAAAAACATATCTTCCTAACAGAGCATACCCCATTAGACCCAACACCTTTATGGAAACTACTTAATGACTCAACCCTAATGTTTGGAGATGGATTTTATTATAAAATAATTTATTTAAATAACGATAGCATTGTCTTAGAAAATGTGGCTATCAAAGGTTCTTACATTAGACTTCATAGGGATACATCACATGTTTATTAATTTATCTAGTCCCGCTAGAGCATTATATATCAAATTATCTGGCGAGTGTTCTGCTTTAGCAGGTCACCGGCTCGGCGAAGCACATCCCGAAGAGCAGATAAGCGGGGTTTGCAACCCCCCGCTTGCGAACGTCAAACTTCGTTTTACTGCCGCACGACTGTGTTGTGTGTGCCTTCGCTAAGGTCATAAAAATATAACAAAGCCGCTGGTTATCCAGCGGCTTTGTTATATTTTTATACTGCGTAAGCCTTCCTAGCCTTTGCATCCCTAAGTAGGGCATCGATTGTTTTGAGTATGGTTGTTCTATCGTCCTCTCCCAGTTGCTGTATATCCAAAATCTTCTGCGTTACGGAGTGTTCCAGTTCGTAATCGGCAAAGCCCACGAGATAATCCAAAGACACTTTTAGGAAAGCCGCCATCTGTGTAGCCACATCGATGGAAGGCTTTACCTCGTTGCGTTCGTACCTGCCAATCACGGGTGCATGTGCGCCGATGGCTTTTGCCAGTTCGTCCTGCGATATTTTTTTCCGTTTCCTTACCAGTGCCAACCGTTCGCCAAACAACATAAAATGTCCCTTTAGATAGTAAAATATGATACTATGGCAAATTTAGGGAACATAAGCTGTCTATTGTTATAATAAATATTTTGCCAACTAAGAACAGATAGTATACTTTTGGACAAAATATGTTCTACCAAACTTTTTTTACACATGGCAAACTTTGATACCACCAACCCCGAGCAACTCATTTACGGCAATGCGTTCTTGACGGTTGCTGTACTCGGCGGGGTACGGCTTGAGGGGCTGGACAGGATGCGGGCTACGCTAAAAGTGAGCCTCAACGAAAGCGATGTGCCGCCCGTGCGGCACAACCTCGATTTATACAACGACACCCAGCTGGAAAAACTCACAAGGGAAATAGCCAGAGGATCCAAATATTTATTTACCAGATATTAAAAAATCCGTTTGCCATTGAAAGAAAATTAATTCAACTTTTTAAGTTGATATGCCCTTTAGCAACCTCACAAGCGAATAACCTATCTCCTTTGCAAAATTCACTGGCACTGCATTACCAATCTGCTTGTACTGCTGAACCATTCCCCCCTCAAACTCCCATGCATCGGGAAAAGTCTGTATGCGTGCATATTCCCTCACCGTGAAAGGGCGGGTCTCGTCCGGGTGGCAGCGTTCCATCCTGTTCTGAATGGGGCTGCACAAAAGGGTGGGGCAGGGCTCGTCCCAGCCGATTCTCCTTGCCATCCCCGTTTTTCCGCCACCAATATATAGATCCTTGCCCATTAGGGATTTTTGCGCATGCAGGGGCAGGTCCTTCCAGCGGCCCTTTGGCGGCATGAAGTCCAGTATTTCCTTTTTCCTTTGAGAGTAATTTGTACCTGTTGAAATGGGGACGTCAGCATCGAACAATTCCCCTTTCCTGAGGGCATCATTCAGGCAATATGCTTGACCGCAAGGCTTTGGATACTCGTATTTCAAGGCCGCATCTTTCCTGGTGCCTACGATAATAAGCCGCTCCCTTTTTTGCGGGACATTGTAATCCAATGAATTCAGCAGCTGGACTGACACTTCGTATCCGATTCCTTCCAATACCGAAAGCATGTGCCGCAATGTCTTGCCTTCGTCATGGCTTGCCAGCCCGCGCACATTTTCGCCCACGAAAATGATGGGTTGCACTTCATCCACCGCCCGTGCAAACTCGTAAAAGAGCATGCCCCTAGGGTCGGCCAGCCCCAGCCTTTTGCCAGCCTTGCTGAATGACTGGCAGGGAAAGCCGCCAGTAACCACGTCTATCTTGTTGCGGTATTGCTTAAAGTCAATATCCCTGATGTCGCCTTCAAGCACGTCCCAATGGGGGCGGTTCTTGCGCAAGGTCCTGCATGCCCATTTGTCCATCTCGCTTAGCGCGGAGCATTTGAGCCCCGCCATCTCAAAGCCGAGGGCAAAGCCTCCCGCGCCTGCGAAAAGTTCCAGTACCGTGTACTGATCATGTGCAAGCCTGTCAGTATTGCCCTTTCGGGGGATGTTTTTGCAGTGAGGGTAATTTTGTGGATCTGGAAATTTATTAAGCATTTCCATTAGCATACCCAAGCATGCGGATTGATATAATGCAGGGGAATTTGCCGGATAGGGCATTATCCTAGGCCGTTACTCCCAATAGCTATCGACAAAAAGTATGAGTGATGCTATCATTTTTTTGATAAAGCCCTTTATATAAATAAAACATTGCAAATGAGCAGTTACAGACTCAGGAAAGTCCCTTCAAATTGGGAACACCCTAAAAATGACAAAGGCAGCCATATCCCGCTGCTTGATGGAAGCTATGCCGAGTATTCAAAAGGTTTTGACGAAAGAAAAGAAATGTGGAACAAGGGGTTTCAGGAAGATTGGGATATTGTGGGTACCAAGCAAATACCTAGGTATGTTCCCAAAGCCTCCGAAAACGAAGGCATTGCCTTTGAGGAGTGGGACGGGGAAAAAAGGCTCCCTGAGGCCTACAGGCCGGATTGGCCGCTTGGCGAGCAGACACATTTTCAGATGTATGAAGACGTGACCGAGGGAACACCTATTTCCCCGGTGTTTGAAAAAGTTGAAGACCTGGCCTCATGGCTGTGCCAGGAGCTTGGCGATGGCCGTTATCCTTATCCGGCAAGCAAATGGCTGGAAATCCTTACGAGCCAGCATCCTTCGGTAGAAATGATCATGGTGTCCCCCAATCAAACACCATCGGGCTAAAGACGGTCCTAAAATGCCCAGGGCTTCACTTGATTGTGAAGCTTTTTTTGTTATTTCCGATTTGGTTTAACTGCTACAAAACTTACACGATCTTAAAACCAGGGTTTCTCTGGCTGATGTGGTAAAGGGTTCAGGTTCGTATTATCCTACTTCAATAATGATAATGTAACAATGTTAGCAACCGTATAGAAATCACCCATGCAAACTGCAAATTAGGGGGGCGAGTTGGAAATGCCGGACACCCAACAGCAATAACATTTTTTATGAGGTGGATAACAGGGGTTTTCTCATTCCAAGAAAAGCAAAGCCTTCGTTAATTGACACTTTAAAGATTAAATGTTATTATCAAATCATTTAAGAGTGCTGCTTATCCACAGCTATTTATCTGGAAGTGGTATATAATGGAGATACAAGCAAATTATGAAAATACCCGCAAACAAACTGAAACTAATCCTATTGTATTTTTATCACAATACAGACCCGCTTTACCTGGGCAAGGTCAAGCTCATGAAATTGTTTTACTTCCTGGACTTTACCCACGTAAAAAAATTCGGGTTGCCAGTGACGTTTGACACCTACGTCAAGCTTGAGCATGGTCCCATTCCTTCAACAATCATGAACCTCATCAATACCGCTTGCGATGACATAGACAACTCGATACTGTCTGACACCGTAATGTTCGAAACCCCTGCCGGGACAAAGATGAACCGCATGAAGGCACTCAGGGAATTGAGCGAAGACGACATGAAGAATTTCAGCATGTCTGAAATAAGCACCTTGCAGGCAGTGTGCCGAAGGTTCGGTGCGGTAAATACCAAATCTATCGAGGATGCTTCCCATGAGGAAGCCCCTTGGTCGCAGACGGCAATGCTTGATGAGATACCTTATACGCTAGCCGCTCTTGACAGCGATTGCGAAGTTGACGAAGAGGAAATAAGCCTCGGGCTTGAACTGATTGCAGCATAATATGGACACTAACAAGAAGATGCTTGCGATCGGCGACGTGTTCAGGTTCAAGGGGGCATGAATACGTATTCCTGCACCTCACTTCTGATTTCATATACGCAGCGCGGATATTTGACTTGCAGCAGACAAATAGCGTCCAGGCCAGCTACGAGAAGAGGGCCGCTAGGGGGCAATTGAGGGGCAACGTGAAGGATATTCTTTTGTTGTCCTGCGGACATCCGAATTCAACGGCAGGATGGCAAATTTTGCCAAGACCCAGGAGGACATCTCCATTTTCCCTGAAGTGATAGGGAGGGTCAACGAAGAAGACCTCGCAACGATAAAGGCTGAGATAGTTTCCAATGCCTGCCCTGTGCCATTGGTAGTGAAGGAATACGTTCAATCTCTAGGGTAATGCTTTCCCATAGTTCGCATATCTTAATGCAAACCAGGCCTGGCTTTTAAAATATGAAAACCTTTCCTGCAATGTGGGCTATAAATGGTGGGCCGTGCTGAATTTTTTGGCAGCCCATCGCATGGCACTTCCATTATTTTCCAATGATTGCCAGGAAAATATCAATCCGTATCAAACAGCCCCTTTTGTATGCTGCCATGGCTTCCTATTTTAAAAACCCTTTCTTTGGAAGTGGGCTTGCTTGCGTCCGTACAATATGCAACCCTCGAAGCCTGGGTTATTTCTTTTTTGAAGTCATCTTTAATTTCAGGCAACGGGTGCGTGATGGCACTGAACGGGCTTGAGGTTGCCCCGTCTATCATCAGCTTGATGTACATCGAATACTTTGGAAGTCCGATGAAATCCCATTCGCCAATTCTCGGCGCGAACTCCCTTGCCAAATATTTTGCGTCCTGCGAGCCTACCCGGAAACTGATGATCGTGCCGACATTGCCGAAAATGGCGTCCCTTATGCGCCCGTCCAGCTGGTCGACATATTGGTGCGTGAGGAAAAGGCCCAGCCGGTATTTTCGGGCTTCGGACAGGATGTCGATAAATGACAGCGACACGAAGGAATGCATCTCGTCGACATACAGGTAAAATGGAACACGTTCGTGTGCCTCGTATTTTGCCCTGCCCAATGCCGCAACCTGTATTGCGGTAACCAGCATGCTGCCAAGCAGCTGCGAGGCGTCTTCGCCTATCAGCCCTTTGGAAAGGTTGCAAACCAGCACCTTGCCGCTGTCCATGGCTTCCTGCGGCTGGAACCCTCCGCCCCTTGCCCCGACGATTTTCCTCAATTGGGGGTGCGCCCGGAATATGCCCAGCTTGTTCAGGATGGGTGAAACAGCTTCAGACCGCAATGACGGGGCATACCTGTCAAACTCGTTGTGCCAGAACGACAAGAGGTCATCGCTTTTCGCGTATCCAAGTACGTGCCTGCGGAATTCAGCATCGGTAAGCAGCGGCTGGATGTCAAGGAGGGTAGCATCAGGATATTGCAGCAAGGTAAAGAGGCTGAACCGCAGGATGTGCTCCATGCGCGGCCCCCAGAAGTCGGCCCATATCTTCCTGAACGTGGCAATCAGGCCAGACACCACGACATGGTGCTTGCTTTCTGGGATCCCTGCAAGGGGGTTGAAGCATATCGGGTACTCCTGGTCGGCAGGGTTGAAGTAGATCACGTCGCCGACCCTCTCGTTTGGCACGTGCGAAAGTACTGCCACAGCCGCCTCCCCATGGGGGTCGATTAGCGCGATCCCTTTGCCGCGCTGGATATCTGAAATGGCCATGTTCAATAGCAGGGTGCTTTTTCCCACGCCAGTTTTCCCTATGCAATACACGTGGCCCAACCTGTCGGCATCCTTGATGCCGAACGGCACGTGCTGGTTCCTCCAATCAGTAACGCCAAGGGGCGTGATGTCATTCATGGGGATATTCTATCCCCACGAGCAGGATAGGTAATGGCGAGAATTTTGCGCACGCTGCTAATAACCCTCCATTATCTGATGGCCATGCCGGGGCTATACTGACGTTGTTATTAATAAGAGTGTTATGATATGCTGAATGGGCTAGGCAAGGGGAATTTGAATAAGGGAAATATCCTTCATTCCAAAGAGGGTGAACCAAGCCCTTTGCCTGTAAATACCGGGAACTTTCGTTCACCCCCTTTGGATTTACCAGACATACACGAAGCCACGCAGGAAGAGCAGGTCAAGTACCTCGCAGAGATACTAGTCGAGGCCTTCCTGTGGGAACACCGGAACAATGCAGGACCAAAAGAATAAGAAAGCAGTCATATACTGCCGGGTCTCCACCAAGGAGCAGGCGGAGGAAGGCAACAGCCTGGTCACCCAGGAACACAATTGCAGGTGCTATGCCAATGAGCATGGCTATGATGTCGCCGAAGTCTTCATAGAGGAAGGCGAAAGCGCGAAGAATGCGGACAGGACGCAGCTACAGAGGATGCTGCGGTTTTGCGCTTTCAAGAAGAACGGCATTTCGGCAGTCATTGCCTACAAGATAGACCGCATATCCCGCAACACTGACGACTACAGCCAGATAAGGATGCTCCTGAAGCGGCACGATGTCGAGATAAAGTCGACTTCCGAATATTTCGAGGACACCCCTGCAGGCAGGTTCATGGAAAACATCATGGCCAACGTGGCGCAGTTCGACAATGACGTGCGCACGGAGCGCAGCGTCGGCGGCATGGTGACCGCGATGCGGGAGGGCAGGTACGTGTGGCAGGCCCCTACCGGGTACGCAAACCGGAAGGTGGATGGGAAGTCGACCATCGTGAAGGCGGAAAGCGCACCGCTGATCAGGATGCTCTTTGATTTTGTCGCAAGCAGGGCATATTCCGTGGAAGAGGTAAGGAAGAAGATGGTGCCGCTCGGCCTCTGCACAAAGCAAGGCAAGCCGCTGGCCGTGTCGCACATATACAGAATATTGCGGAACGAGGCGTATGCGGGATGGATCGTGAAATTCGGCGAGAAGTGCAGGGGCAGCTATGAGCCCATCGTCAGCGACGAGCTTTTTGGGCAGGTACAGCGGGTGCTGGCAAGGCACAGGACGGCAAACCCCTACCACCTCGAAAACCCGGACTTCCCGCTGCGGCGTTTCGTGCGCCATGCCCGGACTGGCGAAAAGCTTACCGGCTCATGGTCGAAGGGCAGGCGCATGAGATACGCCTACTACCGTTACGTGCATGCCTACTCGCAATGGAAAAAGGACGATTTGGAAAAGAAATTCCTGTCTTTCATGGATAGCTTTTCCTTCAACAAGGACTTGCTGACCATGTTCAAGAAGCATGTCAGCCATTCGATGAAGGCAAAGACGGAAGAAAGCAGGCAGGGCTTTGACGCATTGGAAAAGCTGGAGCGGGAACTGAAAGAAAAAAGGGCGGCACTGGTTGAAAAGAGCCTCAACAAGATTATCAGCGATTCTGTCCTGAAGGAGAGCCTGGATCTTATAGAATCCGAATTGTGGGATGTCCAAAAGGCAAAGGATGAAAGGGAAGGGAATTCGGTAGATTATTCAGTAATACTCAAATACATAGAGAATTTCCTTTTGTGCCCTTCCAGGACATGGAAAAACGCAACCTTTGAAACAAGGCTAAAACTGCAATGGTTCGTATTCCCAAATGGCATATTGTTGGATAATTCCGAAATTCGAACCACCAAGGTATGCAGCCTTTTCAAGGCGAAAGACCTTTTTCAACCAAAAAATTACCCGATGGTGACCAATGCGGTTCTAATTACAAACACCCCCTCGGCGGTGAAAAGCTCTCCCTTGCCTGAGGACATAAAAAGTAGCCTTATGGAGCTTGGCGAAATCTTGAGGGTTAAAGGCGGTCAAGATAGCTGATCTCTTACGTTGAGGCTGCGTATCCTCAAAATTGTTTGGGCACTTCGCTATACCAACGGCTCCGAAAGCATTGCGCTTTCAACGCCTTCCTTGGCCTCGTCGGCAAGCTCGGGATAGAGCTGCTGTATGGCAACCTGGAACAGGGAACAGAGCTTGAGCATGTTCATCAGCCCAGGGACGGCCAGCCCCTTCTCCCACAGGCATATGCGGTCATAGCAGGCCATGCCGAGGAGGCGCGCCACCTGCTGCTGCGTGTATCCCGCTTTCTTCCGGTATTCCTTCAGGCTGTTCGGCGCACCTTGCTTCATTGCCTAAAGGATAGCGGAAAGCTGGCAAGGGGATAAGGGAGGGGAATTTGCGCATTTTAAGCAGTGGGAAATCTGTCCCACTGCTGGTATAATCTGCTGGTGAACAAGGAAAACAATTACGCATTCATAGACGGGCAGAATCTTCACCTAGGCACTCGGGAGTGCGGGTGGTCTGTCGACCATGCAAAATTCAGGAAATACCTTGCGGAAAAATATCATGTCACGGAAGCGTATTATTTCCTCGGCTTCATTTCGGAAGACCAGCAGGAGCTTTATGATGCCCTGCAGAAGGCTGGCTTCATCCTCTTCTTCAGGGAGCACTCTTCCGCGATGAAGGGCAAGAAGAAGGGGAATGTCGATTCCGACATAGTCTTTTCCGTCATGAGGAAGGTGGCTGACCGTGAACAGTTCGACAAGGTGGTGATAGTTTCGGGCGATGGCGACTATATCAAGCTGGTCGATTACCTGATAAAGAAAAACAAGTTCAAGAAGATGCTGTTCCCGAACGAGAAATTCGCATCCTCCCTCTATTCGAAATACGGCTCCGAATTTTATGACTATCTTGAAAAGGAAGACGTAAAAAGCAAGATTGCATACGAGAAATAAAAAAGGCCCCTTAGGCACTCACACCGTTTGGGTCCTTTTTCGTATTGATACGCTTACATAATATACCAACACTTAAAAATTGTCAAGTCAATAGGTGGGGATAATAATCAATTGCCTAAGTTGTAAGTGCATTTTAATTAACAATTCTGGTCATTGTGAGGAAGGCTTCCATATGGAAGGTCTAAAAAATAGGTGCTGGAAAGATTATAAAACACTATTCATTTGAGATTGTAATTGCCGGATTAAATAGTTATTATTAGCAAGTATTATTTATTCGCTAACTTACGATCCTATTACCAAACGATAGGGAGCAAATGGCCAAGATTCACAGCCTTTCGATAAAGAATTTCAGAGGCATCAAACAGTTTGAGCAACATTTCAATTCAGAATTCGTCTGCCTCATAGGAAGGGGAGACTCTGGAAAATCAACCGTATTGGAAGCAATAGCCTATGCCCTTTCCTCAAGCTGGAACGTATCTTTTTTCGATAACGATTTTTATAATTGCAACATCGAAAATCCAATTTCGATTGAAGTCACGGTGAAAGATTTGCCCGACGAACTTATGAGGGAAGACAAATTCGGTCTTCATCTCAAAGGGATTGGCAAGGATGGAAAGCTGACTAGCGAGGTTGAGGAAATTGTCGAGCCGGCAATCACAATAAGGCTTGAAGTGACGAAAGACCTAGAGCCAAAGTGGAGCGTAATTGCAGATGCTGAAGCTGGGGAGAAGCAGATTTCTGCATCCGACAGGTCAAGGCTCAACGCATTCTTCGTTTCTGATTACATAGACCGCCATTTTTCGTGGAGCAAGGGAGGCCCCCTTTACTCCCTGCTTAGGCAGGAAACAGAAACTGGCGAGGATGACGACAACGCAATGATTGATGCGCTGAGGGAAGCTAAAACAAAAATCGACGGAAATTCTTTTTCTAAGTTTGACAATGTTGCCAAAAAGGTAAAAAGCAGTGCGGCCGTTTTCGGCATTGATATTTCAAAGTCTAAAACCACTATTGATTTCAGGGACATTGTCGTTAAGGATGGCAAGGTTTGCCTTCATGACGAAACAGTGCCATTCCGCATGAAGGGCAAAGGTTCGAGAAGATTGGTTTCCATGGCGATCCAATCAGCAATCGCTGCCGCAGGGGGGATAATGCTTATAGACGAGGTAGAGCAAGGCTTGGAGCCGGACAGGGTGCAATCGTTGGTTAACACCCTCAAGCAGAACAATCATGGGCAGGTTTTTGTCACCACACATTCGAGGGATGTCATAGTGGGCTTGGAGACTGACGATATTTTCCTCATGAAGAAAAGCAAGCATTCGCTTGGGACATTTGACGCTTCCCTTCAGGGATTGCTGAGGAAAAACCCTGAGGCGTTCTTTGCAAAGCGGGTTATTGTAGCCGAGGGAGCAACCGAAATGGGCATATGCAGGGCATTGAACGATTACAGGATAGCCAATGGCAAGGAGAATATCTCTTATTTGGGGATACGGATCGCGGACGGGAGCGGAAGCGAAACGGTCAGCTATTGCAAGGGTTTTGCCCGCCTTGGGTTTCCATCGGCCTTGTTCTGCGATTCTGATAGCCCTGGAGTGAATTCACAAAAGGGCAGCCTTTGCGAATTGGGCATCAGCATTTTCGATTGGGAAGGGAATGACTGCCTAGAGATGGGAATAGTCAGGAACCTTCCCTTTTCTCTTATTGCTGACTTCCTCAACTTGGCTGCCCAAATTAAACATGATGACGACCCTTCACGAGCAATTGAAGGACATAAAACCAGCATATGGGACTCAATAAAAAGTCATTTTGTAGGAACCGGGTTTCCAATCGATCTGCCTTCTGCGCTTGACTTGCCAAATCTTAGAGAGGCCATAGGAAAGGCCGCTCATAAAGGAGGTTGGTTCAAGACGCAGGATAAGGGATATAAGCTTGGCATGCTTGTATTGGACCACCTCAATGAGATGGCACCCGAAAGTCATCTTGTGAAAAACTTAGAAGACCTTTCAAAATGGATTGACCAGAATGAATCATAGCGAATTTCTATCAAAGCCCAAGAGCATGCTCATTGCCCCTGCCGGGCATGGCAAGACCCACCTAATCACAGAATGCCTGCTGCATGCTGAAGGGAGGCAGCTTGTCCTGACCCACACGCATGCCGGAATAGCTTCAATTGCCGAAAAGATAAGGAAGGCGAAAATCCCTTTAAGCAAATTCCATATCGAAACAATCACGGGATACGCCCAGAAATATTTGCAGGCTTATTACAAGGGTGCTGACGTTCCTGGCTTGGATGATCCGAACCATTATGCATTTGCCATCGAACAGGCGAAAAGGATTATAGCGTCGCCGCTGGTGGGCAAGGTTATAAAGGCGACTTATTCCGGTTTGTTCGTAGATGAATATCAAGACTGCACTTTATCACAGCACCAGCTAGTGGATGCCTTGGCAATCATGCTTCCTACGAGAATTTTTGGCGATCCTTTGCAGGGGATTTTTAATTTTGGCGATACTGCGATGTCAAATCTCGAAGACGCCGGGCAGATGGGCGATTTTTATCACAATTCGTATAAGTTAGAAGAGCCTTGGAGGTGGAAGAACATAAATGAGCCGCTAGGCAAGCAGCTGAAGGAAATACGAGCGGATATTGAGGGCAAGAGGGATGTTGATATTAGGAAGTACCCAGCAATACAATTCATTAAGATAGATTCAGAAAGCGACATATACAATCCCCAAACCCAATATTACCAAAAGGTTAATAGGATATTAAGCGAGAAAAACGTTCTTATCATTCATCCTGAAAGTTCCAGCATTGAGCCGAGAAAAAGGGTTATAAGCAACTTCAAAATCCCCATTACGCTTGTCGAGGCCATAGACGATAAGGACTTTTACAATCTCGCTAAGCTTTTCGACGCAATGCAGGATGGCGCAGTGGAAATTGGCTTGTATGCAGCGTGCATGGCATTGTTTAGCAAGACCGAATTGAACAAATGGATTAATTTCAAGGGGGCAGTCGCAAGGACAAAGGAATGGAAAGAAGCATCACAGGAAATACGCAAAATGTATCTCTTTGCCAAAGAGGCTGGCCAGAAATATTTGGGATGCTCGCTGCTGCTTAGGCATTTCCTTTCCATCAAGGGAGTGAGATGCCATCGAAAAGAGCTGCTAAATTCGCTATGCGCTGCCCTAGAGGAGGCATTTATCAATAAGAATACGGCATATGATTCAATGGTGGAAAAAAGAAACCGTGTCAGGAAAATGGGAAGGAAAGTGTCTGGCAGGTGCATTGGGACCACCTTGCTGACCAAAGGGCTTGAATTTGAAACCGTAATTATTCTCAATGTAAACAAATTCACCAGCCCCAAGAACCTTTACGTTGCCTTGACCAGGGCTAGTAAAAAGCTGGTTGTATTTGGGGTGTCGCCAATCATATCCCCTAAATACTAAGTAATTTATTGAAGCAATAATCCAATGTTTAAAGAGAGGCAAAAAACAGTTTAGCAGTATTGAAAAGTTGGTATATATACCAATTGTGACAAATGCGGTTCCGATTACAAGCACCCCTTTGGGGGTGAAATCCTCTGCATTGCCAATGGATGTTGAGAATGGTCTAATGGAACTTAGTGAAATCTTGAGGGTTAAAGGCAACCAGGATACCTGATATCGCGAGGATTGACTTTTCCCACAGGCCTATGCGGTCATAGCAGACCATGCCGAGGAGGCGCGCGACATATTAATCTGTTTATTCAGATTTCGATGTTTCTTCAGGATATTCGGCAGACCGTACTGCTTCATTACCTAAAGGATAGCGGAGAATTGGAAAGGGGATATTTTATGTGAATTCGCTTGAATTGCAACTTAATGTCGTGTATGTAGTTGATATTTAATAGATAATACAAAGGCGTTTTATTGAACACCGTATTATTGTGATAGATCAATTGTATAACCAAGAACTTAGCTTACTGCCACGTATTGCCAGAAAGAAAAAGGATGAAAAATATTTTTTTATTTTATTTGGCAGTAATAATAATTTTCATTCTCTTTGTTTAATAATATAGGATTGGATTTAATAAAGGAACAACGAAACGGCTAACTGATACCAGACGATTAAGTTTTTGAAGTACCAATAGAATGAAGATTTATTAGCCATAGGGATTTAATGGAGGAAATATTTTAGGGTTATTTAAAGCTATGCACATTTGCGGAATAAATATTCGCATTTGATTCATACTCTAAAAAAAGTGCTTTTGCTACTGTATTAAAACAGTCTTAAGATGCCGAAAAACGGAAAAATACAGGCATAAAAACATAACTGAATTTAAACTGGTGGGGACTTCAATTTTTTTTATTCTTACAGGTAGTACCCTAATAGTCGAAATGCTAATTCATTGACGATTGATATTGATGCTCCTTTGGGAGCTAAACTTTAAGGCATTGGAATGACAACTTTAAAATGCAATTGCAATATTACCTAAGGGTATTGTTTAATTTTTATTGGAAAAATTAGCTGTCCCTTTTATTAAAGAGCGTTAAAAACGGCGTAAATATATGAATTCATAAAAACTAATATAAAAGTTATGGGTGTACTTCTTCAGGGCTTTTACAAGAAAAAGCCGAACAATGCTGTCCCTTCTCCTGCAGATGGTAACACTTCAGTACCTTGGTGGTGGGACAACTTGGCTACAGAGGCCAATTCCTTACGCAAAGCAGGTTTTTCGGCAGTATGGTTGCCTCCAGTTTTAAAGACTTCTTCTGGGATCAATCCAAGTGCAGATGGCTATGGGCCGTATGATGACTATGATATCGGATCCAAGGAGCAGAAAAACCTTAACAATCTTCATAGCATTAAAGATTTTGTAAAAGAGACCCGATTTGGAAGCCGCGAGCAATTGCAAAGATGTGTAGCCACACTTCGTGCCAATGGTTTAGATGTGTATCTGGATATGGTGGAACACCACCGGAGCGGAGATGAAATACCGTCTGAAATGCCCCCTTTTGTATTCAGGTATCCAGGTGCCGATGGTACTCTTGGTATCGGACGTTTCGAGAAAAATCCTTTGAACTTTTTACCCCAAGTTGACCGTGATTCACATTTAGGCGGTTCGCCAGCCGATGATAAACCTTTTGGTCGTGAATTAGCTCCGATTAATGCAAAACCACTACATTATGTTTTTGATAACCTGATTGCGGCCTCGGATTGGCTGACAAGGGCACTTGATGTACAAGGATATAGACTTGACGACGTAAAAGGTCTCTCAACGGATTTCCTACGACCTTTTCTAGAGAGTAAGTCAATGGCAGGGAAGTTTGCAGTAGGTGAGTATTTTGACGGAAATAGAGTTTTAGTAAATGGCTGGGTTTTCAATCCCAAGGGTATGGGCGGGCGTTCAAGTGCTTTCGATTTCCCTTTAAAGTTTATCCTAACCTCAATGTGCAACAATCCTGGTCGTTTCAATATGTCTGACCTAGACCATGCTGGACTTACTGGAATATCACCTATGAACTCTGTGACTTTTGTCGAAAACCATGATACCGATTTGTCCAATTCTGATAGCATTGTGTTTAATAAAATTCTCGGGTATGCTTATATTTTGACGTCAGAGGGTTATCCCTGTGTTTATTATAGGGATTATGACATGGGACCAGACGGGTATAAACTGAAACCCCAGATTGATAACCTAATCTGGATCCATGAAAAACTTGCTTCTGGATCTACCCAACAACGTTGGAAGGACTTTGATGTATTCGCTTACGAGCGGATGGGTGGGGCGCATTTACTCGTTGGTTTGAACAACGATCCAGGTATTTCCAGAACTATCACTGTAGCGACTGGGTTTGGAGCGAATAAGGTATTGCATGATTATAGCGGACATGCACCTAATGCGATTACCGACGGCAACGGAAATGTAACGATTACCATTCCCCAAAATATAAATGGATTGGGATATGTCTGCTATAGTGTCGATGGACAAGGCGGAGGTTTTGAAATCACCACAAAATCTGTTACTCAAGATTTTGAAGGTGCTGCAGATTTGGACATTCCCCCCGCTCAAAATGGTAAACAAGTGCAGGTTGGCCGAGTCTGGTGTGCCTCAAACTCCCCAATTCGAGTACAATTGAAACCAGTGACTACAGGATGGAAAGATACCACATCAATCTTGCTTGAGTTAGTGGCACCAAATGGCGAAATCACTGCCCAACAATTTCTAACAATTCAGACGCCAAAGGATACTGCTCTGTCAGCTGTCACTATGGCAGAAGGTTTCTACCAATTACGTCTGACCTTGTCAAATACATCTGGGGAAATTCTAGATGCTCCATATACTTTATCAGTTACTTATACTGCTCCCTTTATCTTAAACACAGAGACAACAGAGATTGCCATATCTACGAGTGATTCAGCTATTGTTGGCAAGTGGTCAGATAAAATTGACCTGCCAAATGTTCCTATACATACACATGTGCTACCTACTGGAAAGGTTTTGTTTTGGGGGCGTCGCAATCCTCCGGGTACCACTGATTTTGATTCGCTAAACCAACATGAGACACATGCCTTCCTTTGGGATCCTGCTGATCCTAAGGCACCTACTAAAGCAACAAGCAATAATCCCAAAGATCATAATGGTAAGGATATAAATCTTTTTTGCTCTAGTCATACCTTTTTGGCTGACGGTCGCTTGTTGGTAACTGGGGGGCATTTTTTTGACAGTCAAGGTATAGAATGTTCTACCTTTTATGATCCATTTAAGGATACTTGGGCCACGGGACCTGTTATGAACAATGGTCGGTGGTATCCAACAGTTATAACCCTTCCAGACGGTGGGGCTTTTGTGTGTGGAGGCACTTTTTCGACAGGTCCCCTTAAGCCTCCTCCAAATTCAAATACAGGTAACCTGATTTCACAAATTCTTGAAAATAATATCTGGAATGATCTTGCCCAATTTATAGGTATCCCACTCTTTCCGCGATTTCATGTTGTTCCAAATGGGGACTTATTTATGTCCGGTCCAAGAAAAGGAACCTTTCGTTTTGAAAACTTCTCATCGGGAAAACCAGGCAACTGGGTTCAGCTTGGCGAACGCATTACCGGAAACTGTGAATATGCACCTTCAGTAATGTATGATGAAGGGAAAATCATTTTTATTGGGGGAGGAGGTGGTGGTGGAACCGATAATGGAACACCAGAAATCCAAAATGTAAGTAATGTCGCAGAAAAAATTGATTTTAGCACGGAAAATCCCTCATGGTCGCTTGCTGCTAATATGAAATTTCATCGACGGCAGCATAATGCTACTATACTTGCTGATGGTACTGTGTTGGTTACTGGAGGATCCCAAGGGGAGGGTTTTAATGACCTTGATCCTGGAATGCCTGTTCATATTCCTGAGCTTTGGGATGCTACTAGTGATACTTGGACTCAAATGGCTCCCGAAGCTGTAGACCGCTGCTATCACTCTACGGCCGTGTTGTTGCCCGACGGGCGTGTTTTTAGTGGGGGCGGTGGGGAATATGCCCCTGTTGACGGTGAGGCAAATTCCCCAAAAGATACCCATGCTGATGCGCAACTATTTTCCCCACCCTACCTTTTCAAGGGTACACGTCCTGTAATCAAAACAGCACCTCTAAATGTCAAATACTCAACTTCATTTGAAATAGAGTTAGATAAACTTGAAGAAGTGAGTTTGATAACTTGGATTAGGTTGTCTTCCGTTACGCATTCATTTAATACCAACCAACGTATTAACTTTCTGAAATTTCAACAGGATAACGTAAAAATAACGATTACTGCACCAAAAAACAGCAATGTATGTCCTCCAGGCCATTATATGTTATTTGTATTAAATAAGCAAAAAGTGCCTTCCATAGCTAAAATCATACAGATTACCCCTACTGTCAGCCAAGCTATTACAAATGTACTATTAGAAACAGGCTCAAGTAATTTTAAACCACTTTCCGTTAAGGTTATGAGCCCTTTCGAACAGGATGCAGCTATTGCAAGCAAAGAAACAAGGCCGCCTATAGTAATTGGCGTTACTGCTACATGCCCCTATGGGATATCCTCTTGCTGGGCCGGTGCGTATGAGACCCTTGGGCGTTTGTCTGGTGTAAGATTGGTTAGACCCATACCTAATGCGCAAGATTCCACAGCCTTTGTTTATCTCGAAAATGAAGGATTACCTGATCTTGATAAATGGCCATCCCAGTTCGCAGAGGTCGCCAATGGCACACATCTTTATAGGGGCGTAGAAGTAACCATAAGGGGTACTGTGAATATTCATGAAGGTGGTAACTTGAAAATGCAAGCCAGTGCAACTAGGCAGGAATTGCTGATTTATCCCATGGTCAAGGAAGATAAAATTCAATGGGACCATACCAATAGATCACCGCAACCATTGGATCCAATTGAACAAGATGCATGGCATAATCTTGAGAATGATGTCAGGGCGTATGGAGGTTCCTTCAATGTGACAATCACTGGCCCACTCAAGAAAAATGAAAATGGATACATTTTGGAAGTAAGAGATTTTAAGCCGGATAAGTAATCATATCCTTGTTTTACCAATAAAAACAAGGATTTTGGATTGCTTAAATAAAGCAACAATGTAATTTTTAAATAGTCAAGGTCTGCCTGATTAATATAATTTATAAAGCAAGCCTTTACTATTTAAAATAGATGATTTATGTATGCTTGAACTTTTGCTAGGTTTATTATTACTTAAATAATTTAGCTCTTCATTTGCTCTGTTAAACATCTCAACAGCATTACAAAAACTAATCATTTTATTAAAAATAATTGGTTCGAATATGAATATATTAGCAAGTGCCAACAAGAATTGTAAATGCAACAAAAAATCTAGTAACATAAAGCAACGATTTTTTTTGATCACAAAGAAAACAGCAATTAGCCTACCATCAGCTTTATTGGGTATGCTGATTGCCTTTTTCCCAAAATGCCCATTATGTTGGGCAGCCTATATGAGCATGTTTGGCAGTTTGGGATTATCACAATTGCCTTATATGAAGTGGTTATTACCAATTCTAGTGCTTTTTTTCGGATTACACTTATTCATCTTATACCAAAGATCAAAATTTATTGGGTACACTCCATTTTTAATTAGTCTACTAGGTGCTATACTGATAATTATCAACCGCATATCTTTCCCACTTGAAAAGTGGCTTATGTTTTTAGGGATAATCTGTATTGTCTCAGGGTCATTACTCAACAATTTCCACCAATTACTAATATTTATAAATAAGAAATTTATGTCGACCAAATAAAATATTTAGACACGGGTGTTATTAATTATATGTTATGAGTTTTAAGCTGATGTAAGCAGTACAAGTATTTGATACTTATAATTATTGATATATTTTAAAAAAATAACTAAACTGTAAAAGTGTGGCCGCCACTTATTAAACCAGCTACGGGATGCCGAAAACGGAATAGAGTAGGTAAGAAGATAATCAAAAATGAAACAATTAAAAGCATTTTCTAAACATGGTATTATAAGGGGGCTAAACAGCACCTTGAAATCTTCTACTTTTGAAGGGAGATTTGGACGCATGTTCAGGACACTGGCTGCTGCTAAGCACAGTCCGGAAACATTATCCTTTTTAGCTAAAAAAATGGTTGATTCTAATAATGGGCCACAAACCCCTGAAACTAAGATTGATGATGAGGAAAACACAGGCAATAAAAAGAATAAAGGGATTGCTGCAGGCTACACGTATCTGGGACAGTTCCTTGACCATGATATTACCTTCGATCCAGCAAGTAGTTTGCAGCAACAAAATGACCCTGATTCTTTGGTGGATTTTCGTACGCCTCGTTTTGATTTAGATTCTCTCTATGGTCGCGGCCCCTCTGATCAGCCTTATATGTATGACTTCGATGCTATGGATGGCAATATTGTAAAGATGTTGTTGGGAAAACCATTGACTGGCAATGAGAGTTCATTAGATCCCAAGATAGATACCCCTTCACAAGACTTGCCTAGGAATAATCCTAACGGTAATACAAGAAGAGCATTGACCGGAGATTCTCGTAATGATGAAAATGTGATAGTTTCTCAATTGCATGGTATGTTTTTGAGATTTCATAACCGTGTGGTTGATTATCAAAAGGACAATGGCCTAGATGCGTCGTTTGAAACAGTTCAAAATATTGTAAGATGGCATTATCAATGGATTATTTTGCATGATTTTTTGCCAACAATACTTGGCGAAGATATGGTCAATGAAATCCTCCCGAATCTGACCAATGGAAAAACAATCAATGAGGAACCCCCGAAATTAAAGTTCTTCAACTGGCATAAAGAAATATTTATGCCGATAGAATTTTCGGGAGCTGCGTATAGATTTGGTCATTCTATGGTCCGGCCAATTTATCGGCTAAATCCAGGAAAGAACCCTAAACCTGTAGATCCTAATGATGAAAGGTTTTTGGTTTTTCCTGATTTGGTGGGATTCGGAGAATTTGCAAGCAATATGGCTATTGACTGGAGATTGTTTTTTGATTTTGGAAATAATGCCAGCCCATTATCAAAAGAAAAAATGCAATCAGCATATAAAATTGATACGTCATTGGTTAATCCTTTAGGAAATCTACCTAAAGCTGTTGCGGATCATATCCCGCCAATGCCCTCTTTAGCAGAATTGAATTTGATCCGCGGTATGCGTTTAGGACTCCCCTCAGGGCAATCTGTGGCTAAAACTATGGGATTAAAAGTAATTCCGGATAATGAATTGAAGATTGGCAAAGCTACATTTGACGGGCTCACCGAAAATAAGGCTATTACTGATTTTAAAGAGTTGGATTCAATAAAAGGTAATACACCTCTTTGGTTCTATGTTTTAGCAGAATCCCTTAAAAATTTTACCAACGAAGCAAATGAGATAATAAAAGGAAAAAAAATAACCGACGAGTTAAAAAATGAAGTCAATTCAATTCCAGTAAAACTAGGAAATGTTGGAGGAAGAATTGTTGGGGAAGTGTTTATTGGCTTATTGAAAGCAGATCAATATTCTTATTTGAATCAGGATCCTTTTTGGACACCTATTCCAGGCTTTATGAAGAATGGTAGATTTGGAATTGTAGAGTTGATAACACAGGCAAAGCATTAGTTTGTAATTGAAAATATCACATCGGATTTTGTGATAAAGCTTTTGTGCTTGTTTTCTTTCCAAATAAAAACAGACCAGTTGTGGTTTTGGACAATGCAAAACACATCGTTCAAAGAAGGCCGCGGCTATGCTTCCAATCTAGGCAAAGTGAGCCTTATTCACGATAATTGAATATTTATTTAGTGAAAGGTTGTGGACGAACCTCAAAGCAAGACGGTTTCCACCAAAAGATTATGTTACAAAAGAACAGTTGTTTTATTCCTCAAATTTCTTTTTTAAGCCATTGGAAAGCCAATCTGTATCAACTTTTAACCATTCAATTTTGTATATAGATAGATATGTATATAGATAATTATAGCGAATTATTTATAAGAAAAAAGCCTGAGGGTAAAACCTCAGGCTTTGCTGCTTTCGAACGGATTATGCCGCTTCTTTCGCCTCGATCCTGTTCAGGATGAAGTCAACGGCGTGCTGCGCCCTTCTGCTGGCAGTGAAAATGAAATGCTTGTCTTTTTTTAATACTTCAAGCCAACTGCTAATGTAGGCTGCGCTGTTCTTGTGCGAGTCGTTCACGATGCCCGTGAATGATTGCAGGTATGCTGCGCCTATTTCCCCGACCAGTTCTTCCAGCGAATAGCTTTCCGATCCGAAATCTATCTTTTCTGCTACTTCCTTCCTGTTCAGCCTCGACTGGTGGCCAGTGCTATGGACAAGCTCATGGTAGAGGGTAGCGTAATAGCTTTCGGGCTTCGGAAACAGCTTCTTTGTTGGCATTTGGATTGAATCAGCCAAGGGGTCGTAGAATGCCTTTTCCCCTTTGACTGTAATCTTCGGGCATTGAGGCATCGCATTAATGACGCTTTCGCATTGCTCGATTGGGGAGAACGGTTCTGCCATGGCTTCAATTGTGAACTTTTCGGGCAAATTGTCGCATTGCGCCACGTTGAATACCTTGTAATAGCGGAGGAATCCTTTTGTCTTTGACTTTTTGGTTTCATTGGCATCCTCATTTTCTTTGCCTTCGTCTTTCTTTTGGATTTTCTTGTAGAAGACGATTATATGCCCCTTTTCGCCCCGCTTCACTTTGCCTCCAGATTGCTGGATTTGCTGCCAGGTCAGGAAAAGGTTCTTTTCGTAGCCAAGACAGGCGAGCAGGAACACGTTGATGCCGTTGTACGGCTTCCTGCTTTCTGCATTGCAGGGAAGCCCTGCCTCGACCCAAGGCTTTTGCCACGGTACGGTGCCTGCTTCAAGAAGTTCGATAATCCTGTCCGTGACGGCTTGGTACGCGTCAATTGTTGTTGTTTGCGACATGTTGGTACATTTTTGATTGTTAAAGAACTAGATTCTTTAACAGTGTACCAATATGTGAAAAAGAAAATAAGGGAGAGGAATTTATCATAAAGGGTTATTATTTATACTTTTTTGTTAGAAAAAGAATAACTCCCAATGAAATTAATTTTACTGTACTTTTATGCATTAGTAACTAGGGAAAAGTGGTTCTTATGAGTAAGTGGGCGCATAAATCAATTTTGAATTTAATAAATGAATCAGGAAACACCAATCCTGAAGATGAAATACGATCACGAGCAAGAGCCCTTGTTTTAAATGCTTTGCAAAATGGATGGTCAGGTCCCCCATTCAATGCAATTGAATTAGCAAAGTTCTTGAATATTGATATTATACCGAATGATGGAGTTTTAGATGCAAGAACAATTCCTAAAGGAAAGAATGGCTTTATTATAGAATATAATCCTTTTCAAAAGCCAACTAGGATAAATTTTTCAGTAGCTCATGAGATAGCTCATACTTTCTTCTCAGATTGCGGTGATCAAATTAGGGATAGGGAAGATGACCCTAGGGAAAATAGAGAATTAGAAAAATTATGTAACATAGGTGCTTCTGAACTTCAATTGCCTTATGCTGTTTTTTCAAATGACGTAAATAAAATTGATAAAATAACCTTAGAAGAATTGATAGAACTTGCAAAAGGATATAAAGCATCCCTTGAGTCTTTGTTTCTTCGGTTTGTTCAAGTTGTTGACAAGCCTTGTGCTGTTATAATTTGCTATTTTAAAAACCCCAATGAATTAGCGGTAGATTATTGTAAAGAGTCAGCTTTATTTGGCCTTAAAATCCCAAATGATTTTGTAATCCCGCAAGGATCTAACGCATATGAATGCACTGCTCCAGGTTGGTCTGCCAGAGAAACTGTAAAATGGGATTTCTTGGGCAATGAATATGATATTTATTGCATAGGAATATCTCCTTTAAGAAAAGAGAACAAGGCGAGGGTTGGGATTATTGTTACGCCACGATCCTACGAAGAAAACCTACAGGATAAGAAAATAACTTTAGAATTTGGGGATGCAACTAAACCTAGAGGAGAAGGTGTTAAGATTATTGCACAGGTAGTGAACACTAGTGGAGGATTAGGATTAGGCTTCGGTAAATCATTATCCAAGAATTTCCCTTTAGTTAAAACAGAGTTGCAAAAATGGCAAGAGGATAAATCTAGATTTAAATTAGGCCAAACGAATACATTCAGAGTAGAAAAAGATATTTACATATGCCAAATGCTTGCCCAGAAAGGGCTGTTTGAAAAAAATGGCGAAATCCCGCTAAAATATCCTAGCCTAAGGGATTGCCTAATTGAATTGAGTGATTATGCATTGGAAATCGGGGCAACTGTTCATATGCCTATGATTGGTGCAGGTCAAGCTAAAGGCGATTGGAATATGATCATGGGGATTATTCATGATGAACTTATTGGAAAAAATATAAAAGTATCAATCTATATGCTTCCAGGGAAGGTTCCTAATATAAAAACAAAATCAAGTCTGACACTATTTAAAGAAGAATCCACATGGCCCAAAGAAAAATAATTCTCTTATTAAGCGGCGAAATTGCTGCCGGAAAATCAACGTTGTCAAAAGGTCTTGAGAATACTTTTGCATTTAAAGTATTAAAAACTAGGGAGGTGCTTAAAGAGATAGGGAACAAAAAGCTTTCAGGCAAAAAGCCCGAAAGAAACTTTTTTCAAAAATTGGGAGAATCCCTGGATAGCTCTGGTGGTGGAAAATGGGTATTGGATAACTTTAATGAATCTTTCTCAAAAACTTTTTCAGAGCATAATTTGTATGTCGTAGATTCTGTTAGAATTTTAAAGCAAATCGAATGCTTTCGGAAAGCATACAGCTATTCTGTTTTTCACATACACTTAGTTGCCTCAAAAAAGATACTTGAGCGACGTTTTTATCAAAGGAATGAATTTGAAAGTTTAACACAACAAGAATCCGAACAAAAATATATAGCAGCAAAGAAAGACAAAACCGAAGCGCAAGTAAATACCCTTGAAGAAGAAGCAGATCTTGTTATCGATTCGGAGCGTTGCACAAAGGAAGATGTATTAATTAGGGTAGCTAGTTTTTTTAAATTATTGGCGCCTACAAAAAACGAGTTAGTAGATGTAATTGTTGGTGGTCAATTTGGGTCTGAAGGAAAAGGGCAAATTGCCGGGCATATTGCCCCATTTTATGACTGCCTGATGCGAGTAGGTGGCCCAAATGCTGGGCATACAGTTTACGAAGAACCTGCTAAGCATGTTTTTCATTTGCTACCTTCAGGCACATGGAGAAATCAAAACGCTAAAATATTACTTGGACCGGGAACAGTAATAAATGCCAATAAATTATTAGAGGAAATAGCAAAATATAAAGTGGAAGATGAATTTTCTCGTCGTTTATTTATTGATGAAAACGCTATTATTATATCAGAGAACGACATTTCTGAGGAGGAAAAAGTCAAAAAAACAATTGGATCTACAGCTCAAGGTGTCGGGTATGCAACCTCTAACAATATTTTAGCTCGTTTAAATGCTGATGATAAACATAAAGCTAAATACAATAATAAGTTAAAGCCTTTTATTGGCAATACAGCCCAAATATTAGAAGATATGTACCGTAATAATAAGAAAATCTTATTAGAAGGTACTCAAGGGAGCGGATTAAGCTTGCATCATGGAATATATCCCTATGTGACGTCTCGGGATACTAGCGTTTCAGGATGCTTATCAGAAGCTGGCATTTCGCCTAAGAGGGTTAATAAAATTATTATGGTAACTAGAACATACCCTATTAGGGTTGGCGGTACTTCTGGTACTTTTGTTAGCCAAGAAATTGATATGGAAACTGTTGCAAAAAGATCCGGAAAAAATGCTGAGGAATTAATCCAAAAAGAAAAAACCACTACTACTAAAATCGACAGACGGATTGCAGAATTTAGTTGGGAAATGTTTAGACGTGGCTGTGAGTTAAATTCGCCAACTGACATAGCTTTAACATTTACAGATTATATATCAATCAAGAACGAAAAAGCAAGAAGATATGACCAATTGACTTCTGAAACAAGACAATTAATTGAAGAAATTGAACGATGTTCTGGTGTAAAAGTATCACTTATTGGAATCGGCTTTGACTATAGGGCAATTATTGATCGTAGAAACTGGAAATAAATGGAGCAAAATGAATTGTTAAACAAAGTCCCTTATATATATCATTTAACTGATAAAAGGAACTTAGATTTTATTTATGAAACCAAAAAGCTTTATAGTACTAATAGGCTTATCGACCTTTCGAATTATTCTGAGAGAGAGACTTTAAAAACGAATAGGAGAATTGAGCATATTAGTCTTGACATTAATGGAAAAAGGATTTGTATACGGGATCAACGCCCACTTAATGCCGCATTAGATAAATGCTTAACAGATGGTTGGAATAGAAGCCAATTTATACATTTACTTAATTCAAGAGTTTTTTTTTGGCCTAACTTGAAAAGATTAAACATTCATTTTGGAAGATATAAAAATGAATGCCCGGTAATTTTTAAAATTGATACAAGTGCTGCAATTCAATTAAACCCGCTGGTTGAATTATGTCATCTTAACTCTGGTGCTACAAGACCCTTGGGTATTCTTGGAGGTAAAGCCCCTGAAAGAGGAGCAAATACCTTTGTTTCTATCGGTGATTATAGCAAAGGCATTTCAAAGTTGGCCGAAGTAACTTTCCCTAGCTATTTTAATTTTCCTGATTCTTTTTTTATTTCTTTCAGTCCTGCTGGGCCTTGGGAAACAAGATTTTTATGAGCATAACCCGTTAAATTCAATATCTGTAAATGTTAGTGTTAAATAGCAGGGTAAATCGGACTCTCTCCATCTCTCTTCGATAAAAAGCCCGCCAAATCATTGCAACAATGCCCATGTGCTGCTGTGGCACTTTCATGGCATTTGGCATACTTGCAATGCCCTTCGGGTTGGGAATTTGTCACGCTTTTTCCTCATCGTTCCTCCGTTCGGGCAACTCCCTGCGTCCTGTCCGCAATGGCAGGCGAAGGCTCCGCTCCATCCTTCCGCTATATGCCTTCGCCTGCCATACCGCCCAGCCCGCCCGTTGCCCATGCGTTATGCGAGCCCTGCGGCCGCCATCTGCGTTCCGGCACTGGCAATCAAGAACCTCCGCTTAGTGCTTTGCCCTCCCACGGATTGCCAGTGCCTCCACTGTGCGTCTACCGCTCCCGATGGTAGCTTTACTATCCGCGCCATCTGGCGGCTGCTCGCAGCCACGTCTGTCTCGTCCCTCTCCTCCCGTGTCTTTCCGGGCTCCCTTTGCCCCAGTGCCTCCAAGCTTTCGGCACGGCTTGGCTTCCTTTGGCTCAAGGCTGCTTTACCCCAAGACAATAAATATAAGTGTTTGAATAAGGAAAATTTGAGTCAGCAATAAGCAGTTTTATGTGCCTCATGTTGAATATTATTGGAATTCTCCCTCTAGAGGAGGGCGGTGAAAATGCTGGTTGTTGCCATAAGCGAAGGTAGGGAAATGGTGAATTTTACGCTACTGGTGGAAGGGTAACTACAAGATTGCAGTTAGATAAATGCGAATTTAATTCTAAAAAACAGTGGATAATTTGTCTTTACTTATCAATTAAACCTCTTTGATATATACTTAAAAAGGTTGGTTCATTTCTGTAAAAACTAATACAAAACCTAAATCAATTGTTTTTAGCGATTTATTTTATAAAAATTTATGCAGGCTCTAGATTACTTCTTTAATAATATACTTCATTTCTGATATTATCATTTCAAGATCATATCTATTATTATTAATTTTTGAGACAAATGTAATGTTCTCAATTTTGTTCCACTTAGACTCAATCTCAGCTGCTTCTATTTTTAATTGGGTGTTTTCAATTAGAGAGTATATTTTTTCTGGAAGGTGGGGAAATGGAACATCCCACTTTCTGCGAGAAAGCCTTGAAAGACAGACTTCCTTTTTAACGAGCAAAATCAAGCAGATTATGCGTTCTTTGCTTTCATATAACAGTTCACACAACTTATCTGCAACTTCTCCTACGCCAAGGCATTCAATAATCAGATTGTCTCCCTTTTTGCCTGCTGTATGGTAAAACTCAATTCTTGCCAATGCTTCGCCTTTACTACTACCATCACCATATTTTCTTCTATAATTGTCAATGGAAACGTCTTGAAACGAGTATTCTTCTTTTAATCTTCTTACTACAGTTGTCTTTCCTGAAGCAATATTTCCGAATACTAGTATTTTCATATAAATATATTATATTTTAAAAGCCTTCCTTATTGCTAGCTGAAATATTTTACCTGTACCATCAAATTGTGTACCTTCTGATCCTGATATGATAGGGCTGTGAATGACAACTGAAGCATTAATTTCCAATACTTCGAGTCCAAATTTTTCTGATTGAATGATGTCAACGCTAACAAAACGTGCCCCAATTGCTTCCGCTGCTTCAATTGCAAGATCCACAATCCTTACATCGGTTATTTTTTTATATGTTGTTCCGAGAAACCTATTATGCTGCCATTGCATAAATACCTTTTCACCTTTAGTAGGTATTTCAGAAAATCTCAAGGCCATTGATTCGTCAAATACGGGTTTTTTGCTGTTCATTTTTCCTTTAAAATCATTAATGAACGCTGCAAGCAATTCTAAAATGGTGCTTATCCCGTTACCAATAATAAATGGAATCTGCTTTTCGTAAACAAGCAGGCATTCTCCGTCTAATACGATGCATCTATACTCACGAATTTCCTTTCTAAAAGGGGAAAGGCTAAATGCGTCGTCAATTGAATAAAGCTTAGAGAGAATATTTTCAAATTCGGCTTCGTTTTTTACTAGAAACACCCCCCGGCCCTTGGAGGAATTGTTTCGCTTTACCAAGAATGGAAAGCCGTATTTAAAAATAAAATTTTCAAACAACCCCGAGTTGCCTATAGTTTTTCTTCTTTCCACCAATTTGGATGGGCTAAACGTAATTTGATGTGGTACATTTGGGACATTTCTCCTTGACAATATTTCGCTACATAAGTTTTTATTGTTGGCAATTTTACAAGTAGTCGCATCATTCAATGGAAATAAATAGCCTATTATGTATTTGGTACTTTCACCTCGTTTCAGCTCAATCGCCCAATCCTCAGCAAGCAATTCAACGTCAATTCCCATTGCATTTGCAGCTTCTGTAATAATCTTTATGTAGTGAGAATTATGCATATAAATAATTTTGAAGCTTGCTTAATTCATGTTTTAATTGTTTAATTATCCATTCACTAACATTGTTTTCGTTGCTCATTTTCAAATAACCTTGTAGCTCAAAGAGAAATTCAATCAATAGGATAGCTTTTTCAGCAATACTATTTGCATCATAAACGGCAACAGTTTTAGAAAAGGCATCATTCATTACGGATGGAATAACATCCTCTATATCCCGGTCAACCCTGCCAAGGAAATTAGTATCCTTAATCACGGTTAGTCGGACTATCTGCATGATATATCTTCGTAATCCATTCAATTGTTCTAATGCATTCCACAAATGTTTTCTTGAAAGGTTCTTTTCAATCTTCTTTAATGTAACTACTGATAAAGAAAAAGGATTCTGTTTCAAAAAAGGGTGCATTGTAAAAAAAGGGCTCGCCATTTGGCATATTCTGATTGTAGTGAGGGTGCCTTCCTTATCAAAAAGTATGCAACCGTTCGGCTCCCAAAAAAAAACTTGGGCATTTCCGGAACTTATCAGACATAAATCAATACTGAAATCCATATCCTCCGTAAAGTAAACTGTAAAGAGTCTTTCGGTCCAAGGAAAACTTCCTTGAAAAATAATTTCATCTATGTCATTCAATTCAGCAATGTACTCTTTTAGATTATTTTCAAATATGTCCGGCTGAGTTATTAGACAGAATAAGTCAACATCTGAATTAGACACCTTATTTTTATATGAAAGAGAACCACCCAATAAAACACCTGATACCAATTTATTGCCTTGCAAAATATAAAGCAGTTGATAGATACGATCTCTTCTATAAAGGGAGAGTTGCCGAATGCTGTCAGGTAATTGTATTGTACTAAAGTCTGTCATTACATGATGTATTTATAAAATTCTCTTGCAACATTATCAAAACTAAATTCTTCCGAAACATATCTCGCTGCCTCTTGACCATCTAACCTAGCTGCGACCCTATTTCTTGCAATGTTTATTATTGCGCTGACAGCATAATCAATGTCAAACAAATGATTTTTTGAGTTACCAGATTTTAAAACATTATTCAATTCATCAAACTTCAATTTCTTAACAGGAAAACAAACACCACCATTGGCTTTTCCTATGTGATTTCCTATCCCAACCTCATCCGAAGTTACTACTGGGATACCACAGGCCATTGCTTCCATTAATGCAAGGTTAAACGAGTCATGCAAACTTGCATTTAATTCCACATCAGAAATTTGCATTACGTATTCTACATTCGATATTATGCCCGTCCAATATACAATGAGATTTCTTAATTCTGTTTTATAGATAAATACGTCATTAATTTTTGTGCTTTTCAAATGTAAGCGTGAAATCGTATCATATGGAATCGGTCCCGTCATAACCAAAATACATTTATCGGCAATGCCCTGAGCTGCTTTTTGGGCAATGTCTAAGATAATTTCAGGACATTTTATTTTTCTCATGCTGCTATGGTGGTGCATAATGAATACATCATCATTCATTCCAAGTAATTTTCTCCGTTCAGATATCTTTAATTCGTTCAAAGGGTAAAATATTTCTCTTTCAAGAACGGGAGGCACGACATTCATTTCCCTGTCAATATCAAAATATTCTTTTATTTCATCAATAAAGGTATGAGAGTATGTAATAACTGAATCCACTTGAGGATTTTCTAGCAACCATTTAACCCTTGATTTCATTTGTGACCCAACTTGCCAGATATCAGATCCAACTGGATGAACAATAAGTTTCGTTGCTATGTTCTTTTGGTGCTGCATCTGTATTTTTGCATCAAGTAAAATATTGCAGTATGGGAACAGATTTGCTCCAAATAATACTGGATTATCCGTCTTTAAAAGGCTTGACATTATTTTTTCAGTAAACAAATAATTTTTTAGTAAGCTTTTATCAATTACCTCAGAATTAACATTATCCATGCCTAATATATGTGTTCGTACTGTACTTTTTGTATAGGTAAAGTATTGCGGTGTTTCAAAGGCGAAGACATCTACAGTGTGCCCATTTTGGGATAAATAATGCAAGAGACGGCTTGTGCTCTTTGAACCACCAGCAAATTGATGATGAAATGCCGAGATAATATTTTTTTTCATTATTATGAATTCTAAATCCACTTTTCTAAAATTTTTCTATACATATCTCGGTTTTCTCTTTCATTATAGAAAATCAATTTATTGTGATAGTAAATAGTTGATTCGGAATTTGAAGTTACAATTGAATTTTTGCTTTCTTCTAGAAATTTTTCCAAACCAATTGGGTCATTGTTAAACAGATATAATGCAATTCTAAATGTTCTTAATGATGATTTTTTTGGGAATTTTTCACTTTCCTTAATAATCTCAATAGTGAAAATTTTCAACTCGTTTTGAAGTATTATATGTTTCTTTTGCAGTTTGAGAATAATGCATTTATAAAAATGTGACCACCAAGTATAGCATTCAACTAATGCTTTATCAAACCAATGTAGAGATAATCTTAAATCTGCGGGATCAGTTCCATTTGTTGCATACCAAAAATCCAAATCGCATCTTCCATTCCAATATAAGTAATCTGGATACATGTGTTGAGTTTCTGGAACAGCCTCTAAAATTTCTTTTGCAAGAAGAATTTTCTCTATTTGTGCTTTCGGATGAAGTTGATAAGCTGAATATGCTTGTCTGATTTCGCACTCACATAAAGCCAATTTACAGCATGTGATTACCTTATCCGATAGCTCTTTTTTGCTTATTTCATCAATTATCTTTCTAACTTTTTCGTACCTCTTATTTCTCATATTAAATTTGAAAATACGATTGAGAATTGCAGGATATAAATTGAGTAATGACTTGAATTTAGTATAGCCAGCATTTGCTTCGTCAACACCTACTTGAATTTGATTTTCATTGTATAGAAATTTGAGCCTGTCACCAAAAATTAATATATCATTATATAAATGAGTATTTTTTTTTATTCTTTTTTTATCAACATTGTTATCTGGTTTAAAGGATGATTGAGCCGCTATTATAGATAGTGGTTCTTTAACTAATAAGTCATCCTCCGATAATCCTAATTTTTTGGAAAGAACCGGCCAACTTTCCTTCGTTGCATAATAGCATAATAAATCTATTAACAACATATTGCTTCCATGAGCAACATACTTAGGGGGTGCTTCTCCAAATGCTCTTGTGTAAGTATCGACTGATGGTTGCGTTGTTTCATAATGCTCGAATAGAACAATATCAATAGCCTTTAAATCTGCCTTTATAAACTCGTTAATGCTTTTGCGTAGTACAGCAAACGAAAATTTTTTTTTTCTAATCCCGCATTCTTTTACAACTAATTTAATAATAGGATCAGGTATCCGCAGTTTACGTTCCATACTGTTCTATTTATTTAGCAGTGTTTAGCAAACTTAAGCAAGGAAAAGCATTTTTGTTGATATACCTCATGTATAAAATAGCTTTGTGTTTTCTCAATGCAAATGCTAAAATAATGAATTATTACGACACATCTTAACAAAATAGGGGCTACTGTGGTTGAGACCCACAATAACCCCCTTTTTCAGCATCATCTGACGTAAACAGATTAGCAATAGGTAGAATAAGCTATATTGAAGCAATTGTCAACCTTAGTAATTGAAATTTGTTTACGCCGGACATTGAAAGATGTGCCGGATTTTTTATGTCCAAAATCTCCTATATTATTTAACCATTTTTTAATAAGTAAAATTGAAAAAGATGAACAAGAACAGTACAAAATCGATAGGATATAGGTTTAAAAAAAATCTACAAGCAAAAGAATCAAAAAGTTTTGAAGATAAATTACTATTTGCAACTTTATGTATTGCTTGCAAAGGTCAACTAGATATTAAAAACGATTATTCTATCCGTATCAGTAATGATGAGTTGATAGACCATGACGGATCACTATTGTGCATCAATTGACAATTAATTAAAAAAAACATTACAGATTATTCTTAGTCTCGTTGCTCGGATTCGCTGCGTTTGTGTTTGATAAAAAGTCAGCAAAATCATTGCGACAATGCCCATTCGGATTTCGGAATTTTTTGTACTTTCCTCATCCTTTCTGCGTTCCGGCACTGGCAATCAAGAACCTCCGCTTAGTGCTTTGCCCTCCCACGGATTGCCAGTGCCTCCACTGTGCGTCTACCGCTCCCGCTGGTCGCTTTACTATCCGCGCCATCTGGCGGCTGCTCGCAGCCACGTCCGTGTCGTCCCTCTCCTCCCGTGTCTTTCCGGGCTCCCTTTGCCCCAGTGCCTCCAAGCTTTCGGCACGGCTTGGCTTCCTTTGGCTCAAGGCTGCTTTACCCCAAGACATTAAATATTTGAAAAAAGAAAAATTGCTTAAGCAATAAGCTGGTTGTATGCCTCATGTTGAATATTATTGGAATTCTCCCTCTATGCCTTTCTCCGCAAAAGTATTGTGCTGCTCCGTCGTACGAAACCCTGCGCTTCACTGCGTTGCGCTTGCCCCGGTTCCCGCAAAAAAATCTCCACTCGCTTTATCGAATGCTGCTTGATTTTAGGCGGTAGTATTTTTTTGAGGGAAGCTTTCTCCCGTCTCCGCATCCCCAATTTCTGGTTGCTACGGGTATATGAGCGAGGCGTGTGCCGAGCGTCATTCTCATAACCTAAAACAGTAATCATGGAACGTAATACCCGTTTGTCATACCTGATGGTGCTTTCTTGGGAAATCCAAAGGAAGAAGAAATACACCCGCAAGCGCGCCTTGCAGGCCGCTTGGGCGATAACGCTCAACGAGGACATCACGGTCTACTACCTCGTGAAAAGGCACGGCAACAGGCTAAAGCCGAACAAGCCGCACCCTAGCGGCATCACTTTGTTTTCAAACCAGTAATCATAAATTAAAAAGAAAAATCATGGAAATCACGGGAAGGGTGGTAAAGGATGCGGCAGTCCGCGCAGTAAAGGGGGACAGGAAAGTGGTAAGCTTCACAGTGGTGGTGAACGACTATTACAGGGAGAAGGCAAGTGGCGAAAGCAAGCAATTGGCAACGTATTACAGCTGCTCGTACTGGCTCAATGACAAAGTTGCCGAGAAGATAAGGAAGGGCGGCATCGTGGAACTTTCTGGGAGGACAAGCGTGTCGGTGTACAAGAACATGGACGGGGATGCGGTTGCATCGCTCAATTTCCATGCGAACGGCATCAAGGTGCATAGCGGGCAACCCAAAATCAAGGAAGAAAAGCCCAAGGCGGCGGCAGTCGCAGAGCCGGCGGACGACCTGCCGTTCTGACAAAGGGGCAATTTTGCCCCTTTGCTTTTGTTTATTACGCTTTTCAGTCGTAAAAAGCTGCCGCATTCGATGCGGCAGCTTGATTTGCAATTATCGAAATTATTTGTTGTTTAGTATTCCACCAATTCGGACAGTTTAATCCCAAGTCCAGCAGCCAGCTCATTGAGGGTCGTCAGGCTGGGATTCGTCTTGCCGTTCTCGATCCTGTACACCTGGCTCTTTTCCATGTCGCAGGTGTTCGCAAATTCTTCCATTGACATCCCTTTCGCATCGCGCAGCCGGCGCAAGTGCTGGCCGAACAGCTTCATTGTCTTTTTGTCTTCCGCATTGTTCACGCCGCAAGGTGAAAACTATTTAAATCTTTTTGTAGGCATATATGCCTACAAAAAGATTTTTTTCGTACCTTCGTATGCAGAAGCAACTAGCAAAACGCAAAACAATAAAAACTGCATCATGAAAGAAAAGGTTGCATCTCTGCATCGGAAAATCATTTTGGCTCACTGCCCCCTAGGGAAAATAGTGCATGGTTTGCCATTCCAGCCATTTCAATTCCTGGACATTGGCGGAGGGCACCCGAATGGCTTGGCAATAAAAAAGCCAAGCCCCACATAAGGGCAGGCTTTCCAAGGCAATCAAAGCATTATTTCACACATACAGGAAAATAAACAAGAAAAACAATGAAACAAGTATTACTAAGCGCAGTATTGTGCATTACGTTATTAGCAGGTTGCAAGAAGAGCGATTCGGAGCCAAATCCAATAGTTGGGAAATGGACGGTGGTAAACACGGTGGAATGGTACACGCCAACTGGAAGCGGGCGGATCGAAAAGGACACGGTGCCCTACGGGGCGGGATCGTACGTAGATTTTCAGAGCAACGGGAACGTGGTAGGAAGCACCGGTTCGGGGCGATATTCCGTCAGCGGCAACAGCTTGACAGTAACTGTCAACGGAATCACTAGCACATCTGCCATACAGAATATGGACGCGCACAACCTGACGCTCTACGAGTTTGCCTCGGATGCAAGCGGGCTCGACCAGCTATGGACCAATTTGCAGAAATAACACTCGCCCAATCCCAATTGCAGAATTTGAAGCCGCCCACGAACCGTGGGCGGCTTCGCTGCTTATGGGCAATGCCGAAAAAAGTTTTGATTTGTTGCGGGAATCCCATAACTTGGCTTCCTAATAGGTTCACGGGCTTGACAGCCCTCTTGCCGGGGCAATAATCCGGCAATGTTTCTTGCTTATCAAAACCTCCAAATACGACCGCATGGCAAACTATCCGGCTATCGATGCCCATTGGCATCACCATTTCGAAGATTTCCAGTATTCTTCCAAGAAGTTTTACGAATCCCTCCAGACGCTTATTGGCGAGTACAAGTTTCCCAACGTCAGTTGCTCGGTCGTGTCCCGCACCCAGGGACTGCTTTCCGGGAAGCGGGAGTACCTGCGGGTCAGCACGGGCAAATACGCCTTTGACATCTGCGCCGCCCCGTACGGGAAGAGCTTCTTCGTGTCGTGGTGGCTCACGCAGTCGCCGGGGTGGCTGACGGAGCTATTGGCTATAATCCCCCTTATCGGCGGCTGGCTTGCCAAGAAGTCGGAGTCGAAAACCTACTTCCAGATGGACACGGAGACGATGTTCAAGGAAAGCATCCACGGCATCGTCCTCAAGGCCGTGGAGAGCATGAATGCCGCAAACGCCTTCCGCTTTCCCGAGGAAGCCAAGAAGATACAGCCATACAAACTGGAAAGCTGATGGGACAGAAGGCAGCGGAGCTTACCCGGCAATTCTACGAATGGGAGCGGCGGGGACGCGGCTGGGAGCTTGCGGACTACCCCGTCGACCTTGAGCCCCCTTTTGCCCCGTTTTTCAGGTCTCGCCAGCGGGAATACATAGACGACGGCAAGCGGCCTACGCTCTTGAGCAGGCTTGCCGATGCGTTTCGCCCACGAAAGCCTATAGAGCTTGAAACGCCCGAAATCGGGCAACAGGAGCCATTCCGTTCCGGTTGCGACGAATTGCTCGAAAGGATAAGCATCTTCGCCCCGAAGGGGTACGCATCATCTCTGGGGGACATGGAGCAGCTATTGGTGCTGCTTTCAAACTGCCGGCACCCGTTCAGCTTCGAGATCGTGGGCACGGCTTCAAAGGTAGAGGTGCAGCTGGTATGCTCGGCAACCGATGCGCCGTTCGCCGAGCAGCAGGCGAAAGCCTTTCTCCCCGGCTGCACAGTCGTGAAAACGACGGAAGAGGGGGAAAACCTCGTCAACGATGAGGTATGCCCCACTGCCGTCACCGATTTCGGGCTGGAAGAGGAATTCGTCAGGCCATTGCAAACGAGGTCTCCGCACGACTCGTACACGAGCCTTTTCGCCGTCATCGGCAGCCTGAAAGGCAATGAGCGGGCGGTGCTGCAGGTGCTTTGCGCTGGCACTGTCAACCAGTGGCATGACAGCGTGGTGCGTTCCGTGACCGACCCCAAGGGCGGCTCATTTTTCGTCAATGCTCCGGAAATGCCCGGCCTTGCGAGGGAAAAGGCATCCGCCCAATTCCTTGCCTGCACTATCCGCCTGCTCACGCAATCGGACAGCCCTGAAAGGGCGATGCAGCTGATGGAGCAGGCTGGCACCGCGCTGGTCCATGCATCAAAATCCCCATCCAACGCGCTGATGCCGCTTCTTGACCCGCGCTATTCCTTCGGGGACAGGACAGGCGACATGCTGCGCCGGGCTTCCCACCGGACGGGGATGCTTTTGAACCTGAAAGAATTGTCCAACCTGCTGCACGTGCCGAACGCAAGGCTTTCCGACAAGCTTGGGCATATGCGGCGCAGGACGAAAGCCGCGCCCGAAATTGCGATGGGGCATGACCACGCATTGGGCATCAATTCCCATTTCGGGATGGATACGGAAGCAGGCTTGGGCATGGAGCAGCGGCTCAAGCACGTCCATGTCATAGGCGCTACCGGGACGGGGAAGTCCACGTTGCTCTTGAACATGATTGTGCAGGACATGTGGGACGGGAACGGCTGCGCAGTGCTGGATCCCCATGGCGACCTGATAGATTCCATACTGGCGCACGTGCCTGCCCACCGGGAATCGGACATCGTGATTGTCGACCCTTCCGATACCGGATGCATCATTCCCTTCAACCTGCTGAAGGCGCATTCTGCCATAGAGAAGGAGATACTGGCTTCGGACTTGGTGGCAACCTTCAGGCGGCTGTCGACCAGCTGGGGCGACCAGATGAATTCCGTATTTGCCAATGCCATCCTTGCCTTCCTCGAAAGCAGCAGGGGCGGCACGCTGATAGACCTCCGCAGCTTCCTGATCGAGAAAGGCTACCGGGAGAAATTCTTGGAAACGGTCGAGGACGAGCATATAAGGTATTACTGGCAGAAGGAATACCCGCTGCTGAAAACCTCCTCTATCGGCCCAATCCTCACCCGCCTTGACACGTTCCTGCGCCCGACGCTTATACGCAACATGGTATCCCAAAGGGAATGCATTGACATCGCAAGCCTGATGGATAGCGGCAAGATAATACTGGTGAAGCTTTCGCAGGGGCTGATTGGGGCCGAGAACAGCTACCTGCTGGGCACCTGCATCGTGTCCAAGATACAGCAGGTAGCCATGTCCCGGCAAGCGCAGAAGAAGGAAGACAGGCAGGATTTCTTCCTGTACATTGACGAATTCCAGCATTTCATAACGCCTTCAATGAATACCATCCTGAGTGGAGCCAGGAAATACCATGTGGGTCTGGTGCTGGCGCACCAAGGCATGCAGCAACTGCAAAAAAACGATAGCGGGCTTGCAGGAGAGGTGCTGGCGAATGCCGGGACGAGGATATGCTTCCGGTTGGGGGAATACGATGCCAAATTGTTCGGTAGCAGCTTCTCCTCGTTTGCGGCAGAGGACTTGCAGCAACTGGGCCGTGGCGAGGCAATCGCGCGGATAGAGCGGCCGGATTGCGACTTCACCCTTTCGACGTACCCTTTGGACGAGTTGCCGCTGTCGCAGGAGGAGATTGACGATATCGTGGCCTATTCGAGGCGGCAATATGGAAAGGAGATTTTGCCCAAAGGCGAAAGCGATAACATGGAGGGTGTAACGGACCCGATAGTGCAAACGTCAAGGCAAGAAGTTCAAGACATTCCAAAAGGGGACGGAAAAAATCCTTTGCCCGTTTCCCCTGCAAAGGAAGGCATTGCCGAGTTGACGGAAGACCAAAAGCAGGAAACGATCCAGCGTTTCGTGCAGCAGAAGGAACTGAAACGCCACCGGGCATTGCAGCTGCAAGTGAAGAAAATGGCAGAAGAGCATGGCTACAAGGCCACGATAGAGCAGGTCTTGCCGAACGGCGGAAAGGTGGACGTGTCCCTTGAAAGGGATGGGAGGAAAATAGCTTGCGAGGTTTCAATCACAACCGATGCAGAGTGGGAATGGCATAACGTTAAAAAATGTATAGAAGCAAAATACATGGAGATTTGGTGTATAACTGTTGATGATAAAACTTTACAACAATTAATTGAGAAAACTGCTTTGCTCTCCAAGTCTATAGGAACCACTATAAGGGTTATTCTTTCGGAAGACATGCAGACATTATTTGTCCAGACTAAGTTTGAAACTAAGGAAACTGTAATGAAGGGATATAGAGTAAATGTGCAATATGCAGAAATGGATAAATTATCAATAGGACAAAAGAGGCAATCGGTTGCAACAATTTTAGAGAATATTGTGCTCAAAAAATGAATTTGATTGATGGATAAATTATTTGCACAACTAGTATTCTATATCTTTTAAAAATAGAATTTTACTAAGAAAAAGCTGCCCATTACGGCAGCTAAGATAGGAGTTTGTTATCCTTTTAGATTTAGTTCTGATAGCACTTTCCATAAAGCGATCACTAAATCCCTGCATTGAAAGAATTCATCCTCGTTTAAGAAATAAAGATGCAAAATTCCTTTGCCGATACGAAAAAAATATTTTTTTGTATCAGCAAATCGAATTGCTTCAATCCCTTGCATAAAAGAATTATTTTTAGCTAAAGTGTCAATACCTAATGAGGACTGAATTTTCGTCACAGCTAATCTGTCTGTAATAAAAGTACATTTAAAATCATGGCAAGGTTGTTGGTTCTTGTCGATAAATTTTGAATATAATAGTTCTACTTTACAAATTTTGTAGATTCCTGTAGTTGTAGAATTATCCTCTCTATATATATCCACATCTTTTTGATTTAAACAAAAAGATGCGTTAATATTTGATGATAATAAAACAGCGTAATGATTCTTTGATGAATCAGATAAGAGTTTTGTTTGTAATTCTTTTAATGCATCTTTAACCAATTCATAGTTTCGAGTAATGGCAAGTGCATTATCTAAAGGATTTTTTTTGCCTATATTCATATTATATTTTCATATACTATATTTAAAGTATATGAAAATGTCAATCATTTATACAGCTTATTAAAAGGCATAATACAAAGCAGATAATTATTGCTATACCATTGAACTTCTTTAAAATAATGCAATACCAGTATTAAGTTTGATATTTCATTATTTTTTTATGATTTCTGAAAAATAATTACTTATATTTAACAACTGTTAATTACTATAGGTTATTTTTAAACGAAAAAACAATTTTTTGCAGCCGACTTTGAGCATTTCTCGCAAAAATTAACGAAATAATTGTACTGTCAAACTATTGAAATAAAATACTACGGGTTTAGGAATCTATGCTGCTAAAAGCACTTATATGTTTCTTGTTAATTAAAAGGTTGTTTGCAGACAAATGTGACCTTAAATAACCTTTTCTTTTTAATTAAAAACTGAGTTGCATAATTATATGTACTACAAAATAAATTTTAAACAGGCTCTTAAATAAATTGTATGATTTTTTATGGAATCTAAATAATATTGGTTAAGTTAATTTAGCATTATTACTTTTAACATTTAAAATTACATACTGAAATTTATTCTAAAACTCACTTTAAGACATGACTATAGAAGATGTTTATAACTATGTATTAAATAATTTAGCACCAGATAAGATGGATATAAATTATATAGATATCAAGTCTTTTCTGGACAAATTACTGAATTCCAAACACATTTTCTCAAACCGACTTTTAATGTGCATAGGTATTGATATTAAAGCTTATCATTTAAGGTTTTCAACAAAAAAAGAAGTAACCCATTTAATTTCAAGCTATCAACAAATTATCCTTGATATAAAAAAAATACGTAAGCCGGTTACTTTTGATGGTCTTAGTATTGAACCATATATTGAGTTTGCTTTGGCTGTTAAAGAATTTGGAATGCATAATTGTAAACCTGAAATTATTAGCAAAGATCCACAAGAATATATGAGAGTAACAAATTTTGATACTTTTATTAATCGTATAGTTCCTGAAAATAAGCATTGTAATCCAGATATAACTTTTGATATAGAAGTTATTCATAATAACAAAAGATTTTATGAGGAATTCAAAGTGGACGAAAGTTTTCGAGAGATTCGAATTGCAAATTTGTCAAGTTCTACTGGTTGGGTTTTTGCTTTGGATAAACTTGATATTGAGATACCTATTCAAGAATCAGATATTGCTTATGTTTTAGATCAAATTGGTTATTATATTGGCGATGAATTACCTTCTGAAGAGAATAAAAACCAATATATAACAATCGAATATCCGTCTAATTTCTCAGAAGAAATGTTACAACCAACTGCTCTTTTAGGGGATTGGGGTAAAATTAGTGGCGAAGGAGTTTTGTTGAATGGAAATGAATTTTTTCTTTCATATAAAAAAGACAATGATTGGGGTAAAACTTTCCCTGTTTCTGGAAAAGGTAGTGGAGTAAAGGAGAGAGCCCATAAAAAATTCAATAAAGCTATATTTGATTCATATCTGTTTAAAATTAATGATTTCAATAGATTAGACAAATTAATATTAAAAGCTACCGATTTATCAATATTTCAAGCAGCCTTGGAGAGATTTTTAGCTGCATAAATAATTAGATTATGAGTGAGATTAATGCTGTTGATATATTGAGAAATTATAATTATGTAAATTGGATAGATTGGATAGAAGATATTTTATATTATGGAATAGCTTATCCATTAAATAATCTAACCCCTGAAGGAGACATACTGATTGATATTGTATTTTTTCTAAAAAAAAATAATATTTCTACTAAAGAATATGATTCAGCATTGTGTGGAGTGCTAAATAAATTATATGGAAACTACAATGATGCTGAAAAAATAATTAGAATTATAAATGTATTAGTAGGTATCAAAAATCCTAAAGCGAAAGAAATTCTAAGGAAAATATTTTTTAACCCTGAACTCAATGATCTTATATTCAATCATGATTCTGTTAAGGCAAAAATATTACAAGCCTATGCTAGGCTTGAATTGGATGTTAAAGAAAGAGAAGAGGTAAAAGTGCACTTTGAATTATTTGGATGGAAGGAATTTCCCAATAATATTGCTCTTATGGGAAACTATTTAAGGTTTATGTTTCTTCACTATGAAGAAAATGTATTTCTAAATTCAATCTCATCTACAATTAAATTGACATCAAATTTATACTCAGAACAACAAATACCTTTTGTAGTTACTTTAATTGAAGATAAGTTAAGGGAGTTTTATTATAACAGAAAATCTATTTTTTATAGTCATTTTTATGAGTGGTTTTCAAATGTTTATAATGAGGTGTCCCACATTAAATTATTTAATTTAATTATTATGAGATTTAATAAATATCTTAATAGAAGAAACGATTTTTCAGATGTTGATTCAAACGAATCTTTCATTGTTGAGGTTGTTACCATTTCTTTAAATTCAATATTTGATACTGATTACTTTGATAAACAAAGATTTTCTACCATTGCTGATTGGGCTAATTTTTTAATTGCATCAAATAAAAGGGATTTTTTAAATGTAATTATTGAGAAGAATAAATATTCGGTGGCAAAGAATCTGGATTGTTATGATTCTTCATATATTTATAACCATGAAATAATTGATGAAAATTTGTGTGTCCCGTTGATTAAGCAGTTTAAAAAAGTTAAATCAGCTTTGGAGTACGATAAAAATTATGTTCGAGAAAATGCATTATACTTACTTAATTTTATTTTAGAATGAGATTTGATACATTGTTAAGTGATTTATCCGAAAGTAGTTTTGATTCTTTAATCAAATTGCAGCAACTTAAAGCAGATGGTTGGCAGGTTCATTATGTAATTGATGCCGATCTTATTGGTAATTATTGTTTTCCAAGAGGAATAATAAAAGAGAATGAACGTAGAGCAAAAAATAGGAATTTAACGGAGGAATATATTTTTGATGAACAGGCCACATTGTTTAATCTTTTCAAGTCACAATTTCCTAGCCCTCAATGTATTATTCTTGACGAATATGTGTTGGAGTTGAGGGGGATGACAAGGGTCGCATTAGCAGCTGAAAAGTTAGCGTTTAATGATGCTGAAATTCTAGTCAATAAATGGGTTAATAAGAGCAAAGATTTTGTGAACTTGAATTTAGAATATAAAGAACTTAGGGATGATATAAGTAAAAATTTTTCGTTAAGAATCGCAGAGGTTCTTTTAGGGGTTAATGGATTAAAAAAATTTGAATTCTTAATTTCTCAAAAGTTGATAACCTTTGAGGTCTCACCAAAATTGCCCAATTTTTTCTATAAGCTTTTTGAAGAAGAGAAAGGAGAAAAAGAAGAAATTGATAAAATATTTCGTGTTTTTGTAGATGTTTCTAATACAGTAAATCCAAGTAGTAGAGACAGGGATTCAAAGGCTATACAAAGAATAATTGCTATAAATAGAAGAATACAAAAAAAAGAGTATGGTTCGGAGCATAAGCATATTTTCCTATTCGTGACCGATGCCCCATCAATTACTCAAATTGTAATGGATAAATTGTTTGATTTTGATATTATTGATTATCCATATATAAATAATGAAAAGATTAGTCTGTATACAACAACACAAGAAATATTTGCTCATTTAATGTGTGCGGCACTTGATAATGAAAATAAAGGAGATTATAGTAAAACAATTAAAAAATTGCAAACACTTAAAAAAATTAGCACCCAAATTAATAATAAATTAAATGCGACTAGTCATTTAATTGGTGAAATTAGGAATTATAATAATAATGACAGTGATTATGATATAAATGATTTATTTAATGGCGAGTATAAAGCGTTTTTTTCAAATTATAACTCTATACGTAATTCATTTGAAAATACAGGTCTTTTTAAAAATATGAATAATTCAATTTATGACGATGTTATTAAAATGTTATCCGAAAGAGGAAGTCAAGGTCTTTTAAATTACTTTAGTGATATAAAAAGTAACCAAACCCAATTTGAAAGAAATTTTCAAGAACGGCATAAGTTATTAGATAGACTTGTAGATGAAGTTGATTTTAACTCAAGATTTATAACTGGAATTGAAGAGATTCGTTGCAATACTACTTCTTTTGAATGGTCTAAGGGGATTGATAATATTGAAGGAACTTATCAGATATTACCTGTATTTCTTCAATTAAAAAATTATAAAGCATATGGCAAAGAAATTAATAAATTAATTAAATTAGTATTGGGGGATGAGAAAAAAGATGATTCAAATATTTATGATACTCTTAAAGACTTAATTACTACGCTGACTAAAATTAAATCAGAACAAGAGTATCAAATAGATCAACAGCTTTTAAAGGCATTAATTTTTCTTATATTACCAAACTCTAATATAGCCTTACAGGACAGGAATGCAGTTAATAAGGACATTAAAGTTTTCAAGTGGTTAAATAAAATAAAAAAAAATCTAGTAAAAACAGATATATTTTATGCTGATTTCCTTTATATTTTATGTTGGGTCACAAGAAGAATTAAGCGTTATGAAGAATCAATTGAATTGGCTTTTGAAGGCATTAGAAACTTTCCTGATGATCCTAGATTTTATCATGGTTTCGCCTTGACAAAATATTGTACAATCTATGAAGACCCAACATTATTGCAAATAGATGAAATAATTGAAAACATAAATATTTCAGAAAGTAAGTATATGCTTTTTTTTAAAAAATATTATTCTACTGAGGATGGATATATATATTTTAAAAAATTACTTGATTGCAATAGTAATAATACTTGTGTGCTTTTTACGGAAAAAGCATGCTTGCTATTAAAAGAAAGTGAAGGTGAAGAATTGTTGTTAAACAAAAATAAAACCTATACCATTGCCATGAAATTTATAAAGGAAGCTAGAAATAGATTAAATAAATTAAAAATAAATGGAAAGTTCAAAACCGAATTGTCAGAATATTATGATACTGAAGCAACGTTAGAATTCATGGAGTCTTTTTTTATAAAAGATTTTGATATACATTTTAAGTTAGAAAAAGCAAATGAAGCTATTAGTTATGCAGTTGAGCTAACAACTAAACAAGAGCTGAAGTTAAAATATATAAAAACAAAGGAAAAGATAGACGAAAGAATTGATTTGCTTTATAAGAATAATTAAGAACCTGTTTAAATTTTATTTAATAAAAGCTTTATGGCAGGCAATTTGGTCATTTCCTCAGTCGACTCCATCAGTAGTTCATAGTTTCTACATAATCTTCTGTCGTTGTCAAACCAAGCAAAGCAAATGTCCTTTCCACAATCCATCCTTTACCTATTGGCTTAAAGCCTTACTTTTTATTGTCTTTTCTTAAAACTATTGCAATACATAGCTAAATTTTTGCTTTACCCACTTTATGACCTCCTACTGTAACCGCCATCAGCCAAAATACATTTTATACTACAAAAAGCATCCTTCAAAAACGCATCAACATTAAAACACATTGGCTGTCATGCATATGAGCAACCGTTACCATCACAGCCAATTAAAACCCATTTTAATCTCCTACAATATGCCGTTTGATACCTTTGACTTTTTTGTTCCCATCATAACTTTTCAGTGAACGGTTATTGCACCATTTAACCGTTTGGCTATGATATAGAGTGTAGCCATTGCATTTTGGCCTTGCCTCACCATTTCTTTGTTACGCAACTTATCCAAAATCCCATCCCAAACACTACGTAAACTAAACTTACGTTTCCTGCTTTTTGGGTCTACAAAAAATAGTAATATTAAATGTTGGGAATTCCATTTTTTTGTCATTACTCTAAAGTGTAACAATTGCACAGTGAATTTGATTATCTTTTGTTATATAAGTTGAGATAGGATAATCTTTAACTTTTTGTGTGATTAAAAAAAGCAGCTATATAATCCTTGTATCGTCCTTGTGGCTCACTCCTTCCATTCTCCCAGCCCGTAACTGAATCCTCGCAAATTCCAATAAATATTGCCACATCTTTTTGGAGCCATCCTAGTTCCAATCTCTTGTTCCTGAACCTGTCTGCAAAGGTCAATGGTTCGTCTACATACCCAGCTCCCATAGGCTTCCGGACAGTCCGTTCTAGTTTGGAAAAAGGCAACGCAGGAATGCCCCTGCGGGTTCTACAACCACCCAGACAAAGAATGCACCTGCCCACCCGGCACTGTGCAGAAATACCTGAACAAAATATCTGGCCCTTTGCTAGACAGGATAGACCTGCACGTGGAAGTAGTGCCTGTGGCTTTTAGCGAGCTAAGCAAAACCACCCAAGGCGAATCGTCTGAAATTATCCGCAACAGGGTAATCAAAGCAAGGGAAATACAAGCTGCACGCTACGAAAAAGAAGATGGCGTATATGCCAATGCCCAAATGAGCAGCAAGCAGCTAAGGGAAATTTGCGTGATAGACCATGTGGGCGAGGCATTGCTAAAAAAAGCAATGGAACGGCTAAACCTTTCCGCAAGGGCGTATGACAGGATATTGAAAGTATCCCGCACCATTGCCGATTTAGCCGCCTCGGAGAAAATAAAACCAGAACACTTGGCAGAATCTATCCACTACCGTAGTTTGGACAGGGAAGGATGGGCTGGGTAAACCACATTTCTAATTGAAAAATTATCAATTCCCAATCTTCCTCCCCAACCTTTCCTTTATCCCTCCTTCCCATTCGCTTTTTAAAATAGATAGCACAATGCTGTCCCGCCTGCCGCCCTCGGCATTGGGTACATTGCTGCGCAATATGCCTTCTATGGTGCAGCCAATGCTTTGCATGGCGGCTATGCTGCGTTTGTTGTTGTTGTCTGCCCTGAACTCTACCCTTTCCATGCCCATTGTTTCAAAAGCAAATTGAAGCAGCAGGAACTTGCAGTTTTTGTTCAGCCCTGTGCCTTGGAATTTGGTGTCATACCAAGTATAGCCCAGTTGCAGGGTTTGGTTGGCCAATTGTATGTCGTAAAACCGGGTGCTGCCAGCAAATTCCTTTGCTACTTTGTCAAAAACAATAAAGGGATAAGCCGTTTGCTGCACCCGTGATAGCAACGCAAAATCTATATATTTCTTAAAATTTGCCTCCCCAAGCATAGGCATAAGGCTAAAAGGCCAAATATTTATACCCCCAAGGGCAAAATGTAATAATTGGGTACTATTATTGCCATCTAAAGGTGCTAATAAAACACGCTCGTTTTCGAGGGAATACTGTTCTGAGAAATTAAAAGGGGGCTGCATTTTATCGGCTTGTTTTTATTTAATGATAAAAGTAATTACAATCCTTATATTTATAAAACGATAATTAATTAATTTATATGTGCGGAATTGTTGGATACATTGGACCAAGGCAGGCTTACCCAGTTATTATTAAAGGATTGAAACGTTTAGAATACCGAGGCTACGATAGCAGCGGTGTTGCATTGATAAAAGACAATACCTTAAAAGTATATAAAAAGAAGGGTAAAGTTGCCGAACTAGAAGATGAAGTGGTAGATAAAAACCTGGATGCGCATATTGGCATTGGGCATACCCGCTGGGCTACCCACGGTGAGCCAAGCGACAGGAACGCCCACCCGCACACGAGCAACAGTGGCGACTTGGCGATGATACACAACGGTATCATAGAAAATTATGTGCCTATCAAGAACGACTTGCTAAAGAAGGGCTACACGTTTAGCAGCGATACGGACACGGAAGTGCTGCTGAACTTTATCGAGGACATTAAGAAGAACAATAACTCAACACTTGAAGAAGCCCTGCGCATCGCGTTGAAGCGTATTGTAGGTGCGTATTGTATCTTATTAATTGATAAAAATGACCCAGATACCATTATCGCAGCCCGCAAGGGCAGCCCATTGGTAATTGGCATTGGCAAAGGCGAACACTTTTTGGCAAGCGATGCCTCGCCTATTATAGAGTACACCAAAGAAGTGGTATATGTAAATGACTACGAAATAGCAATAGTAAAAGCAGATGAGCTGATTTTGAAGAATTTGGGCAATGAAAAGCAAACGCCATTTATTACTAAGCTAGACATGGAACTGGCAGCCATTGAAAAAGGCGGCTACGAGCATTTCATGCTGAAAGAAATAAACGAACAGCCAGAAACTATTTTCGACTGCCTCCGTGGGCGTTTGCTTGTAGGTTCGAGCCAGATTAATTTAAGTGGCATTGACAATAATATTGAAATATTAAAAAATGCGCAGCGCATTGTAATGGTGGCTTGCGGCACTAGCTGGCACGCTGGGCTTGTAGCAGAATATTTGTTTGAGGAGCTGTGCCGCATACCTGTAGAAGTGGAATATGCAAGTGAGTTTAGGTACCGCAACCCCATTATCAACAGAGGCGATATTATCATTGCTATTTCCCAAAGCGGCGAAACGGCCGATACCTTGGTTGCCTTGGAAAATGCGAAAGAAAAAGGTGCGTTTATTTTTGGCGTTGTAAATGCCGTTGGCAGCAGTATAGCCCGCTTGAGCAATGCAGGTGCTTATACCCATAGCGGCCCAGAAATTGGCGTGGCAAGTACTAAGGCATTCACAGGCCAGTTAGCCGTGCTAAGCATGATAGCACTAAAAATTGCCCATGCAAAAGGCACTATTACAGAAGCCCGCTACTTGGAACTAATAAAAGAATTGGAAGCAATACCAGAAAAGGTAAAGGAAATTTTAAAAGATACATCCAACATACAGCGCATTGCGGAGAAATATAAAGATGCCACGGACTTCCTGTTTCTGGGTCGGGGGTACAACTTCCCAGTGGCATTAGAAGGTGCTTTGAAGCTGAAAGAAGTGTCTTATATACATGCCGAGGGCTACCCTGCGGCCGAGATGAAGCATGGCCCCATAGCACTGGTAGATGAAAACCTACCTGTATTGTTTGTTGCCACGAAGGATAGGTACTATGAAAAAATAGTAAGCAATGTGCAGGAGATAAAGGCAAGGAAAGGCAAAGTGATAGCCGTTGCAACTGCTACAGACACCATTATACCAGAAATGGCCGACGATACCATGTTTGTGCCTGATGCCGATGAGGTAATTGCCCCACTGCTTAGCGTGGTGCCGTTGCAGTTGCTTAGCTATTATGTGGGCGTAGCCAAAGGTTTTGATGTGGACAAACCAAGGAATTTGGCGAAGAGCGTAACGGTGGAGTAATTGATAATTGATAGTTGATAATTGATAGTGGTAAGGGTAAGTTTTATGTTTTGGATTAAAAAACAATTGTGTCTTAACTTAAAATTTAAAACTTAAAATTCAAAACAAAGGAAAATGCCCCAGAATAATATAAAGAGGACACCCATTAGCGAGTTGGGGTACGATTTCATCCCATCTGAATACTTGAAAGAAGGGCAGGACGAATATGTGTATCGCAACCTTCAAAACAGGAGCGGTATCGAATACAGGCACCTGACTGCTTTTGAAATAGAGGGGTTGGTACGTAACAACAATACAAGCGACAACTGGAACAATATATTTGTGTCGGAATTTTTCAACCCTGCATTGGTAAAGAATTGCAAGTTTTATGGCCTAGTGCGCATTAGCAAGCTGGAGCCTTATTTCCTTGATTTTAGTGATTTGAAAGTACCCGTTGGGTTGTATAACTCCACCATCATCAGCACCGACATTGGCGACAATGTATGTATAGACAATGTAAATTACCTCTCACACCAAATTATTGGCAACGAAGTAATCATCATCAATGTAAATGAACTGGTTACTACAAACCATGCAAAATTTGGCAATGGTATCATCAAGCAAGGCGAGGACGAAAGCATAAGGATATGGCTGGAGCTGTGCAACGAGAATGGGGGGCGAAGCGTTATCCCTTTCAACGATATGCTACCGGGCGATGCTTATTTGTGGAGCAAGTACAGGGACGACCATGCGCTACTGCAAAAATTTAAAGAATTTACAGAAGAGCAATACAAAAATGAAAGGGGCTATTACGGCAAAATTGGGGCAAGGACGGTAATAAAAAACTGCCGTATTGTGAAAGACGTATGGATAGGCGAGGACGCATACATAAAAGGTGCAAATAAGCTAAAGAACCTCACCATTAACTCCAGCGGTGAAAAAGGCAGGACACAGATAGGAGAAGGGGTAGAACTGGTAAATGGCATTGTGGGTTTTGGGTGCCGTATATTTTATGGCGTGAAAGCGGTTCGTTTTATCATGGCTTCTAACTCACAACTGAAATATGGGGCAAGGCTTATCAACTCCTATTTGGGCAACAATGCCACCATATCCTGCTGCGAGGTGCTCAATTCGCTTATTTTCCCAGCGCATGAGCAGCACCACAACAATTCTTTTTTGTGTGCGGCATTAATCATGGGGCAAAGCAATATAGCCGCAGGGGCAACCATTGGCAGCAACCACAATAGCCGTGGGGCAGATGGGGAAGTAGTTGCGGGCCGTGGCTTCTGGCCGGGTTTGTGCGTAAGCTTGAAACACAATAGCCAGTTTGCTTCTTTTACCATGATTAGCAAAGGCGATTATCCTGCGGAATTAAATATACCTATTCCTTTTTCCTTAATTACCAACGATGTATCTAAGAATCAATTGGTAGTAATGCCGGGCTATTGGTTTATGTACAACATGTATGCACTTGCCAGGAATAGCTGGAAATACATAGACAGGGACAAGCGTGTTGATAAGATACAGCATATTGAGTATGAATTCTTGGCACCAGACACGGTAAATGAAATGTTTAGTAGCCGTACTTATCTGGAAAAAACAATTGGCAAGGCTTATTTATTAAGAGAAGAATTAATAACAGATGCCACAACAACAGCAGAGCTAGTTGCTGTAGGAAAGAAATTATTGCAAGAGCATAACCCTATAATAGATACGTTGGAAATAGTAGCTGATGATTTTGAAAATGCAAAGCGGAAAACCATCATTATAAAAGCTGCAAAAGCATACCATTTGTTTGAAGAATTAATTACTTATTATGGTTGTTGCCAGTTAATTGGCTTTCTTCAAAAACACGCTTTTAAGTCGCTGGAAGATGCAATGAACGTATTGCCAGCCAAGCTAAAAAGAAAAGATTGGATAAATGTTGGCGGGCAACTGCTGCTAAAAGATGATGTAGGGCAATTTAAAATAAATGTAAAAGAAGGCAAACTGTGTGGCTGGGACGAAGTACACCAATGGTATGCCGAGAAAGGCACGCAATATAGCGAACAGAAATTGAAACATGCTTTAGCAAGCCTTGCAGAAATAAAAGGCTGGGATTTGAAAGCGCTTGACAATATACAATTGAATACCATAGTGGATATTGCCATTGCTACCAAGGAATGGATTACCAAGAGTATTTACGAATCTAGAGCAAAGGATTACGAAAGCCCTTACCGTGCCATGGTGTATGACAATGCCGAGGAAATGGACGAAGTAATTGGCAAGCTAGAAGACAATAGCTTTATCAACGGGCAGGATGCAGAACTGGAAACCTTTAAAAAAGAAATGAAAGCATTGAAAAAAAGGTTTCAACTAGATATGGAAACGGCATAGCGTAACTGAATTTTTAATTTTGAACTACGAATTAAAAATGAGTTGCTTTTTTTCCGTTAATTTGCATCCCAAATTGGTTCGGTAGCTCAGCTGGATAGAGCGTCATCCTTCTAAGATGAGGGTCATTGGTTCGAATCCAATCCGAATCACATAATCAAAACCTCATTAATACAGGGTTTGAAGTTTTTTTGCTAATATTTTAATTGTGATAACAAAATGGCTTGCTGTTTGCTAGTGCATTTGCGTTAATTTGAAATTTAATTATTATTCAATCCTGAATAAAATAAAAATAACAGGGATTTTTACTTTTACCTTAAAATAATATTATGAAGCTATTTGTGGGTGGCATTTCCGGCAACTTGGACGAAGTGGATTTAAAAGAAATGTTTGAACTGTATGGTGATGTAGTTTCTGCAATTATTATTAAAGACAGGGAAACGGGCAAAAGCAAGGGCTTTGGCTTTGTGGACATGGCCAATAGCGCCGAAGCTAAAGAAGCGATTGATTTACTGGATGGCGTAAGTTTGTTTGGAAAAAAAATTGCCGTGAAAGCAGCAGAAGAACAACCACGGACTGGCGCACCAAGAACAGGCTTTGTAAACAAGAGTGCACCACCAAGGAGAAGGTTTTAAAACTTTTTTCGCCACAAAGACTCGAAGGCTCAAAGTAGCACGAAGTAAAAAGGAGAAAAAAGTCCTTTTTGTTATACGATACGCGTAAAAACATCTATTATTATGTTTTTTTTAGCAAAAAAACATAAATGCTAAGGGGCTTTCCTTAAAAATCTAGAAGGTTTCTAAAACCTTCTAGATTTTGCATTTTTTGGCACTATGATATAGTCCTACCCTTCATTTTATGTTTGTTTACCTGTTCCATGTTTAGCTCGCTTGTTTTTATCATGATGCTGGCATCGCCGCCAGAATGTATAAAATATTGCTTGCCTTCATAGGTAATCAACCCATAGTTGCCTATCCAGCTATTAGCAAGCACCCTGAACGGGTCGTTGTTGGTGGCATACTTTGTTTTTCCAAAAGTGAGGTATTTGTTTTCCCCGTCCTCAAACGAGATAAGCAGCTTGCCATCCTGTGTTTTCAGGCACACACCAGGGGTGTTCTTTTTTAAAGTAATGATGTTTAAATTCTTGCCATTTTCTACACGTAATACCCCACTTGTAACTTTTGTTTCCCCTTGCAATACTTCCCGGGACAATTCTACGTCCCTGTCTATATAATATTGAAGCTTGGTAAGCGGCGTGCCTGACGCTTCTACTTTATCCTTGATATTATTACTAAAATACGTTTTAGAAGAACTGCAGGACGAGTAAGCAATAATCATGACTACTAAGGGTAATAGAACTATTCTTTTCATGTGAATAAGGTTTGTCATTTTCAAGCCAAATCCATACCATTTACTATTAGCAGATTGCTAATTAACCCGTTTTTCACAAAAAATATTATGCTGACTCTGTTTGATTTCTTACTCAAATTGATTCCCAATAGTATCCAAAAGGCTTTCTACACCATAAAACCCAGCTAATTTTTTAATCACAGCTTCTACTACTGCATCGGGGCAGCTTGCACCGCTGGTAATTAATACTTTTGCTGGTGTATGCGCTGGCAGGAAATACTTAATATTAGTTTGTTCTTTTGTTACCCAATTGCAATGGATTATTTCTTCTTTGCTAATCATCCTTTCGGCACTATCAATAAAATAAGTGGGCAGCTTTTGCTCGCACAATTCTACTAAGTGCGATGTGTTGCTACTATTGTAGCCGCCTATTACCAATGCAAGGTCCGCCTCGGTGGCTAGCAAGCCATTTACGGCTGTCTGGTTGTCGTTGGTGGCATAGCAAAGCGTGTCCCTTGTATCTGCAAAGCGTTCGCCAATAGTGGCATCTGACAATTGGTAATGCTGTTTTACTACCTGTTTCAAATAATCTGAAATGGCTTGCGTGTCGCTGGCTAGCTGCGTGGTCTGGTTCACCACGCCAAAGCGTTGCAAGTCTTCGCCAACATCAAAACCTTTCGAGAAACGCCCGGCAAATTCACTGGCAAAATGGGAGGCATCTTTTTCCCCTGTGATATATTTTGCTAGTTCAATGGTTTCTTTTATGTCATTTACTATTACAGAAGGGCTATGGCTTGCGGCGTGTGAAAAAGTAGCCCTTGTTTCCTCGTGCTTTGGCTTGCCGTGTATCACAATGCTGTAGCCTTTTATGCCTATCTGCTCGCTCCTGTTCCAAACTTTTTCTACAAAAGGGCAGGTGGTGTTGTATTTTTCGGTGGCAATCCCTTTATCATTCAGCATTTTTTCGATGCTTAGGGTGGTGCCAAAAGCGGGTATCAGCACAATGTCATCTTTGCTAATAGCATCAAAACCAATCAATTGCTTGCCATAAGTGTCCTGTAAAAATTGCACGCCAAGTGCTTGCAGGTCTGCATTTACCTGTGGGTTGTGTATCATTTCGCTAAGCAGGAAAATGCGTTTTCCCGGGTTTTCTTCAATGGTTTTAAATGCAATTTCAATGGCATTTTCTACCCCGTAGCAAAACCCGAAATGGCGGGCAAGGTAAATGTGCAAATTGCCAAAGTTTAATAAAGTAGGAGAAAAGTCTTTTTTTAATTTGTCATCCTGTTTGCGTTTTTGTTTTATGGCACTAATAAGTGGGCTACGGTAAATATTTGGGATAGTAAATTGCTTCATGGTGTAGTAAATAACGTTGGTAAATGTACAAAGTTCGCAGTTAGTATGTTTACAATAGCCACAAAGGCTCGAAGTTGCACTAAGAAAGAAAGAAGAAAGAGGAGTAGTTTTTTTAAGTTGCTCTAGGAGTTGATACAATAACAGATTTACAAACAGTAGCACTTAAAAAGACTTAACGCAAATTATCCTGAAAATAAATTTTAAATAAATAAGGGGATTATCGTAAATTTGAATGTAAATAATGGTAAATGAAATGCTCCCAAAAATACGTTACTAATGACACAGAACGTACTGTACATTTAGAAAAACTAGTAGAAATGGGGTTGGAAACTTTTTCGAGTAAAGATGCATTTTATAACTGGCTAAAAAGAGATAAAAATGTGTTTGGTGAGCCTTTAACCTTTTCTTCGCTCCTTACCACACAAGGCGTTAAACAGTTGATAGATGAAGTAGGACGCATACAAACAGGCGTATATATTTGATAGTACACCGTTTTACCAATGTAACTTTATTTACCTATATCCTTCCCCTATGCCTCATGCTTATATTTTATTGGGCAGCAACCTCGGCAACCGTTTAGCGTACTTAGCGCAAGCCCAGCAGTTGATAGAAGCCCAGTGCGGCAACATTGTGAATAAGTCTGGCATTTACGAAACCGCAGCTTGGGGCATTACCAGCCAGCCTTCTTTTTACAACCAAGCAATAGAACTGGATGCTTCATTGCCAGCAGAGGATTTGATGCGGGCTTTGCTGCATATAGAAGAACAAATAGGGCGGGTACGCTCTATGAAATACGGACCACGGACTATTGATATTGACATATTACTGATAGATGGGGTTGTAAACAATACCCCCCTGCTTACTATACCGCACCCTTTTCTGCACGAAAGGCGATTTGCCTTGTTGCCTTTGGCCGAAATAGCCCCAATGCTAATGCACCCAACCCTGCAAAAAAACATACTACAATTGCTGGATGAATGCCCCGATACCCTGAATGTGCAAAAAATTACCCCTGCCGCAACCTGATGGCAGCTAATTTTGAAGCCACATGAAGTATCGTTTTATAACTGTAGAAGGCAATATCGGCGCAGGGAAAACCACCCTTACCCATTTATTGGCCAAGCATTTTAATGCCAAGATTATATTGGAGGAATTTGCCGATAACCCTTTCCTGCCTAAATTTTATGAAAACCCGCAGCAATATGCCTTCCCGTTGGAACTGTTTTTCATGGCGGAGCGGTATAAGCAAATGAAGGAAACATTGCGCCATAATGACCTCTTTCAAGAAGCTATTATTTCCGATTACCTATTTACCAAGTGCCTGCTGTTTGCAAAAGTTACTTTGCCTGAGGAGGAATTCCGCCTGTACCAGCGTTTGTACGATATTATCCACCAGCAGGTTACTTTCCCCGATATTTTGATTTACCTGCACGCACCCATCAATAAATTGCAGGCGAACATAAAAAAACGCAATAGGGAGTATGAGCAAAGCATCCCGAACGATTACCTGTTTAAAATACAGGAAACCTATACCAGTTATATAAAGGAGCACAATATAAAAACTATTTTTATAGATGCCTCCAATGCCGATTTCTTGGGCAACCCTAAGCACATGGAGGTAGTACTGGAAGCACTAGAAAGGGACTATGATAATGGGCAACACTATTTTAGTTTACCGTAGTTTAATCGTAAGTCGTAAGTAAAATGGCAATGGAGTAAGATAAGCTATATTTTAAACAGTGTAATTATATAATGTGCATAATATAGCCCTGAAAGGGCGGAATACATCAGGGGTGCATAAAAGTCTCCCGCTAAGCAACTGATGTTTAGCTAGAAACAACCAATTTATAAATAAAATTAGTGTTATTCGTGCATTAGTGGCAAATTGGTTGTATAGGAGTTTTTCGCTTTGTGGCGATATTCCCTAATCTTTAAAAACCTTATCTTTGTCCCAGAAATGCACTTGTTAAAAAATCAGGTTAAATGCATTTTAAAAGCTATCAACTAGTACTTGCATCAAAGTTATTTTTTTATTAATATTAAGATAGTTTTAGCTTAAAAAATTAGCCTTGTATTGATGGCTGTAAAATACGCAAAAATTACGCACAAAATGAGCATAAAATACGCAAAAAGTATGCACGAATCACTCAAAAAATAAGCACAAAATAGGCATAAAATACGCATAAAATTTTGCTATTATTGTTGATAATCAATGACTTAAAGGCGAGGTAACGATTTTTCAAAAAAATGCGAATAGGAAAAAAGACCGAAAATTGTCAAAACTGAAACTATTTTAATAAAAAACCCAGAAAAAGTAATAGTGTAGAAATTGTATAAGTGTTCTCGGTTTGCATCCCATCTTCTTGCCCGTGGGGTGTTTGTTTCGGCTTTTTGGGATAAATGGCGGGCAGGGTGGTACTAGGGTGTTTTTTCAATAAAAAGCGAAAAACTTTTATGTACCCTACATCAGCGAAGGGTAAAGCCCTTCGTAAGTAAGTCGTAAGTAAGGTAGAGCGAGTAAGATATAATAAGTAAATCTTCTCCAAAGGATAAATATTTCAAATTAGGTGCATTTGCCTAAAACCCTGAAAGGGTTGAATAAAAGTAGCCACGGGTGCAACCCGTGGTAGGCGGTGGGAGCGTAAACTACCTATATATTTATTTCTTAACACTTACCACTTATGACTTACAACTTACAGCTTATCACTTACTACCTTTAAAAAACTATTATGCACATAGAAAAAGACATTCAACCCACGCCTGCTAAAGCATACAACGCTTTTGCTGCACCACAGGTGCCAGAATTTAGGAACTTCCTCATCGGCAGGTTCCTGTTCATTATGGGGCTTCGTATGCTGGGCACTTTGGTAGGCTGGTGGGTTTATGAGTTAACACAAGACCCATTTGCTATTGGCCTTATAGGCTTGAGCGAAGTAGTGCCAGCCGTTTCTTTATCACTTTATGCGGGGCATGTGATAGACATCAGCGAGAAAAGGAAGCTAATGCTACGGGGTGTTGTATTGTACTTTATTGCAGTATTGATGCTGGCTGCCCTTTCTACCAAGGTTTCGGCTGTCATGTTCAGTAGCCACGCTATTGTGTTTTGCATATACATTATCATTTTTTTTACTGGGGTTTTCCGTTCTTTCACTGGCCCTATTTTCCATGCCATTATTGCTTCCACTGTGCCTAAAGATATATTGCAGAATGCCACTACCTGGAACCAGGGCGGCTGGCTTTCAGCATCTGTTTTAGGCCATGCAGGCGTAGGTTTCCTGATAGCAGGGATAGGCAACACGGGAGCATTGGCAGTAGTAGCATCGCTTACCATGCTGGGCTTCTCCTTTCTTTTCCGCTTGAAACCTAAGCCGCCAATGAAGGGAAGCGGCGAAAAGAAAACCATGGAAAGCGTGAAGGAAGGGCTTCGTTTTGTATTCACCACGAAGGAAGTATTAGGGGCGCTTTCGCTTGATTTGTTTGCCGTTTTGTTTGGCGGCGCAGTGGCTATGATACCTGTTTTTGCCAAGGATATTTTAAAAGCAGGGCCAGTAGGTTTTGGCTGGCTAAATGCCGCATCCGATATTGGCTCTGTTATTATTATCATCATCCTTACCCTGCAGCCCATCCGCCAAGGGCAGGGCAAAAAACTTATGTACGCAATTGCTGGCTTCGGGCTTTGTATTGTTACCTTTGGCTTGTCCAAGATATTTTGGCTATCCTTTGTTGCCTTGGCAATAAGTGGCATGTTAGATGGCATTAGCGTGGTTATCCGTGGTACGATCTTGCAGCTCAAAACGCCTGACAGTATGCGTGGCCGTGTAATGAGCGTAAACTCTATGTTTATCAACAGCAGCAACGAGCTAGGGCAGTTTGAAAGCGGCGTGGCTGCCAAGTTGCTAGGCGTAATACCTTCCGTTGTTTTTGGCGGCTGCATGACCCTTCTGGTAGTAGCAACTACTTGGTTCAAAGCCCCAGCATTGAGGGAAATGGAATATTGAACCGAGAACTGTGTACCGTTGACCGATTACCGAAGTCATACCGTTGGGCAATTAGGATGTTGATTCACGGTTAACGTTTAACGGTCAACTTTCTCACGAAATTAAACCATCATGAAATACTATATCATATCAGGCGAGGCCAGCGGCGATTTGCATGGCAGCAACCTTATCCGGCAGTTGCACCTGCTTGATAGCAATGCCCATGTCCGTTGCTGGGGTGGCAATATGATGGAGGCTGCTGGTGCAACACTGGTTAAGCATTACCGGGAGCTGGCTTTCATGGGTTTTGTGGAAGTAGTGAAAAACCTGCCTGCCATCCTACGAAATATTCGGTTTTGCAAAGAAGATATTACTGCTTTTAAGCCCGATGTTTTGGTATTGATAGATTACCCAGGGTTTAACCTGCGCATAGCGGAATGGGGCAAGCAGCAGGGTTACAAGATAGCCTATTATATATCACCACAGGTATGGGCTTGGAAGGCCAATAGGGTAAAGAAAATGAAACTGTGCATCGATAAAATGCTAGTGATACTGCCTTTTGAAAAAGATTATTTTAAAAATGTTTGGGACTGGGATGTGGAATATGTAGGCCATCCACTAGTAGAAGTAATTGATAGCTATAAGAAAGCCCATTCAAACTCAAAAGCCCCGGCAGGCTTGCCAATAGTGGCACTGCTGCCGGGCAGCCGCAAACAAGAAATAGAAAAAAAGCTGCCTGTGATGCTGGCCGTAAGCAAAAAATTCCCGCAATACCAATTTGTAGTAGCAAAAGCCCCTGGGCAGGAAGATAGTTTTTATGAACCTTTCCTAAGCCCGTATAGCAATGTTGGAGCGATAGGGGATGGCACTTATAGCCTGTTGATGCAGGCCAAAGCAGCATTAGTAACCAGCGGCACCGCTACTTTGGAAACAGCATTATTTGCCGTGCCAGAAGTAGTTTGCTACAAGGGCAGCAACATAAGCTACCAAATAGGCAAACGGCTGATAAAGATTAAATTCATAAGCCTCGTGAATTTGATAATGGATAAGCTGGTGGTAAAAGAACTGATACAAGATGAAATGACCACCCAAAACCTGGAAAAGGAGTTGGCTATACTATTAAGTGACACAGAAAAAGAAACCCAATTGCAGCAAGACTATGCTGCTCTAAAAAAATTGCTTTCGGAAGGAGGCAATGCCTCTGCGAATGCTTCAAAAAGCATTTATGAAATGGTGGGGTAGGTTTTATCTTTTAGTGTAAGCAAGCAAAAGAATATAACCACAAGGAACACGTAGTATTTGCACAAAGTACACTAAGCAAAATACCTGCTATTTAAGTTGTGCGTTACACTTGGGATTTTTAAAATCCTTTGCGGGCTTTATAAGTCCCCCATAATCTTGTGTACCTTGTGTTTCTTATTCCTTGAGAACCTTGTGGTAAAAACTTTCCCAAAGGGTTTAGAATAACCTATATTTTTGCATCAGGTAATATACAATACCAAAATATGGAAAAGACAAAGGATATTGCAACAATGCCATGGGAACAAGGCGATGTAGATGTGCTTACTGAAAACACTCCCAACTATTGCATTATCGTGTGGAACGATGATGTAAATTCGTTTGACTGGGTAATTGAAACATTGGTAGAAGTATGCAGCCACTCAGTAGAACAGGCCGAACAATGTGCCATGATGATACACTACAAAGGCAAGTATGCCGTAAAAGTAGGCAGCTACGACACTTTAAAACCTATGTGCGAGGCCATTACAGAAAGGGGCATTGGGGCAACCATTGAGCAAAATGTAAGAAGGTAATTACAAATCATAATAGCAGCGTATGCCCTTGCATGTTTTAGATGAAAAACTTTGGTTCCCACCAGTAGAAGATGCAATGGAAGATGGGCTACTGGCCATTGGGGGCGACTTGCAAGTGCCACGTTTGCTATTGGCTTACCAAAAAGGGATTTTCCCATGGTATGATGGCGAAATACCGCTGTGGTGGAGCCCAAACCCCAGGTTTATATTACTACCTGATGAATTGGTGGTAAGCAAAAGCATGAAAACCTTGCTAAAAAGAAATGCATTTGAATTTACCGTTAATAAAGATTTCCCTGCTGTTATCAATGCCTGCAAAGCCAAAGAACGCAAGGGGCAGGATGGCACATGGATTAAAACTGAAATAGTAGATGCTTATATAGCCCTGCACGAACTTGGCTATGCGCACAGTGCAGAAGTATGGGCTAATAACGAATTGGTAGGCGGGTTATATGGCATACGCATGGGTAAATTATTTTTTGGGGAAAGCATGTTTAGCCACCAAAGCAATGCCAGCAAATATGCGTTTATAAAGTATGTTGAACAATTAAAAGCAGAAGGAGTAGTATTGATAGATTGCCAAGTTTATACAGAACATCTGGAAAGCCTTGGGGCAAAAATGATTATGCGGCAACAATTCATGCACATTTTAGAGCAGTTTATTTAAAAAGTGGTAAGTGATAAGTAGTAAGTCAAAAAACATTTGCCATTTACTACTGGCGAATTACCACTTATGACTTACGACTAACTATGATACCCATACATCCTTTCCACATCTTTTACAATGGCTTCCATTACCTTGTCGTTGCCTGTAGCATCATAGTTTTGTTTTAGGCTGCTGCCAAAAACAAACGCTACCGACTGCCAAAAGCCTGCATTGAAGCCCCCTTTGTATTCTTTAATGATTTCGTAGCAATTATCGCCAGTTTCCCTGTAGATTAATTTCATTAATACCTTGCCCTGGTAAACTGATAGCTGCGTTATTTTATCGCCAAACTGCTTTTTTAGTTCAGCTTCTTTGGAGTGGATGATGACTTTTCTTAGGTCTTTGTCGGTAACGTTTACCAGCCGTGCATTGATTTCATTGATAGTCCTGCTGGCTGCTTTTGCATACGGGTAGGTAACATACACTGCATTGCGCAACCTTGTCCATTCTACCCAGTATTTTTTCCATTTTGGAGAAACTTTCGTTTCTACCATAACTGGCCACAAGTTGCCACTAGGTATAGTATCGCCTTGGGGCGTGATATAGGCATATACTTTTATGGTGTCGTAAATACCCATTTTTTGGGCTTTTGCAGCTTGTGTGTAAAGTAAAAGGGCTATTATCGTGGCAACATATATTTTCATGGCACTTTTAAGTTGAGAATGGAAAAGTTATTTACTCTCTATTATAATTCCCAGTACTAAAATAAGTAACCTTTATAACATGAAGCAAATGAAAATATTTTTTTATTTTGCCACAAAGGCTCGAAGACTCAAAGAAGCCCAAAGGTTAAAAAGAAAAAAGTAGGCAGAAGCATATAATTTTCTTTTCTTTTTTTCTTAGTGCTGCTTTGAGCCTTCGAGCCTTTGAAGCTATATAATCCTACACTGCTATTCGCTTTTCATCCATCCATTTGTTCCTGCCGTAGCCTTGGTAAACATGCTTTTCGCTGTGGTAAGATGAGCGTACCAGTGGGCCACTTTCTACATAATCGAAACCTAGCTCATAGCCTATTTCCCTTAACTCTGCAAACTCGTCAGGATGCACATAGCGCTGCACAGGCAAATGTTTTTTGGTAGGTTGCAGGTATTGCCCTAGCGTAAGCACATCCACGTCCACGGCACGCAAATGCTCCATACTTTCTATTACTTCGTCTTTTGTTTCGCCAATGCCTAGCATCATGCCCGTCTTGGTGCGCATCCCGCCTTCTTTCAATATCCTTAGCACATCTAGGCTTCTGCGGTATTTTGCCTGTATCCTTACCTTCCGAGTGTTTTGCTCCACTGTTTCCATGTTGTGGCTCACCACTTCCGGGGCAGCGTCTATAATGCGTTGTATCTGGTCTGCAAATCCCCTGAAATCTGGGATTAAAGTCTCTAAAGTAGTGTTAGGGTTCAGTGCTTTTACGGCTTTTATGGTGTTGTGCCATATAATAGACCCACCATCTTTCAGCTCGTCCCTGTCCACACTGGTAATCACGGCATGTTTCACCCTCATTAGGTGTATGGCCTCTGCCACGCGTTGCGGTTCGTCCCAGTCCACAGCTTCTGGGCGGCCTGTTGCCACTGCACAGAATGCGCAGCTACGGGTGCATACATTGCCCAGTATCATGAAAGTAGCGGTGCCTTCACCCCAGCATTCCCCCATGTTGGGGCAATTGCCGCTTTCGCATATAGTATGTAATTTATGATTGTCAACCAACCCCCTCACATGCTTATAGCTTTCGCCAATGGGCAATTTTACCCTTAGCCAATTTGGCTTTTTAATAATTGTATCAGTAGGTATAGCAGAAACAACAGGTAATTCTTGCATGAAAAGTATTTTTACTGCTTATGTAAACGAAAACAAAGCCATTTTATTTTGCGTGTGTACAAGTATTTTTTCTACTCAAGTGTTTTTTCGCCACAAAGGCTCGAAAGCTCAAAGTGGCACGAAGGAAAGAAGAAGAAAAAAAGAACTAGATTTATATTACCAGATACCTTTTAAACTTGGTTTTCTTTGTGGCAAAAACAAATACTCACAGGGTATTTATAAAACAAAGGAACATCATCTTCCCATTCAAATAGTTCTTTTTATTTCCTTTTCCCAAATTCAATAGAAACATAAGCATTGAAAAACAGATTGTGTTCTGTATTCAAGACATATAATGGTATTTTTTGGGTATAAAACTCGGCTTGAACACCTACTTCCAAAGCCGATACTATTTCCCTGTATTGCGCATAGTCAAACCTTATTGCCCCCCTTGCATGTAAACCCGGCACAAACTGCAATTCATTTAGCCCTTTAGAGAAGCCAGAAGCACCTAATATATTGCCCCCATCTAAAAAGGCTGAATCGGTACTTTTAATATCAGACTGTGTGCCAGTGGTTTGATTATAGTACTGCACATAATATGGTTTTAAAATGCCAACGACAATCCCTCCACCATAAATGGCAGAAACAGCTACGCCATTTTTGCTTCCTTTGCCGCCAATAAGCCGCTGTTTGCCAAAGCCAAGCTGTAAATGGTAAAAGTTGTTTATTTTGCCTAAAGCAAAAGAACTGCCTACTGTTGCAATGCCGAGGCCAGCGTAGGTTGCTCTGGAAGGTTGCTGCTTGTATTGGTTGCGTTGTTTCCTTTCGCCTAGCTGCAGCCACCATATATTTGTTTTGGTAATGGTCTTGTACTTGCCATGCTCATACAGGAAATCAAACCCATCGGTATTGAATTTCAACCCAAAAAGCCCTTGTTTTTGATAAATTAAAGCACCTTCCTCTTCTTGTTTTATCAGTTCGTCAATATGCGCCTTGCGGGCTGCTGCACGTTGTTTCCTTGTGCTGGTGGAGGTAGTAGTGGTAGGCTGGCTTTGTGCCAATAACAAAAAAGGGACTATAATAAGTATTGCTGTAACAAAATGCTTCACGACGTATATATTTGTAATTGTAAATTTATGTAAAATTAATACAATGACATCAACCGTAATTTATAAAGGGGCGTTAAGAACTGAAATGAAACATACGCTTAGTGGGTCTATAATAGAAAACGATGCGCCAGTAGATAACCATGGCAAAGGGGAAAGGTTTAGCCCTACCGATATGGTAGCCACGGCTTTAGGCAGTTGTATGCTTACCACCATGGGCATTAAGGCAGAGACCATGGGCATTAACCTCGAGGGTAGCAGTGTGGAAATTACCAAAATAATGAAGGTAGAACCAAGAAGGATAGGCGGTATTAAAGCCCATGTGTATCTTGCAAAAGGGATTGTGGCAGATGACCACCAAAAAGAAATACTGGAAAGGGTAGCCCGCACATGCCCCGTGGAAAGAAGCCTGCACCCGGATATGGAATTGGATATACAGTTTAAGTGGGGGAATTAAAAATTATGAGTTATGAATTTTCTTAGCTGTTGGTGAGACACCAACGGCTAGGAAAAATGTAAAAGGATGGACTTTTAATTAAAAAGCCCATCCTTTTACATTTTATCATTATAAGCTAGTAATCATTAAGCTGATTATTTTAATACCCCGCTACGCTATCGTCCCCACGCTTGTCGGCGGCAGTTTCTTTCTTGCCATCAGGCAATATGCGTATAACTTCTGTGCGGCCAAGTTGGGCACGGGGCGTCATTTTATAGCCCATTGCTTCCAAGGCTGTTTTTGTGTCTTTATTAAATGTAGGCTCAAAATCTACTTGGTCGGGCATCCACTGGTGGTGGAATTTTGGCTTGTTCACCGCATCTTCTGCGTTCATGTTAAACTCCAGCATGTTTACCAGCGTTTGAAAAACAGATGTAGGTATGGTAGTGCCGCCTGGCGTGCCAGCTACAATATATGGCTTGTTATTTTTTAAAACCAACGTAGGCGACATGGAGCTAAGCATCCTTTTGTGTGGCTCTATAGCATTGGCGGTACCGCCTAATGCCCCAAACATATTGGGCGTACCGGGCTTCACACTAAAATCGTCCATTTCATTGTTCATGATAAACCCTGCGCCGCCAATCACCGTCCTGTTGCCATAGCCACCGTTGAGTGTTGTGGTTACGCTTACCATGTTGCCCTCTTTGTCAAAGATGCTAATGTGTGTGGTTTCATTGCTTTCATGTATAGTACCTGCTTTTATGTCTTTGCTAGGCGTGGCTTTAGTGCTGTCATAATCTTCCATGCGTTTGGCCAAGTAAGTATTGTCGCTCAGTGTTTTCATAGGCACTTTCCAAAAATCAGGGTCGCCAAGATGCTCGGCACGGTCGGCATAAGCCCTGCGCTCTACTTCAATCATCAATTGCACGGCTTTAGGGCTTTGAAAGCCATACTGGGCAATGTTCCTGTTCTCAATCATTTTCATCATCTGCCAAATAATAATACCGCCACTGCTTGGTGGCGGCATACCAATAATGGTGTAGCCTTTATAGTCGAACTGGAGGGCTGTGCGGCTTTTTGCTTTGTAGTCTTTCAGGTCTTGCAAGCTGATAATGCCATTGCCACGGTTCATTTCATCCACTATTAACTGTGCTGTTTTGCCTTCATAAAATCCTTTTTGGCCGTTGTCTCTTATTCTTTTGAGGGTCTCGGCAAGGTCTTTATTAACCAAGGTGTCGCCTGTTTTCCAAATGGTTTCTTTTACATAAGCACTAGGCATAGTACTATTTTTTACAAAAGACTCTTTTGTGCCATTTAGTCCTTTTGCTTCTTTTTCAGAAATTACAAAACCAAACTCGGCAATATCGATAGCAGGCTGTATTAATGTGCTGATAGGTAGCTTGGCATATTTCAAAATTTCAAATGCACCTGCTACAGTTCCCGGTACACCATTAGCCAAAGCCCCAAGTTTAGATAGTTTGGTTATGGCATTGCCATCTTTGTCTAAGTACATGTCTTTAGTAGCTTTGCCAGGAGCTGTTTCCCTAAAATCGATGGATATGTTTTTTCCTTCCTTGGTGCGGGCTACCAAAAAACCGCCGCCACCAATATTGCCTGCCGCTGGGTAAACAACTGCCAAGGCGAACTGTACTGCAATGGCGGCATCAAATGCGTTGCCACCTTGTTTCATGATACTTGCGCCTACCATGCTAGCTAAGGGGTGGGCACAGCTAACAGACCCGTTTTTAAATTCAGCTGTTTTTACAATTGCGTAGTTGTAGGGGTCAACTGCTTTGCCAGCACCTACAATAGCTGTTTTGCTTTGTGCATTTACCAATTGTGCAGTTAATAATTGCAGGCCGATAGCACCTAGGCATAATAAACTTTTCTTCATAAATAAATTTACTTGATACAAATTGAAATATACATTATACAGTGTTAATAATCCAAGGATGTAATAGTGCAACTGTAAGAATATTGGCAAAGTTGGGTAGAAAGCCAACAAATAAAGGGGTACAATTTTTTCAATTGAAAAATTGTACCCCTTTATTTGTTATTTATAAATTGACTTTATAAAAAATAGGGAGCATTGTTTTAAAAACCTTCCTTATTGCACCACTACTTTAAAAGATTGTTTGTTGGCCTCTGTTTCTACTTTAATGATATAGTTGCCCCTAGGCAGGCTTGGCATAGTATAAGGAAGCAATGTGCTGCCAGCAGATATACTGAGGGTACTTCTTTGCATTACCCTGCCGTCAAGTGCTACAAGGCTAATATTTGCTTTTCCTGCGGTTAACCTGTTTAATGCAATGTTTACTTGCCTACCTTTAATAACTGTTGGGTAAACCCGTATGGATTCTTTGTTGTTTGGTGCATTCACAACAACTACTTTGCTATATACAAACAAGCCATCTTTATCTATTGATTTTAATCGGTAGGTATTTACTGCGAGTAAATTTTTGTCAATGAATGTATAAGTGCTTCCATTGGGTTTGTTGGCGGCAGCTACAATGCCTAGTTTTTTCCAGGTGCCGTCTAGTTTTTCAATTTCAAAGCTTGCGGTGTTTACTTCCGTGGCTGTTTTCCATGAAAGGGCAATGGTATTGTTGCTTAATTGGCCATCAAAAGCACTAAGTGCAACAGGTAACCCCGAAAGGGTGATATAGTCCTTGCCAGCATTGTCGTCGTACCTTATGGCTGCCAGCGATTTATTGCTTTCCGTTGTGGTTGAAAGTGTTGCCAAGCTAACAGTGCTGGTAAATACATAATACTTTACATGAGGAGGCACTGTTGCAGAAAAAGTAGTATCAGAACTGGGGATGGCTCGGGTAATGAAAGTAGAATCTTTCCCTGAAAAATCTCCTGAAATGTTTTTTGTATAACGGACGAATATATTTTCATTGGCCGAAGGCTTGGTATTAACAACAACATTGATAACAACGACACTATCGTTGTTGCCGTTTAATAAAAATACAAGAGATTCACTAGCACGCTTTGGTGTAACAGGAACAGTGTCTGTTACCCCAACAAAAAATTTAGCGTTGGTGTTGCTATAGCCAGCATCGTTAAATACAAAAGTATAATAGCCAGCAGATCCCATATTTAGCCCCATGTCTGTAGTGCCATTGTACACAACAGTGTTAATGCCATTCAATGCTGCTTGGCCTACGCCATTGAAAGCCCACTTGTTTTGATAAGGCGAGCTTGTAGGGCCAGTTATAAATAAAAATCCAGCGCCGCCGCCACCGGGCATGTTCATAGGCAATACATCACCATTGGTTGTTTGCACATTGATGGTGGTTGCCCATTGCCCTCGGCCATCGGTAGGGTTTGAGGTATCTATCGATACCCGCCTGTAAGTGGTGGTGCGGTAGTCTGTTCCATAGGGTGTGGTGGTGTAGCCTTGGAATGAGCCTACAATTTGTACCCTTTCACCACTAAAAATGTTCTGAGAAAAACCTGTAAGTGGGGCAATTGCTAACAGGCATAACAAGGATGTAAAGTTTCTTTTCATACAATCAATCGTTTATTGTTGCATAAAAGTAGAAAAAATATTGTTATTATTTAAGTAATATTCTGAGTTATAAAAGTTTTTCATTGAACTACAGTTTTTTTATTTGTTAACTCTCCAAAACTTGCCAAATCTAACAGGTCAATATCAATATAAAACGCTTGCAGGGCATCGGTTTCATTTCAAATCTGCACTTTTTATTTAGAAGAAGCATTACTATAAGATTGTGAAAACCCCAGCCTAAATCCTGACCTCACCCAAACCCTCTCCAAAGGCTAGTGTGAAGACCTCACCCCCAACCCCCGACCTCACCCCAGCCCTCTCCGAAGGGAGAGGGAGCAAGAACAAAGGCGAGGGGGAGCCAAAACTTGACAAAATGCAAGTGATTTTATGATAGATTTCCCTTGCATCTATTTATTTTGCTTACACTAAAAGAACTAAAAAAGATGTTTATATACTCTAGCTCCAAAAGGAGAGGGGGGTAAGAATAAGGGAGGGAATGCGAAGAGCTTAGCGGAGATTTGAAATAGGTTATTTTCTTATTTTTTAGTGATTTATTTTTTTGCTATTTCCCTTTTTTGCATGTAACTAATTGATATTCAACTATTTGTGTTTTTTAAGCCTCATTTTTATGATAATTTAAGTGAATTTTATGATAATGTGTTGATAATGGAATGATAGTTTTATTATAATAGAATAATAATTTATTGATAAGAAACTGATAAGATTTTGATGGTGGATTATCATTTTTCTAAGCTAACTAACATCTGATGCGGGAGGCAAGGCCAAGATGCCTTTAGTTGCTCCTTTAATGTAAAATTCGCATGCCTAGGTATATAGCCCAAAATAAACATCCTATATGGGGGAAATATGCCCCCATGAGCATCCAAAAATGCCCCCATATAGGATGTTTGCTGGACAGCAAAGAGCATGGCAATGAATTAAATATTAGCAGGATTAAATATTTCGTACTTCTGCCAAATAAAAAAAAGGCGAAATTTTGAAATGCATGAAGGGCAACATTATTTCCCACTGTAAATCTTTCTTTTTTTTAATTGTTAGCTTTTTTTGAGTTTTTATGCCTAAGAGGCAATAAAGCTGACATGTATCAAAAAAAAAATGCCTTAATTTTCAGCGGCAACGTTTGCTGAACCCATTGTTCAACAAATAATCCACATCTTTCTTTTTTTCTTTTGCTGTTCAATTGAAAGTTCTTTTATCTTTATCGCAGTCTTAAAAAAATCGTAAAACTCCCATGGAATGGTGGGTAAATGAACTTATTAATGTGTTTAAAATACACAATCATGGTATTTTTTGTACAAAATATTGTTTAGTTTAAAAAATCCAACAGGCAAAGAAGCTAAAGGAAGTATAGTTTGTAAATCAGGAACTCAAATACTATAAACAATAAAGGACAATGGAATTATTAAAAGAGCGGTTTAAAGCAAAGGCTGATGCTGAAAGTACAGTTATTAAAGAATTACTAAAGGAACATGGCAACAAAAAAATTGGAGAAGTTACATTGGCACAGGCTTATCAAGGGATGAGGGGCATTACAGGCTTGGTTACGGAAACAAGTTTGCTGGATGCACAAGAAGGCATCCGTTTCAGGGGTTATTCCATACCTGAATTACAGGAAAAACTGCCACAATTTATTGAAGATGGCGAACCATTGCCCGAGGGCTTGTTTTACTTGATGCTTATTGGCGAACTGCCTACTAAAAATGATGTTGAAAATGTAACTGGCTTTTGGCAGCGCCGCAGCCATGTGCCAGCGCATGTGTTTGCAGCAATTGACGCACTTCCACTTACCACCCATCCTATGACCATGTTTGTAATTGGCGTGATGGCCTTACAAACTGAAGGTGTCTTTGCAAAAGAGTATGCAAAAGGCATGAACAAGAAAGACTACTGGAGCGTTGTTTTTGACGATTCAATGGATTTGATTGCACGCTTGCCACGACTTGCCGCATATATATATAGAAGGAAGTATAAAAACAACGAACATATCAACCCAAATGGCTTGCTGGACTGGTCTGGCAATTTTGCTCACATGCTAGGGTATGACGACGAGGGCTTTAAAGAACTGATGCGGTTATACATGACCATACATGCTGACCATGAAGGGGGCAATGTGTCTGCACATACCACGCACTTGGTTGGCAGCGCATTGAGCGATCCTTATCTTTCTTATGCCGCAGGCATGAATGGCTTGGCTGGCCCGTTGCATGGCTTGGCCAACCAGGAAGTGATAAAATGGATTTTTGAAATGCAGGAACAACTAGATACTGACTTGCCAGCGAAAGAACAAATTGAAAAGTATGTACAAGATACATTGACTGGCGGGAAGGTGGTACCAGGCTACGGCCATGCAGTGCTGCGCAAAACAGACCCAAGGTTTACTGCCCAAATGGAGTTTGGAAAAAAACATATGCCAGAAGACAAGCTATGCCGCACTGTTTGGAATATTTACGAAACAGTTCCACCTATTTTGCAATCGCTAGGCAAAATAAAAAACCCATGGCCAAATGTAGATGCGCATAGTGGTGCATTACTGGTACACTACGGCATGGTAGAATATGAGTTTTATACGGTTCTCTTTGCTGTAAGCCGGGCGTTGGGCGTTCTTGCTAGCTTGTGCTGGGATAGGGCCTTGGCTTTCCCATTAGAAAGGCCAAAAAGCGTAACCACCGAAGCTGTGAAACTATGGCTTGATGGCAAGGGAGAAATATGGGATTA
>NZ_JBKHKJ010000017.1:0-114141 GCF_046546515.1 Parasediminibacterium schistidii | reverse complement strand
CTGACGTAATCATTGATTTGATAAGTCCAGGCAACATAAGGCATATTGCCACAAAAATTGCCATTTTGGATTTGGTAACAAAACAGCAGGTTTTTATTTCTGGCATTGCCGCAATGGAGTTGCTGGTTGGTGCTACGAATAAAGCGATGCTCAAAAAACTAAAACAAAACCTTACAGCCTTTCATATCATTTATACTGAAACCTCAATAGCCAAATTAGCTGTTGATTTATTACAAGAATACAATTTGAGCCATGGCTTGCAAATACAAGATAGCTTTATAGCTGCAACCTCCTTGCTTAGCTCACTTCCTCTTTTTACTTATAACACTAAAGATTTTAAGTTCATAAAAGGGATTCAACTTTACCAGCCTTAATCTTTAATTGCGTACAAGTTAGACTTAAAAAATGCTTTGCAAACCAAAAACACCGCCTAACTTTATGTAAAGTTTTGCAATGAAAAAATGGCTAAAAATAACACTCGGATCTTTGGTTTGCCTAGTGATTGTTTATGCAGTGGGCCCGCAGCCTGCTACACCACACTATAGCCTTAACTTGCCCATTATCCATGTAAATGCAAGGGACATTGATAAATACGTAGCAGCACAAGAAGCGTTGCACAAGCTAAAGCCTGATAACCAAGCAAGGGTTGTTTGGTACAACGATAGTATTAAGCAGCCCACAGAATATGCCATCGTTTACTTGCATGGGTTTGGTGCAAGCTGGAAGGAAGGCGACCCAACGCATAAAACCATTGCCAAAATGTTTGGCTGTAACTTGTACTTGGACAGGATGGCGGAACATGGCATCGATACATCGGAACAGTTAATGAATATAACCCCTGAAAACTATTGGGCAAGTGCCAAGGAGGCTTTGGCAATAGGTAAGAAACTGGGCAAAAAAGTAATTTTGATGGGTACATCTACTGGCGGCACACAGGCTTTGCAATTAGCGGCAGCTTTTCCAAATGATGTGGCGGGATTGATTTTATATTCGCCCAACATAGCCTTGAAAGACAGCAAGGCTTGGGTACTAAACAAACCATGGGGGCTGCAAATTGCTAGGAAAGTAAGGGGCAGCAATTACTATACACCTGAGGACCAAAGAGCTATTTATAAACAATACTGGTACGCCTCTTACCGATTGGAGGCACTGGTAACTTTGGAGGAGATTTTGAATACTACCATGACTGACAGAACTTTCATGGCTATACACCAGCCAACACTTGCATTGTATTATTACAAAGACGAAGACCATCAGGACGACTTGGTGAGTATCTCTGCTATTAAAAAAATGATGAGTACACTTGCCACGCCAGATACCTTAAAACGATTAGTGGATATGCCTTATGTTGGCAACCATGTTATGGGATGCTCGCTTAAATCGAATGATGTGTATGGGGTAATAAGTGAAACCACTGGTTTTCTTGTAAAAGTAATGGGGATGAGGGTAGAAGCAAAGAAGTAATAGGAAGGAGCAAAGAACTACAGCATTGCCATTATTATAGGTTACTTATACTTTACCTTATAAGTCAAAATAATCAATGCCAATATTAAAGTAATGCCATTGGCAATAAACACTGGGTAGTTCATGCTCATCAGCCCATAGGTGAACCACAGCAAAGTACCAAAAGTAAACAGGGAATACATGGACAAGGAAATGCCCTTGGTGTCTTTTGTCTTAATCGTTTGCAAAGCTTGTGGCAGGAAAGAAGCTGTGGTGCAAAACGCGGCTGAAAGGCCAATTATAGTGGTAATATCCATTTTATAAATTTAAAATGTAAAAGACAAAATGCCATCACCCAAAACTTTAAACAAGCAATGGATGATGGCACTTTTTTAGTTATGAATTATGAGTTATAAGTTATGAGTAAAAACTAACTATAACTCATAATTTATAATTCATAACTAAGATATAAGGCTTGCGAAATATTTAACGCTGCGTACCAATTGGCTTACATAGCTCATTTCGTTGTCGTACCAGCTTACTACTTTTACCAGTTGCTTGTCGCCAACACTGATAACTTTTGTTTGTGTAGCATCGAACAAAGAACCGAAGCTGCTGCCTATAACATCGCTGCTTACAATTTCATCTTCAGTATAACCGAAACTTTCATTGCTTGCTGCTTTCATGGTAGCGTTTACTTCATCTACGGTTGTCTTTTTAGCAACAATAGCCGTTAATTCGGTAACAGAACCTGTGATAACAGGAACACGCTGTGCACTACCGTCCAGCTTGCCTTTCAACACTGGCAATACCAAGCCAATGGCTTTTGCGGCACCTGTGCTGTTAGGCACAATGTTGGCAGCAGCAGCCCTTGCACGGCGCAAATCGCCTTTGGCATGAGGGGCATCCAATGTGTTCTGATCGTTTGTATAAGCGTGGATGGTGGTCATGCTGCCAGCTTCGATGGTAAATGCATCGTTTAATGCTTTGGCCATAGGGGCCAAACAGTTAGTAGTGCAAGATGCGCAACTGATAACGGTTTCGCTGCCATCCAATATTTCATGGTTTACGTTGAAAACAATTGTTTTCATTTCGCCTGTGGCAGGAGCAGAGATAACTACTCTTTTAGCACCAGCTTTGATGTGCAATTCAGCTTTTTCTTTATCGGTAAAGAAACCAGTGCTTTCAATCACTACATCTACACCATGCTCGCCCCAAGGAATTTGGGCAGGATCCCTTTGCGCATATATCTTAACCTCATGACCGTTTACAATGATAGAGTTGTCTGTGTGCGTAACTGTTTGGCCAAACCCGCCCTGCGCACTATCGTATTTTAATAAATGCGCCAAAACTTTTGGGCTTGTAAGGTCGTTGATGGCAACAACATCTATACCTTCCATATTGAAAATTTGGCGATACACCAACCGGCCTATGCGCCCAAAACCATTAATAGCAACTTTAACCATGACTTTAATTTTAAATTGACTTTGTGAAATTCTGTTTTTAACGCCGCAAAGGTAAAGGATTGTAGGTTAATGTGGTTTCGTTTATTGAAAAGATTGGATTTATGCTCTATTTGCGGTAAAGTATGATGCAAAATTAGTATAATTCCATTTCAAAATGAAGCAGCAGCAATTCATCAGATTTTACAGCAAAAGACGAGATCGTTTCGCCGTGCTTATTGGTAAATTCTACCTCAAATATATTTGGTTGCAATTCCTCAACCAATGTACCTACTTGCCCATACACTACTTTTTTTCTGGGTAAGCCTTTAATATGGCTACAGTATCAAATAATTTTAATGCTTCCGTTTTCATTTGTTATTTTTAAGTATTCACCCATAGGACATATAGCCAATAAAGAGAGAGAGAAAACATAGGTTTTTTGTATTTGGCTTTCCTAAGCAATAAAGTTATAGATTATTGGGAAAAAACTATGTTTGGGTGCATAAAATTTTTCGCTTTTTTATTAAAAAGTCAACCTAGCCCCTCCCGAAAGACTGGGACAAGTTACCCAAAGGAAAAGGTAACAGGAACAAGGCAAAACGAAAACCCTCGCACATTTTTATAATATCTATTTTAATGGTATTTTTATTAAAATAGTTTCAGTTTTGCATTTTTTCGGTTTTTTTTCTTTTTTATTCGTTTTCCAAAATTCGTCCCCGCCGTTTTAAATCATTGATTATCAACAATATCCACAAATTTTTATGAGTGTTTTGTGAGTGTTTTGTGCGTACTTTTTGAGTGATTTATGAGTGATTTGTGAGTGATTTGTGAGAAAAAGTGAGTGGTTTGTGAGTGATTTTATGCCCATAAAACAAAACCCTATTTTGGCACTACAACTATTTTAATATTAGTAAAAAAAGAACTACGATTGGGATGCCAAGACACTAGTTTTGTAAGTAGTTTGTATCAAGTGCATTTCTAGCACAAAGATATGTTTTTTATAGATTAGGGTGTATCAGGACAAAGCGAAAAAGTTTTATGCACCCCTATGTTTTCTTTCTTTTCTATTCGCTTAAAACTATGTGGCTATGTGCCTATGTGGTGAAAAAATCTTACCTAATCAACACCACTGTGCCACTCCTGAAAACAGTGTTGCCCAAGTAATCTATGCCCCTTGCCATATACACAAAAGTACCTGAGCTTTGATCTGTGCCATTGAAGGTGCCGTCCCAGCCCTTGCCTATCTGGCTGGTTGAGAAAAGGGGTTGGCCATAGCGGTTGTATATTTTAAAATACTCAAACTTGGCAATGCCCACTGGCACAGGCATGAGTACATTGTTTATATTGCCCGAAGGGGTAAACGCTGTTGGCACAAATATGTCGGGCTTGGTGGTAAATACGCTTACCTTGATGCTCGCTGAGCCGGTGCAGCCCTGTGCCGTGCTGGCTTTTACTGTATAAGGCAATGGGTTAGGCGTGGGGGCATACTTGGCCGTGAGTATAGGGCTAGAGGTATCGGTATAATTGAGGAACGTAGCTGGCGACCAGCTATAGGTAAGTGGGTAGTGCAAGGCCGTGTCTGTAACAATGGTGTATATATGCAGTGGCTCGCCAACCACTACGGTGGTGTCGTTGCCAGCATAGATGGTAACAGGAGGCACAACATATACAGGGACGGACTCTGTAACTGTTTTAGGGCAATACAAAGTATCTCTTGCCGATAAGGTATAGGTAGTAGAACTAAGGGGCCTTACCTTGACTGCTAAAAGATTGTCATTTGCTATTGGTGTGCTACCTAGCGACCATACCTGATATGCCGCCGTTTTTGCAGCTACTAATACAGTGCTATCCCCATAACAAATAGTATTCTCAGGATTGGGGGATACAATACTTGCTTTTGGATAAGGGGATGCATATACCGTGATAGAACTATCTGCCGGGCAATGCCCAAGGTTGGCCTGGACATGGTATTTGGTAATATCTGCCGTTGGCCCTGCCTTGGGATATTTTGCAGTGTAAGTGCTTAGGGTTTTGCCGCCGCCACTTTCTGTCCATAAATAATTTAGGGCATAGCTGATGGGGCTAAGGGCGATGCTGTCCGTTTTGCAGACATGCATGGAGTCGGGTAAGAAATTGACAGTGATAAACTGCAATACATTTACTTTAATATTGGCCGAACCGATACAGCCGTTTTCGTGCACAGTAATGGTATAAGTGGCTGTGTCTTTGGGGGTTACCCTAGGCTCCAGCATGGTAGGGGCATCCAGCATATAAGTAGTGGGGCTCCATACAAAGTCGGTGCTGTGCAGCACTGCTTTTAGTGGCAATGTATCTATACTGCAAATCAAAGTGTCAGTAAAAGGCAAGTAAATATAGGGCTTGTCGTTGGCCACCACCAGCACGGCATCGCTGCCGGTGCAGCCCATGGCACTGCCTACCTGCAAAATAACGTTGGCTGTTTGCGGAGCCCCGTATGTGTGCATAGTGTTTTGGCTTTGGGAAGTATTGGTAGGTGTACCAGCGGTACTGGTATCGCCAAAATTCCATTGCCAGCTACTTATTTGGTCCAGCAAGTTTGAAACAGACTGATCGGTAAATACAAAAGGCGAAGTGTAGCAACTGCCCGTTTCAGTAAACTTGGCTTTAAAACCGGGATATATTTTTACGGTAGCTTTTGCACTATCGTAGCAATTCTTGTCATTATTTGCAACGATAAGCGATAATGTGTAAGTGCCAGCTTGTGTATAGGTATGTGTGCCTACTGAATTTGTACTGGTGGTTGCATCCCCAAAATTCCAAGTATAATAAGAAATATTAGATTGACCACCACTGGATTCATTCTTAAAAGTGAGGGTAAGGCTATCACAATTTCTATATACTGTATCTAGGGATGCGCCTAGTAAACTACAATCGTTTACAACAATTTGTAGCTCTTTTTTTATTGAGTCAATTAGCACGCCCTGCCGCCATTCTTTTACATAAACAGCTATTACGTAAGCACCTGTGGTTGAGGGTGCCGTACCAGAAATTAAGCCTGTGGCAGGGTCAATTGTTACGCCACTGCCTAATGGAGAAGTTCCTGAATACCCTGAATTATAAGATAAAGGGAGATACGGAGGTGTGTTGCCAGTATAATTTAACCCGGGAGCAAATGAATATGATAAAGAATCATGGTTTATTGTGTCAATAGCATTAAACTGGTATGAAAACTTGCCGCTGTAACAAATTACTGCTGTATCGTTAAATGGAAAGCTTGGGCTTGTATTTTGATAATATTGATTATTTGTGCCTGGTATTTGGGCAGTAATTGCCATACCCTGTTTGCTTGTAGTGCCACTTACATTTTTAATAATATCCGATCTATACTGATCTGTAACACTTATTAGGTAACCTTCTGCTGTATTTGGCAAACTAACCGTTTCTGTATATGTATATATTTGATAGCAAATGGTTGGGTAAGGTTTAGTCATGCAAGAACTAAAGCTGCCTTTTGAAACGGTATTTGCTGAAACATAGTGGAGTACATTGCTGGAAATTTTAGCATATTGGCTATTAGCATTAAAGATATTTACCCTTACCGTATCCCTTGGACCACGTGCATTGCAATCAAAAAACATGGTAACCGTTATTTTATAAGTAGATGAACTGGCATCCCCACTCTGGTATTCGTACAAGATATAACCCCCTTTTAGGTGCGATGCGTATAATTGACTTGTAAGCAACAACGATAAAACAATAAGAAAACAAACCTTTTTCATTCAGCACCTTGTTAATAGTTATACTTATCATGATAATAGTACAACTGCCAACGCTGTATGATATTTAAACTTATATCGGTGAAAAGGGGTTTTGAGCGGATTAAAATAGGGATAAGAGGTGGGTTAAACAAAGTTGTTACAAACACACTTTTTTTATTTCTGCCCATAGCTCCCGGTAGCACTGGGCAGCGGGGCTGCCTTTGGCAAAGGTTTCTAGCGGGGCTTCGTTGATGCCCATTTTTTCCACGTCGCTTAGGTAGGGTATGTAGTTTTTAAGGAAACTATTGTTGTGCTGGTAATGGTTAATAGTGGCTTGGTGCAGGTTTTTGCGGCTGTCTACCATGCTGAAAAAGCATTTAATTTTTTCTTTTTTAAACTCCTGTGCTTCAAAATAGCTTATCACGGTTTCGTAGGAGCGGATAGAAAGTGTGGTTGGCACATTGGGCATCAGCACCCAGTCTGCCGCATTAAAAACATTGTCGTGCAGCAGGGATATGCCCGGTGGTGAATCGATGATTACCAAATCGAACCCTTTTTTCAGCGAAGCCAGTAAAGTTCCCAGCCTTTTTTTTGATTGTTTGCCTTCGCTTAGCAGTACATCGGCCTGCCTGGCAGATAGGTCTGCAGGTATTACAGACAGGTTTTTATAAGCCGATGGCTGTATGGTAGTAAGCAAGTCTATATCGCTGTTGAGTACTTTTTTTGTTTCATTTTTCACAGCGGTGCTTACGCCTAGGTAAAAAGAAGCTGAACCCTGTGGGTCTAGGTCCCAAAGTAAGGTTTTGTAACCTTCTTGTGCTGCCAAGTATGCAAGGTTTATTGCGGAAGTGGTTTTGCCTACACCACCTTTCAGGTTGTAAAATGCCAGTGCTACCATAGGTTAAATATACGGCATAAAGGGCTATTTTTTTTACCGATATAAAAATTAACTTCTCTTTTCTATTGTATATTTACAATACAGAACCCTTAGGACACTCCGCCAAACGGTAGCTTTTTTTAAAAGGCTACCGTTTTTTTACTTTATTTCATTCATCCTGTTTCGAGCCTTTGTGCATTAGTGGCAAAACCCTATATAATTACGAATTTTTGCCAATGGCCTCGTCCAATACTTTCCTAAAGGCATTGCCAATAGGTATGGTATAGCTTTCTATGGTTATTTCATTCTTGCTGATATAGTCAATCTGGCTAATGGCCACTATGTACGAGCGGTGTACCCTTACAAAATCGTTTGGGGAAAGCTTGGTTTCAAATTCTTTTAGGTTTTTTAACGTAGTAAGAGGCGTTTTCTTATTTTTTAAAAACACTTGGGTGTAATCTTTTAGGCCAGACAAGAACAAAATTTCTTGAAGGTTTATTTTTATCAGTTTGTAATCGGACTTTACAAAAACAAAATTTTTCTTTTCTGCCAGTTCTGGTTTTGCTGTTTGGAAAAGGTAATCGTGGATATTTTTCTTTAGCGATAGTACCCTTTCTAGGCTTACGGGCGTTTGCAGGTAGGCAAACACCTGCTGCGTGTTCACGATATTTTCAATTTCTGCCCCTGTGCCACAGCATATAAGCAAGGGGGGATTGTGCAGTTTTTTTAGCCATTTTAAAATATTGTTTGTCAGCGAAGGTATAGAGCATATAATAGCAGCAGGCTGATCCGTATGGGTACCAAGCAAGGCGGCCTCATCTACCACCAGCACATTGTTGGAGAAATCTGTGGTGGAAAGGTAGGCTTGCAAAAAAACAGCCTCGGACAGCTGGTGGTGTACAATATAAAAATGGATCATACTATGTATTGCTTGTATTAACGTAAATGTAAGATAGTGCTAAAAACCGGTTTTTATGGTATACATAAAAAGAGGTTAATGAATGTTCATTAACCTCTTTTTAGTATTCTATATTATTACCTAGCTATGCCGAGGCTGTCTAATTCTTTTACAGTAACTGATGGCAAACCTTTGTGGTGGCTTAGCTTTTCAACTACCAAGTTGCCCACCAGCAATGCCTGTTCTTTGCTTACAAACACTTTATCGCCTTCCACGGCTGGGATATTGTTTTGGGTCAAGAAAATTTTATTGTGCAAATAAACTTCGTAGCCCCATCCATTGCCAACCTGAAATGCTTTAACCGCTGAATCGGGGTTATCTTGCTTTTTATGGGTAACCTGCATTACTAAAAATACAACTACTGAAAAGGCAAACAGCACATACACCCAATATTTTTTAATCATTGGTATTTAAAGTAACATTTGGCTGGAATTCTTCTAAGTCATCCAAATAATAAGAACTGCTTTTGCCCATGGAAACAAAACCCCTGTTTTTTAAAGTGAAAGCAACAGCCCCTTCGCGAACAGAACGCTCAAATGGCGTTTTTCGGGCCCAAGTATCGCTTGCAAAATCATATTCCCAAGTCTTTAAAGTATAGCCACTTATAGTACCCAAGGTAAGGTATGCCTTATTGTTCATAACAAAGCTTACGGCATAGTTGCGTGCAATATCGGTATAATCGTCGTCGTAGCTATCGGTACTTACATTGGTAATCCTTCTCAATTCTGTCCATGCGCCAGTAGCAGGTGTGTATTTCCAAAAATCATTCACGTTGGTTCCGCCGCTACCAATGCCTGTAAGTACATAAGCCTCATTGTTGTAAACGAAAGCTGTAGCAGCATAGCGTTTAAAACCGCCAAAGCTTATTTTTTGAGACCACGTATCTGTTGCTGGGGTGTATTGCCACAAATCTTTAAGGTAGCTATTGTCGTACCCACAAGTTATATAACCATTAGCACCGATGCCAAAAGCACTGGCTGCATAGCGGGCAGTGCCGCCAAAGTCGGCTTTTTGCACCCAAGCATTTGTTGCTGGGGAATATTGCCATGTATCTTTGTATTTTATATTGCCATCTGTGCCTGTAGCAACATATCCATTGCTGCCCACAGCAAAACCAACAGCCCCATTACGTGCTACACCAGGAAAATTAGCTATTTGTTTCCAGCCACGCGCAGAATCGTATGACCAAAAATCGTTCAGCCTATTTGTACCATCATATCCTGTACCTAAATATGCAGTATCGCCAATTACAAATGAAGCAGCTTGATACCTAGCAGCCCCATCGCTTTCAGAGCGGGTTACCCAGTTGCCACTTTGCTGTGTATCTGTACTGCTGCTTTTGTTGCATGCAATAGTTAATAAAAAAAGGCTCGCAGGTAAAAAAAAGAAGTACTTTATTCGCTTCATTATGTAAAAAATTTTGATGAAATTATAAGTGGCGGTGTTAGGCAAATAGTTAAAATGGATTTTCGACATATATTTGCTGATGAATGACGGTATTTTGTCTGCCAAACTGTGCTTTATGCAATAAAAAAAACTTAACTTCCATAAAAAAATGTGAATAGCCTTTAGGATATTGCTCTGCCGACAAAAATAGCTTAATTGTCGATATAAAAGCATCGTTCATCCATAGTAACAATTCTGTAACAGGCAGCAGATATAACATTGCCGATATTCAAATGTATTATATTACTTTTGAAAGCATCTTTTAATATATTTCTTCTATGCTATCAAAGCAAATCCTTGTTTTCGCAATATTTTTGTCCCTTTGTGTTTTTTCATGCAAGAAAGTAGATATAAACTTCGGGCAGCAATTAATAGACAACGACTACACCCAGATTATTAAAATAGACACTTTCACCGCAGACCTGTCAACAGTATATGTTGATTCGTTTGTTACCTCGGCAAAGGGTGTTACCATGCTAGGTGGCTATAACGATACTGCTTTTGGGCGGATAGATACAAAATGTTTTTTTGAAGTAGCACCACCCACTTACCAGGCCATATATGACAGCACCAAGCTAGATTCGCTTTACTTAATCTTAAAACTCAACAAAAGTTACTATGGCGATACTACCCAGCCCCTTCATATAGATGTAAACCAACTTTCGGAGCCGATAGTATTTCCCGAGAATGTATATAGTTTTTACAACAACAGGCAATTTGCTGTTTATCCAACACCTATTGGGTTTACAAATGTAATTGTTCAACCAACCAATTATACCGACTCTATTACCATCCGGCTTTCCGATGCTCTAGGCAGTACTTTGCTCAAAAAATTGCAGAACCGTGCAGACCTTGACATGCAAAGCACCTTTAGTTTTTTGCAGTATTTTAATGGGCTAAGGCTTAGTAGCAATGCCAATAGCAAAATGATATTGAACTGTACAGACCAAGTGGTGATGCGGCTGAGCTATAACAAACCCGGCATTGATAGTGCTGGGAAGTATCATACAGATTTTACACTTGCCAATAACCAGCACCATTTTAATAATATAATGGTGGACAGGAGCAAATCAGTGCTTAAAAATATTGGGCCCAATAACAAGATAATACCAAGCTCGCAATTGGGCAATAGGGCTTTTTCGCAATATGCTGCTGGCGTAATGGCAAAAGTAACATTCCCTTCGTTGAAAGAATTGTTGAAAGTACCCAATTATGCCAAGATATTAACTGCACAACTAAAGGTAGTGCCAGTAAGAAACTCGTTCGATACCCGTTTTTATTTGCCCCCTTCGGTAATGGTATCTACCACAGATATAAATAATGGCATAGGTAATCCGCTAAGCACTTATTCCAGTTCTGGTGCTTTGGTAGCGCAGGAAGGTAATTTGTACATAGACCAAACATTGGGCGACAACACTGCCTATACTTATGATATGTCTAATTTTGTAAAAGCACTTATTAAAACAAATTTCGACAATACTACCATTGGTGTTACAGGGTTATTGCTAGTGCCGCCTTTGCCTGCTTTGCAAACGCAGTTTTCCAGGCTTATTATTGGTAGCAAGTACCACCCTGTAAGCAAAACAATACTGGAGATTTATTACGTAACAGTTAAGTAAGCAAACAAGATATATGAATAGGAACCTCATTTTAAGTATTGTATCTATTGTTTGTTGGCAACAGGGTTTGTTGGCCCAAAACAACGCCTCCCCTTATTCTATTATTGGCATAGGCGATATTGAGAAAAGCAGCTTCGACAGAACGTCTAGCATGGGCCATGCGGGCATGGCCTTGTCTTCAAATAGGTTTTTTTATAATGCCAACCCGGCTTCGTATAGCGCTTTGGACGATCGGTTTTTCAATGTAGAAATAGCTGCCCGCTACAAAACCATCAGCTATTCTGGCACGCCTATCGCCCCAACGGCTAATCAATCGTCAGATTTGCAATTCAAGAAACTGGTACTTGCCATAAAAATAAAACCAAAATTGGCAGCAGCTGTAGGCATATTGCCCTTCAGCACGGCCAATTATTCTTTTTATGGCAATAAAACCGTGCAAGGCAGCAGTTTTACGGCCCCTGCTTATTACGAAGGAACTGGTGGCGTAAACCAGTTTTTTTTGGCGAGCAGTTATAAATTCTCAACGCACTTTTCCCTGGGCGCGCAAGTGTCTTATTTATTTGGTCAATTGAACCAAACAGAAACAATTGGTGCCAGTTTTAGCGACAGCTTATTGGTTACGCAACGCAAAATACCCATTGGCACCCCTTCTTTCAAGCCTGGTTTCCAGTACAATGCTAAACTAAACAAAAACTGGCAATTGTTTGTAGGCGGCACGGCTACTTTTAAAACTACTATCAACAGCAATTACCACCTCACAGTTACTGATGGCAACACCTCTTTGCCAAACAACAATGCAGAAGTAATGAAATTTACATTGCCTGCCATATATGCAGGCAGCATAGCTGCTAAGCTAAAAGACAAATACACCGTTGCCGCAGACTATTCTTTCCAAAACTGGGCAAACCTAAATTATAGTGGGCTTAGCTACAACTTGGTAAACAGTAACCACTTTGGCATTGGGTTTGAATCTGCTAAAAAACTGTATAATGGGCTTTTTAGTTTTGAGAAAAATTTTATACAAGCTGGCTTTTTTTACGACAATTCTTACTTGCGCATCAGTGGACAGCAAATTACCGATTATGGGGTAACGGTTGGCGGAGGTTTTAATTCGTTCAAAAATAATTTAGGCGTGCAGCTAGGTGCAGAAATAGGCAGGCGGGGAACCACAACAGGCGGCTTGATACAAGAAAATTACTTTCAGGTAAACGCTGCCTTTAGCTATAGGGATTTCTGGTTTGTAAAAGTGAAAAGGTTCGATTAGGGTTATTTTGAATGTTGAATTTTAAATTTTGAATGAAAGGAAGCTATATCATTTGAAATATCAATAGGTCTTTTGGGTCTATAATTTAAAATTCAAAATTCAAAATTTTAAATAATTAAAAGGTTTTTATGAAAAGATATTTGTTGGGCACAATCATTTTACTGGCTTGCCTTGGTGCTAACGCACAGGTAAAAAAAGTGCTTGCCGATAAAATTGTAGCCCAAGTGGGCGATAAAATAATACTTCGCTCAGACATTACCAATGCCATAGCCGACTATAAAAGGCAAGGCCAAGAGGCACAATTGCCTGCCAACCCAGAATGCGCTTTTTTAGAAGGGCAGCTAATACAAAAAGCTCTGGTATTGCAGGCAGAAAAAGACTCCCTTCCTGTAAGTGAAGACGAAATAGAAGCTGGGTTAGACAATCAAATACGTGGTTTTATAAACGCTTATGGCTCCAAAGACGTGCTGGAGGAAGTAGCGGGAAGAACAGTTTATCAGATTAAAGAAGATTTTAGGCAGGTATTTAAAGAAAGGAAACTGGCAGACCAAATGAGGGGGAAAATATTGGAATCGATAAAAATATCACCTACCGAAGCCAAGGCGTACTATAATAAGATACCAAAGGACAGCTTGCCTTTTTATGAAAGCGAAATAGAACTAAGCCAAGTACAGGCACAGCCAAAGGCAAGCAAGGAAATAGAAGAGTACTGCATAAAACAATTGTACGAATACAAGCGCCAAATAGAAAGTGGAGGCAAAAAATTTGAACAACTGTGCAAGCTGTACTCGGAAGACCCGGGCAGCAAAGACAATGGTGGGCAATACAACATTAACCGTACCAACAAAGAGTTTGACCCTACTTTCACGGCTACTGCTTTTAGGCTGAAAGACGGACAAATTTCAAACGTTATTAAAACCAAGTTTGGTTACCATATTATCCAGATGGTAAGCCGCTCTGGCGATGATGCCATTGTAAGGCACATATTAAAAATACCACCCGTAACAGACGATGAAATAAAAATTTCTGTTGACAAGCTGGATACTGTAAGGAACTTACTAGTGAAAGGAAAAATTACATTTGGAGAGGCTGTTGACAAATTTAGCGACGATGAGAACAGTAAGTTTAGTGGGGGCAACGTAACCGCAAGGGACGGCTCTTCTTTCCTGAATATTGATCAGCTAGACAAAGATTTGGTTATAGTGTTGAAAGACTTGAAACCGGGGCAAATTTCCAAGCCATCTATCTATACAGACGAAAGGGGCAGAAAAATGGTGCGCATTGTATATTTAAAAAACAGGACACAACCACACAGGGAAAACCTGAAAGACGATTACAATAGAGTAGCAGCAAGGGCATTGGAACAAAAAAAACAAGCCACGCTAGAGAAATGGTTTAAAGAGCATTTACCTACCTATTTTATTACCATAGACAATGAATTTAAAACTTGCAACAGCTTGTCTAATTGGTGGAAGTACGCTGCAAACGGGGCTAATTAGGGCTGTTTTTCTTTAGTTGAGTTAATAAAAAATGCCTAAGCCTATATTATAAAGGCTTAGGCCTTTTTTTAGCGGTAGTTGTTAAACCCGGATTTTGCAGTTGACTTCGTTAAGAAAGGCTCAAATGCAATAAAGACAAGTATTTGAGCCGAATTTTTGGTCGAAAACATAGTGTACTATGGCAAGGAAAAAAAATCAAGCAAATGCTTGTGTTTGAAGTATTTGTGGCTTGCAATAGATTTCAACTGCAAAATCCGGGTTTAAAACGGGGGTTAAATAGATATTACTACACTAGGCAACAGCGAAGATTTGAAATGGAGCTTAAATTTCTAGACTAGTGTACTAGTAACTACTAATAAATGCACCTGATAACGCAGCCGCCCGGGGCTTGCTTTCCCGTTTCTTCTTCTGTATAGCCATCTGCTACTGTTACCCAAAGTACATTTACGGTGTAGTAGTGGTGCAGTACCAACTGGTCGTTTTTGCAGCACGAAAAATCTTTGCTGGCTTCATAATGTTTTCCAAACATCATTGTAAAAGGTGCTGTAATAGTTGCTGTAATGATGATACCAACTGCGGCAATAAGGGCAACATTCATTTTTAAACCTGCAAGCATAGCATTTAATTTTTTCGTTTGTGAAAGAAGTTGGAATTTTTAATTTTTGAAAACAAAATTGAAGCTAAACCAAGCCCTATAAAATGCTTGGAACAGAAGCAGCTCTTTTGGAAAAACAACCATTCTGCAATAACTGCAGTAATTGATTGCTATTTTAAAAAAAATTCCTTTTACCCTCACATATACGCAATAAAAAAGCTCCCGGTTTTGGAAGCTTTAAATTTTTTTTAAATATTTCATTACTAGTATAACCTAGTCGTTGCACCTGATAACGCAACCGCCTGGGGCTTGCTTGCCAGTGTTTTCTTCTGTGTAGCCATCGGCTACAGTTATCCAGAACACGCTTACCGTGTAGTAGTGGTGCAGCACCAATGCATCTTTTTTGCAGCACGAAAAGTCTTTGCTAGCCTCGTAGTGCTTGCCAAAAATTTTGGTAAAGGGGGCGGTGATAGTAGATGTGATAATTACGCCTACGGTTGCAATAATGGCAACGTTCATTTTAAAACCTGTAAACATAAAATAATTTTTTTGTGTGAATAATATTGAAATCTTTTTGATTGATTGTTACACAAAGATGATGCTTCCTGCACACTTGCACAATCCCTTAAACTAGGGGACAGCTAATTAAATAGAAGTAATAAGCCATAATTATCTTAATATAATTCTAAGAGGGTTTCGTTCTTGCCCCTCTCCTTCGGAGAGGGGTTGGGGTGAGGTCTCTAAAATAAATAGTATTAACTTAATTATGTCTGCATACTGATAAGAAAATAAATTTTTTAAAAGGCCTTTCAAATAAGTACGGTAAATTATGTAATATGGTTGCCAAAGCGTAAAAAATACACATTACAGGTTAGTTTGGGCTTAAAACTCGATATTTTTGATACTAAAAGCAAATTAGGGAGGTATTTATAGCTAATGGATCCCTATGCTTTCGCTGTGTCATATCAATCTCAATTAACTATACGGAGAAGTTATTTAAGGTATTACCAATCGTTTTTTAGTGCTGAACTATTTGCTGCAGTTGCTGCATAGCGGCAATATTGGCACTGTCTTTTAAGGAAGCTGCAATATCTTTCTTCTCTGCGCTGGTAAGGTGGAAGCTAAGCCCTGCTGGTTTAGCATCTTTACCAGGTATATATTGGAAACATATTTTTTTAAACCCACTGCCATAGCTCTCGTACAAATGCTCTAGCTGGTCGTGCTGGTAATAGTCTTGTATGCTAAACCAATTGTTTTGCAGGAACAACAAAGGGTTTGTAAAAAAACTAAGTATGGTATTGCTTTCTTGTGGCTGGTTCCAGTCGTTTATGGGCGTGTCCCTTATTTGGATCAAGACAAGGTTGGCCGTATTTGCTTGAAACCAGCTTTTACATGCTTCTATTAGCCTTAGGCTAGTTTCCTGCCCATAATTATCCCTTAGCCCTGCATCAATTACGTCAATAATGGGGTTGCTGGGCAGCCATACATTGGGCAGTACATAAGGGAAAGTAGCATTCATGCGCAGGGCACTAAGCATAGAAATATCCATGGCAGACTGCCCTGCAAAAAAACGGTTAAAATCAATGGCATCTGCTTCGTAAGCTGCTCTTCTTGCACTGTCAATGGGGGGCTTCATCAAAAAGCGGAACGGCTGGGTGCTGATAATCATTTTCTTGCCGTCTCTGCTTACTACAGGGTTAAAAATCATAACCGGCACAATGCCTTGCTCCTCTAAATAAGTATAACTTTTTAGTTGCTTGATCAGTATGCCATCCGTGTTTTTGTTCAACTGCTGCTCAAAGGCATAGCCCCTATCCTTTACATAATCGTTGCCGTTTAGGCTAATTTTTTGTACCGGTCCTAGCATATCCCTTGACACAAAAGAAGAAAAAAGTGGGTTTAGTAAATCTTTTGAAATGTTGCTGGCATATTCAGGGTTTTGCAGGTTAATGTTTTTGTTGCCTTTTATTTTTTGTAAATACAGTTCCCTGTAATAGGCAGCCCCCAACATGCCCCCACTTGCCCCATTTATCAATATGGTTTGGGGCATTAGCCTACCATGCAGCAGGCTATCTATCCGTTGAAGGGCATCCATGGCAAAAGCTGCGCTGCGGCTGCCGCCCCCACTTACGTTAATAATGAATACCGTTGGCTTATCGGTATGCTGCCGTTGCTTCCAGTTATTCAATACTTGCAGAAAATGCTGCCTGTCTTCCTCCATGTTCGCATAGCTGGCAATGGAGTCTATGGTGTGTGGGCTGTAAACAGCCCTTTCCTTTTTAGGTGGGTAGTGCAGGCCATATACTTTGTTGCGAGGGTCGAATATTTCGTTTACATACAAATAGTTAAATATAATATATATACATACTACCACTGGTATGCTCCAGCTTTTCAGGAACAGCGAAAAAGCACCGGACACGCCTATTAAAATAGCAAACAAAATAGCGATGCTTGCAGCAGCCGGCAGTTGGAAAAATGCCTTGTCAGAAAAAAAGCCTACTACCACAAGGAAAATGAACGCCACCAATATGGCATACACAGCCGCAAAATGGTGCCGCTGGGCAAGGCTGTCTAAAAATTCCTCGCTGTAGTGCCTTGTGTCCCTTGGCTTCCGTAGGCTAAAAGCAGCACTCAAAAACCAATCTACCCTAAATTCATCTTTGTGTGCAGGCAATGGCTTGCTAATTAGTTCCTCATCATATTGCTTGTTGGCCACTGTTATCATCTGGGCCATGCTGTAGTAAATGCTTTTGTCGGCCGTAAAAAAATACAGGAAGGCAATTAAAATGGCTAGGCTAAAACCAACAAGAAAACCCAGTACAAGCCCTGAAATTTGCAACCAGTTATTATATTCTTCCTTATGCTCGTAAGGGATGGCTTTTATAAAATAAAAAATCAGGAATATTAAAGGTATGATAGCATTGTTGATGCAGTATTTTAAAAATGGCTGGGCAGTAGTGGCTAAAAATTTCAGGTAATGTGCATGTAAAATAAACGTGGTGATGTTCCAGCTCATTATAAAAACACCTACGCACATGCCTACAATAGCTGTACTAAAAAAATTTACCTCACCAAGATATTCTGGGGAAAGGAACAAGGCAACAGCACCATAAGTATTTAAAAAATGACCGGCAATAGTGGCAAACAGAATATACCAAAATAGTAAAAACACCTGGTGCTTCCTGAAATGAAGGAAGAATAGTTGTATGGGCAAGCTGTACCAAAAACCGATGAGCCACTTTTTCATCTTTCAATTTTCAGTCTCAATATACTATTAAAAACCAATGCTATCAAAACAGACGATAATAGTAGGTGTACAGGCTGTGCCGCTTGTGGAAAATCGGCATAAGCAAGCACTACGCCCACAATTATTTCCAAGATAACAACAAATATAAACCGCTGTGCCAGCACAGAAGCATTAGGCCTAATGCGCGACAGAAAGAATATATAAAAACTAAGCCCCGCCACCACTAGGGAAAAACTGCGGTGTATATAAAACCAGAAGTTCAGTTCGCTGATCCATCCACTACGATTCAGGTAGTTAAAATGCTCGGCAATATGGTCTATTTCTGCCCTTACTTGCGTTCCCAGCAGCAGTTGCAGCAAAACAATAACACCTAAGAGAACAGTAAGCAGTACTATTTTTTTAGGTGCTTTTACCCAATGCCGCCCACTGGCCTGAAACAAGATTGCTAGACTAACAAACACCATTGCCAAAGCCCCAAACATATGGATGGTTATTTTTAGCAGAGCTAGGTTGCTGTCAACCACTGTTTTGCCCAGCCATGCTTGGAAGCCAGTTAGCAATACCAACAAAAAACTGAGCAGCACGATAGCCGGTTGATGCCTGAAATATGGAATGCTCCATGCAAACTGGATTAATACAAATATGCCGAGCAATGCACCCAGCAAGCGGTTGATATACTCTATCCAAGTATGCAGCACGCTGAATGTGGCATTATTGTGCTTTTCGTACTGCTTCCAATAGGCAGGGTTATAAGCAAAACCACTAATAAATTTTTCTTTTGCATATTTCAAACTGTCTTTATAAATAATAAATTGTCCCTTTTTATACAAATGGCGGGGCTGAAAAGCAACCTGCTGCGCATCTGTTGGGGGTATGGCACTGCCAAAGCAAGTAGGCCAGTCTGGGCAGCCCATGCCGCTTTGGGTGGTTCGCACAACACTGCCTGCAACAATTACCAAAAAAACAACTACCAGCACAAACCATACGTAACTTGTAAAACTTTTAGCAACTTTCATCTTCCATTCATTAATACATGGTAAAGGTATAGCACAGATGAAATAATTAGCAATTTCACCAATACAAAGCTGGCTTTTGTTAGTTATTTGCTTTACAAGACTTAGAAAGATATAAAGACCAACCCATTAAGTATATCGGTTTCGTGTGTTTAAATGTATAAAATTATTTGACTAATCAATGTTATAAGGATTCTGGGATCAGATTAGCAATTTCTAGTTAACGAAATAGACTCTAAATAATTATCCTAGAACCCTCCTTATCGCTTCGGCTTTCAACAAGCATTCTTTGTATTCTTCTTCCGCATTGCTGTAAAACGTGATTCCTCCACCAACTTGGTAGCTAAGATATTGGTTGGTGGCGTTGTACAAAATGCTGCGGATAACCACGTTGAAATCAAAATCGCCATTGGGTGCAATATAGCCTACGGCCCCAGCATACAAGCCACGCTGCCCAGCTTCGTATTGGTTGATTAACTCCATTACTCTTTTCTTGGGTGCACCCGTCATGCTGCCCATGGGGAAGGTAGCTGCCAGTATATCGGAAAAGCCAATGCCATCCTTTATTTCCCCTGCAATAGTAGAAATCATTTGGTGAACTTGCGGAAAGGTATAAATGCCAAACAACTCGGTTACCGCCACGCTACCTTCCTTGCATATTTTGCTTAGGTCGTTCCTTACCAAGTCAACTACCATTACATTTTCTGCCCTTTCTTTACTGCTATTGTATAGCTGGTGTTTAAGTTTGCTATCTGCCCCTGCATTGCCAATATCCCTTTTAAAAGTACCTTTTATGGGCTGTGAAATGAGTTGGCAGTCTTTTTTTTGCAAATACCGTTCTGGGCTGGCACAAAGCAAGTATTTGTCGCCGTTTTTATAATAGCAGGAAAATGGGTTGGGCGATAATTGCATCAACTGGTTGTACACATCCAGTGGATTGATAACTGCATTAGTAGCAAAAAATTCCTGGCAAAAATTAAGCTCATAGCAATCGCCCCTTAAGATATGTTGCCGAAGTTTTTCTATACTATGCAGGTATGCTTTCTTGGTAATAGATGATTTGATGTTCAAAGAAGTTTGTGGAAGTTTGTTATTGACTGGCTGTATTGCTATAATTCTCTGAAAAATCGTTTCCGGGGCCTCCGTAAGGCTTTCAATCCGCAATTCAGTTAGCGATAGTTGCAATACAATTTCAGGTTGAAAAAAATGTATTTTTTCAAAGCCAACCTTGTCCACGCCATTACTTGCCAATGCAGGGTTGAGTACATCTTTATAATCATAAGCAATATGCCCAAATAGCCAGTCGTTGGTAGTATCTATAAACTCCTGTAGGGCTTGTTGGCCATTTTCCTGTGGGTAAAATGTATTGATAGCACCAACCCCCACAAGGCATTCTACGTTTTGGTGGACAGAGACATAGTGATGGCTATCTAAAAAAGAACAACTGCTATATTGGTTAGCCCAATACAGCAGTTGTTGCTTTACTTCTTGAAAATTTGTTATGGGGAATGCCCTTGTTTTTCTTTGCACTGCTTACAAAACCTTTTATACCAAGATGAATATTGTACACTTCAAGCAGCATAAAAGAAGTTGCCTCAAAGGCGCAAAGACTCAAAGTAGCACAAAAGGATTAAGAAAAACAGGATCGGGAAATTTTATATAGTATAAATGCCCAATCCTGTTATTATTAACAATTACGGTATAAAATGCCTAAAAATCATCGTCGTCATCATCAAAACCGCCTTTGCCGCCTTTGCCAAACAGGTCAAATTCGTTAAAATCTTCGTCTAGCTTAAAGTCATCCTCATCCTCGTCTTTACTTTTTTTTGCACCTGCCTTTTTAGGGGTAGTGCTTTTGCTGCCAACTTTAGACTTAGGGATGTCAAACTCGTCAAAGTCGGGATCCCATTCATCATCGTCCGACTTGTTCCAGTCGTCTTCAATTTCTGGCTCGTCCTCATCGTCGTCATCACTTTTCGTTTTTTTAGCAGATGCTTTTGCAGCCCCTTTCTTAGCGGGCTTTACATCGTCATCATCATTATCTAAATCGTCATCATCGTCATCCTCCAATTGCTTCTTGCTTTTTGGGGTTGCTTTTGGTGAAGGGCTCTCGGCCGCATTCTTCTTTCCTGTGGATTTTGCATCCTTATCAGATTTAATAGCCATGTTCTAATAAGTTTTTTAGACTGTAAAAATTCAAATGAAAATTGTATTAACCAAATATATTTTTGCTTCTGTCTCCTAAAGGGGTAAATTTTATCACCCTTTAGGGGAGAGGGGCAAATAACTTACAACGCTACAATTTGCTCCCTTCCAGGCCCGTTGCTCACATATTTAACAGGTGCACCAACGTACTGGTTGATAAAATTAATGTAATTAGACATTTCAACGGGCAAATTTAATGCCTGTTTTATTTCAGTAGTGTCGCAATTCCAACCTTTGTGGGCTTCCAAAACTGGATCAATTTTCACCTTGGATATTTGGAATGGCACTTCTTCAGTTACTTTCCCACTTATGTTATAAGCTGTACAAACCTTTAATTCTTCAAAGCTATCCAAAACATCTGCTTTTGTCATGATTACTTTCGTAACACCATTAATCATGCAGGCGTATTTTAGTGCAACGAGGTCTATCCAGCCACACCGCCTTGGGCGGCCTGTGGTTGCCCCAAACTCGCTACCCAGCTTTCTTAATTCTTCTCCTGTGGCGTCTTCAAGTTCGGTAGGGAAGGGGCCGCTGCCAACACGGGTGCAATATGCCTTGGTAACGCCCAATACTTCTTTAATCAATTTTGGCGATACGCCCAAACCAGTGCATACGCCAGCAGAAATGGTGTTGGAAGAAGTTACATAAGGGAAAGTGCCAAAATCTATATCAAGCATACTTCCCTGCGCCCCTTCGGCCAATACTTTTTTGCCCGCTTTTATTTGGTTGTTGATGAAGTATTCGCTGTTTACCACATTTAGGGTACGTAAAAATTCCAACGCTTCAAAAAACTCGTCTTCCCAACTGGAAATATCTTCTATAAAGTGGAAATTATCCAGCAATTTTTGGTGCTTCAGGCGAAGTTTTATGTACTGGGATGTAAAACTTTTGTCTAGCAAATCGCCAACCCTTATAGCGTTCCTGCCTGTCTTGTCCATGTAGGCCGGGCCTATGCCTTTTAGCGTGGAGCCAATTTTGCTATCGCCTTTTTGCATTTCGCTGGCTTTGTCCAAAGCACGGTGCGTAGGGATAATAATGTTGGTACGCTCTGATATAAACAAGTTTTTCTTTACGTCTATGCCAAAAGAAGCCACTTTGTCGCACTCTCTTTTTAGGGTTACCGGGTCTAGCACCACGCCGCCGCCAATAATATTGGTAGTGTTTTGGTGGAAAATACCCGAAGGTATTTGGTGTAGTACCACTTTGGTATCGCCCACATACAATGTATGACCAGCATTTGGCCCACCTTGGAAGCGGGCAACTATATCGTAATTGGGGGCAAAAAAGTCAACTATCTTGCCTTTTCCTTCATCGCCCCATTGCAGCCCCAGAATAACATCAACCATAATTTTCTTTTAACAGGCGACAAATGTAAGTGTTGGTTGCTACTCAAATGCAATTTTGTTCAATTTGCCACATACTTATGTTTTCGAAATAACTTTCCCCAATCAGGTTAATTCCTAAAAGATTATTTAACCACAAAGAACACAAAGATTTTGCGCAAAGAAGCACAAAGAAAACCCTTTTTAAGGTAAAACGTTTCACTTTAAGGACACAAAGAACAGTGCAAAAAGGCTTATAAAATGAAAAATGCCTTATTCGGGAATGGGGAAAATTATTTTAAAAGTATTATAAAGAAGATAGCTTACAATATGTTTCCTTTCTTTTTTACTCGCTTAAAGCCAAGTGTTGGTAGCCATTTTTGCGGACTACTTTTGCAACTTTCGGCGACAAACAAAACACGTTTGCACTATATAAGAGAGGGAAAATAGGACACAGCAAAACTGGTTGGACAATCCCAAACAGCAGACCAAGGCAACTTGGCAAAACCTGGTTCCACAACCTGCCCAGGCAGTTTGTGGAACCAAAAAACGCTCACAGGTTGACACAGCTTGTAGCTTGACAAAGTCTCCTCGTCCCACTTGTCCCCAACCTATATGGGGGAATTTTGGGATGCTCATGGGGGAAATATGCCCCCATATAGGATTTTAGTTTTGGACTATACCTTACGGTAGACTAATTTACAGCGATTTACCAATAAGCGGACTTGGCAACCTAAAAAGAATCATTTTTAATACATCATAAATCCTCATTGATACACGATAAATCCACAATGATACACAATAAATCATCATTAAATCCACAATAAATCACTATAACCCCTTCGTCATTAATAAATAAAACAACTGTATATCAATGAGTTACATCAAATAAACAACCTAAAAAGTTGAAAATTAAAAAAATAACCCTGAAAAGAGCACAAAAGAAGGCATTAGGCAGGCTTTAGGCTTTCAAAAAGTTTTACTTTTCCATAAATCTTGTGGCTTTACAATGGTCGTTCACAGGTGGACACCGTTTGGGGTTTCACAAAACACAAAATGGGACACCCCGTACACAAAACGGCTACTTACATGGGCATTGCCGCAAGCAGGGCGTGACGGAACAAACTTCATCTTTTTCTTTTCTATTTAGCTTTTGTACGGTCTGTGCGTTATATATTTGGCTATGGAAAAAAAATCGGCAATATGGCAATCACTGGGCTTCGGTTCCGGGCTTTACCCAGCACTATGCCCCTGCCTGCAGGCAATACCTTGCTCGTTATATGTGCCTATGTGGCGAATAGTAGCCCGGGCTATTCAGCATGGTTGTTAGCAACTCCTGTATTTGTAGTTTGGCCTGTATCAACATCATTAACAATATACCCTTCCAATTCTTTTTTGAAAAATGTATTCTGAAAAACGAGGATTATCATTACCCCAATGGAAATGGAAGCATCGGCAATATTAAACACAGGCTCGAAAAAGTCGAATTGTTTGCCACCCCAAAAAGGTACCCAAGTTGGCAGGGTGGTACTTATAAGGGGGAAGTAAAGCATGTCAACCACTTTGCCATGCAAAAAACTGGTATAGCCTCCTCCCTTGGGGAATATTTTGGCTACATTTTGTATAAAAGGGTCGCTATTTTGGAATATTAGGCCATAAAACATACTGTCTATCAGGTTGCCCAATGCCCCTGCAAAAATGAGCCCTGCACAGATGATAAAGCCTGTGTGGTATTTTTTTGTAATAAAATCCCTTAGTATAAAAACACCCCATATTACTGCTACCAGCCTAAATAGGGTGAGGATTATCTTGCCTATATCGCCACCGAATTTCCAGCCCCAAGCCATGCCTTCGTTTTCTATGAAATGGATGCGGAACCAAGTACCCAGTACATCATGCTCCTCCCCGGCAAAAAAATGCAGCTTGATATAGAATTTCATTGTTTGGTCGGCAACAATTACCAATAGTATAATGAGTGCTAAATACTTTCCTTTCATGCAATATCCTTTATAAAAAGAAGGCAAATATAAGCGTTGGCGTTACTACTTAGGTGCAAGTTTGGTTAATTTGCCACGAGTGCACCAAGACACAAAGCGGCACAAAGTTTTAAGGGCAAAAGAAAAATGATGTTATCAATGCATTTTAACCTTCTTTTTTTCGTGTTTTTGAGCCTTTGTGGCTAAAAAGCATATTCGATGTGGTGAGTAGCAACAAAACCTTTATAGGGTTTGTAACCCTATAAAGGTTAGCGAAAGGGCGTATTGCATACGCCCTTAAACAGGGCATTTTTCGTGGTAATTAATGAGTTCTATCGGGCTGCGAGCTATTTCAAAGCCTTGGTAGTGTATGCTTAGCTCGTCTAGCACTGCTTCTACTTCTTCCATTTCTTTTAGCGTTACCAGCCTGTTCCTAAACTCTTTTATGTTGGGTAGGCCTTTCAGGTAGTTGGCATAGTGCCGCCTCATTTCGTTGATGCCTACCACAGGACCTTTCCAAAGTATAGAGTTGCGCAAGTGCTTTTTGCAAACTTCTACCCGTTCATCCACGGTAGGGCTGGGCAGCAGCTCGCCAGTGTTTATGTAGTGCCTCACTTCTCTGAATATCCACGGGTAGCCAATGGCGGCACGGCCTATCATTACCCCATCTACGCCAAAGCGGTTTTTATAGTCCACGGCCTTTTGAGGGCTGTCTATATCCCCATTTCCAAAAATGGGTATGTGTATGCGGGGGTTGTTTTTTACTTTGGCAATCAATGCCCAATCGGCCTCGCCCTTGTACATCTGGCTGCGGGTTCGGCCATGTATGGCCAGTGCTTTTATACCACAGTCCTGCAGCCGCTCAGCCACTTCCTCTATGTTCTTGGTGTCTTCGTCCCAGCCAAGGCGTGTTTTCACGGTTACGGGCAAGCTGGTTGACTTGATAACGGCCGTAGTAAGCCTAATCATTAAATCAATATCTTTCAACACCCCTGCCCCTGCCCCTTTGCAGGCTACTTTTTTTACTGGGCAGCCATAATTAATGTCCAGCAAGTCCGGATTGGTAACATCTACAATTTTAGCTGCAAGGGCTAGGCTATCCTCATCGCCGCCAAAAATTTGTATGCCAACAGGTCGTTCGTAATCGAAAATATCCAGTTTCTGCCTGCTTTTAATGGCATCCCGTATTAGCCCCTCGCTGCTAATAAACTCGGTGTACATCAGGTCTGCCCCATTGTCTTTGCACACCGCCCTGAAAGGCGGGTCGCTTACGTCTTCCATTGGTGCTAAAAGCAATGGGAAATCGGGCAATTGTATTTTATCTATGAAAACCACGTTCTTTTAATTAGGAATTATGAATTATGAGTCTACCAATATGCCATGCCTGCGGCATTTTACGGAGGGCTTCACCCTCCGCTAACATATTCCGCCCTTTCAGGGCTTGTCTTATGGTTCGTCTATTGCCTTGCATAAAAATTAGCCTATCTTACTTCATTTTACTGACGACTGACGACTGACGACTAAGCCCTTATCTTTGTGCAAAAGTACACGCAAAATTATTTTATGGACGAACAAGATGAATTGATACCGTCAACCAATCCTCACAATATCTCCAACAACCCTATTTATTACAAACGGCAATATGGGCAATATGCACCTGAGCCTATGAACTACTGGACACAGTTTGCATTGTTTTTAGGGCTTGCGGGCGGTGGGCTTGTTGTGGGCAGCCTTGTAGCTGTAATTATTGTAAAGATAATGGTACCAACGGCTAATTTGTTTGAGCTGGACAAAGTAATCATGCAACCAGAGAATGCTAATGCTGCCAAAGTTCTGCAACTGGTAACCACTGTTTTTATGTTTTTCCTGCCGGCATTTTTCTTTGCGTTAATTGTACATAAAAAGCCTTTGGCCTATTTGGGGTTCAACAAAACCATTTCTATCCAGCAAATAGGGCTGGTGATATTAATAGCTTGGGCGGCTATTTTTGTAGGCAGCATATTGGGTGAATGGAACGAAATGATACCAATACCCAAAAACTGGGCTGCTTATTTCAGGAAGGCAGAGGACCAATATGCAGGGCAGGTGGAAGCTATGGCAAAAATGAAGAATATTAAAGACTATTTTGTGGCACTGCTGGTAATAGCCCTAACGCCTGCCTTGGTAGAAGAATTGTTTTTTAGGGGCACCATGCAGCAACTGCTTGTTAGCTGGTTTGGCAATGCTTGGTTGGGCATCATTATTACCAGCATTGTTTTTAGCGCCATCCACATGAGTTATTATGGCTTTTTAACCCGGGCTAGCTTGGGGGTTGTGCTGGGCTTGTTGTATTACTACAGTAAAAATATATGGCTAAATATACTTGCCCACTTTTTGAACAACGCCATTGCAGTTACCTCTTTGTATATATTTTCGCTGCAAGGCAAGCCCATGAAAGATGCCTTAGAAGACCATTTCCCTACTTGGCTAGGCCTTGGCGGCATTGTTTTTTTAGTGGCATTGATGATTAATTTCAAAAGGAAAAGCGAGGATTTATTGGCTGAAAAAGCAAGTTTTTAATTGACCACATGAAAGAATGGCATTTGTTACTCAAAACAAGGAGTTATACCGAAGCTAGCATAGTGCAAGGGATGCTGGAAGAAAACCATATACCCGTGCAGGTGCTGAACAAGCTAGACAGCAGCTACCTGAATTTTGGCGATATAGAAGTGTATGTGCCAGTAACACTAAAAGAAATGGCAAAGGCTTTGCTTGATAAAGCTTTGCTAAATTAAGTTTTATGGTAGTGTTTACCATATAGACATTAAGCCAAAAAAAAGAAAACAGTAGAGAAAACAAAGGTATCCATAAAAAAATTTTGTTCTATACCCTAGCATCCCTATTTTTGCACTCCATCCAATATAACAGTTGGATAAGGATTGGGTTATTGTGTAATGGTAGCACTACAGTTTTTGGTTCTGTCTGTCTAGGTTCGAATCCTGGTAACCCAACCACAAAAAGGCACGATATTAATATCGTGGCTTTTTATTGTACCCCCATCCCCTAAAGGGGGCAAGCAAATTTGCCACTAAGGCACAATGGCTCAAATTTGCACGAAGGAAAGAATTAAAGAAAAGAATTGCGCATTTTTACATTTAGTTTACAGTAGGGTTGCCAAGCTTTTGAAGGTTGGCAACCCTACTGTAAGAATCTGCTAGATTTGGCAACTTTTGAAAAGTTACCAAATACACACAAAGTCAGCCTAGCGAATAACATTGATATAACCTACTCAAACAACTTCCCACCCTAATTTAAAACTTAAAACTCAAAACTTAAAATAGCTAAGAAGCTATAGCCTTAGCAGCTATCCAGCCGCTTGTCCAGGCATTTTGAAAGTTGAAGCCGCCTGTTACGCCATCTATATCCATTACCTCGCCGGCAAAAAAAAGGTTGTTTATTTTTTTGCTTTGCATGGTGTTTGGGTCTATCTCGTTTAGCTTGATACCTCCACAGGTTACAAATTCCTCTTTAAAGGTTGTTTTGCCACTTACATCAAATTGTTGTGCGGTTAGCGTAGCTATTAATTTGTTTTGTGCCGCACTTGGCAGTTCTGCCCAGCGTGTGTCTTCTTTAATACCGCAAAGAGCTAAAAAATAGAGCCATAGCCTGCTGGGCAAGCCAAAGGGGTTTTTGCCGCCAATTTTTTGTGTGGCGTGCTCATTTCTTAGGTATTGCCAATTTTCCCTTAGTTGCTGCTCGTTGGTATCTTGTAGCCAGTTAACTAATATAGAAAACTGGTATTGTTTATCGGCTAGCTCCCTTGCGCCCCAGCCTGATAATTTTAGCACGGCAGGGCCGCTAAGCCCCCAGTGGGTAATGAGCAATGGGCCGCTTGTTTGCAGCTTACTGCCTATTAGTTTTATTTGCGCATTGGCAACACTTACACCCATCAATTCCTTAATTGGGTTTTTGAGCATATTGAATGTAAATAATGATGGCACAGGCGTTTCTATTGTATGCCCCAGCTGTTGCAGCCATGCAAATTTTTCCGCAGTGGCATAGCCGCCTGCGGCAATGCAGATAAAGTCAGCATTATAGATAGCAGCTCCGGCTTTTACTTGCCACTTTTCTTCTTTTTGTGCAATTGACGAAACATCGCAGCCAGTATATACTTCTACTTTGTATTTCGTGGCTTCTTTCAGCAGGCAGTCTACAATTGTTTGGGAATTATCAGTACTGGGGAACATCCGCCCATCTGCTTCTGTTTTTAGCGTTACGCCCCGTTCCTCAAACCAACTAACGGTATGATTGGTATTGAACCAATGGAATGCTTTTTTCAGGAACTGTTTGCCCCGTGGGTAAAACTGTATTAGCTCTGCTATATCAAAACAAGCATGGGTAACATTGCAGCGGCCGCCACCGCTCACCTTTACTTTGCTTAGTAGTTTTTGTTGTTTTTCTAAGAGTAGTACCCGCAAATTGCTATCCATCCGTGCCGCATTTACTGCGCAAAAGAAGCCAGCTGCCCCACCGCCAATAACAATTAGTGTTTTTGCCATGCTTGCAAAGTAAACGAATGGGCAGTATGTTATATTTTTTTCTGTATGCACCAAATATGCCCAAAGGGGTCTTTTATTTCACCTTGCCGATAACCGAAATCATAATCTTGGGCAGCAGTTACTACAAATGCACCCGCCGCAACGGCTTTTTGCATTACGGCATCTACATCTTCCACAAACAAACCAATAGTAGTTGTAACCCCTTTGTTTTTATTGGGTTCTAAATGCCCTTCAGCAGGCTTTTCTTCATGTAAGTGGAACAACACCCCATCAATTGATAGTTCGGCAGCATGTAGGCTGCCATCATCATTGCTCCATCGCATTATTTCGACTGCACCAAAGGCATTTGTATAAAAACGTATATCGCTAATGCCGCTGCTTATATATAATAGTGGGGCGAAGGCTGTTTTTGTGGGTGTGTTTGACATTTGGGATGCTTTAGCCAAAGCTAGGTAATGTTTTTCATTCTCCCATGCTGCGAATGGGTATGCTAAGGGTTGCCAATCTTTTGAAAGTTGGCAACCCTACTATAAACCAAAGAGAAGCTGATAAAATATTATGCCCTTATCCCTATAGCATTTCCTGTTTTTGAAAAAAGCAAGCATTTTATCATACATCTCTTTAGATAAGCTTGCATAATGGGTATCATCGGCTACGTTTATGGTTTCTAATGGGTCTTTTTTATAATCGTCTAATTCTTTTGCATAAACCCGGTCGTTAGTAAAGGGTTCCTTGCTGGTAAAGCCATTGTTTGCCCATAATACAAAACGGTAAAGCTCGGTGCGGATGGAATAGCCCATTATTTTAGGGTTAGTAATACCTTGGCGTTTTTGCTCCTCTTTTTTAAGCTTGCGGGGGTATTGGCTAATAGAGAAATCCTATACCATGGCTTTCTTGTTTTGCATAATGGGCACTAGGCTTTTTCCATCTAGGCTATCAGGAAGCGGCACGCCAGCTAGGTTGCACACTGTGCGGAAAATATCTACATGTTCCGTAAGGGATTTTGTGGCACCGGCCTTGAAGCCAAGTGCGGCAATAATTAATTGGGGAGTGTGTGGCGTTTTCAAAATTGGTATGCTTGTTCCAAAGGTCATTATCGCCAAGATGCCAGCCATGGTCGCCCCATAGGACGATTATTGTATTGTTCAATGCCTCCATTTAATCTAGGGCATTCAGTAGTATGCCTACTTGTGCATCGGTATAAGAAATGGCTGCATAATAGCCATATATCAATTCCTTTTGTTTTTCTCGTTGTAGGTCAATATGATTTAAGCCATCTGAAAAAGTAGTAAAATCAGGTATACCTGTATAGACTCTTAATTCGTTTGAATTATGATAAGCAATGTCTTTCCCATTCTTTGAATGTTGTTGGAATTTGGCCAAAGGCATGTCTTCCCGCTTGTAAAGATCCCAGTATTTTTTGGGCGACACCAACGGCAAGTGCGGCTTGTGGTAGCCTACGGCCAAGAAGAAAGGCTTATCAGCCTTTCTTCTTGGCAAGCAGGGCATTGGCCCCATCCTCGTATGCATTATCGGGCAAATTTATGCATTCGGAAGAAGGCCCTTGTTTGCCACCGGAATTTTCGTCGCCCTCCTTTGCTTCCTTTCTGTTTTTTATTTCCCCTGATGCTGCCAAATGCAGTTGTGCCAAGACCATTGGCCTAATCGCTATCCTTCGCTTTTATATAAGGCATGCTCCAAGAAAAGGCTTGGTCATTTTTCTCGGCAATGGTAGCATGGTATATCTTGCCTATGCCAACGGTGGTATAACCTTGCGTAATGAGGTATTGCGGCAGGGTAACAATATCTGGGTTCATATCCCGCATTTTGGTTTTCAAGTCCCATATCTTGGTATAGTCTGGCCGTTTACCTGTCATGATACTAGCCCTTGTAGGGCCACAAACAGCTTGCTGGCAGTAATTACCCATTTTTGCCAAGCGGTCTATATTGGGTGTTTTAATGAGGGTATTTCCATAGCAACCCAATACTGGTTTTAAATCGTCAATGGCAATAAAAAGGATATTGGGCTTTTTTGCATGGGTACCAATAGCAAGAGAAGTAGCAGGCAAGCATTTTTTTTCATACAGCGTTTTTAAAAGGTAAAGCATTGCCAAGGTAGGCTAAACTGCTGTGCTTAGTACCTTTATCTGCGTGAACGTTTGCGGCATGTGCTTACAACATAGGTATTAAGTAGTTAATATAAAAAATGTCTGTTCTAATATTCCTCAACAAAAATCACGCAATGTCAAAAAATAAGGCTTATGGTTGTTAAGCCATATAAACTAGGTGGATGGCACTGTTAGTTTTATAATAGAATCCCAAAGGGAAATACCTGCTTTTACTTTTATATTACAATGATTAGCGAATGTTAAAGTGAAAAAAAGTAAAATAAAAAATAACGTTATTTTACTTTTGAGCAGGAAAAGCAATGCACTTAAAATCATAAAAAAAGGCTCATCTGTTTACAGATGAGCCTTTTTCAATATTAAACTAAGTTCCTTATTCAAATTTCAAATCTAAGCCTAATCCCCTTAGTTCATGAACCAATACATTGAATGATTCTGGGATACCTGGTTTAGGGATGTTTTCGCCCTTCACAATGGCTTCGTAGGTTTTTGCACGGCCAATGATGTCATCCGATTTCAATGTCAGCAATTCCTGCAAGATGTTGGATGCACCATAAGCTTCCAGTGCCCAAACCTCCATCTCACCAAAACGCTGTCCACCAAACTGTGCTTTACCACCCAGCGGTTGCTGCGTAATCAAGCTGTATGGCCCGATTGAACGTGCGTGCATCTTATCATCCACCATGTGGTGTAGTTTAATCATATAGATTACACCTACAGTAGCTTTTTGGTCAAAACGTGAACCTGTTTCACCATCATACAAGTATGTGTGTCCATTCCTAGGGATACCTGCTTGCTTGCACAAATCTTCAATTTGCGTAGTGCTGGCACCATCGAAAATTGGGGTAGCGAATTTAAGGCCTAGTTTCAAGCCTGTCCAGCCCAAAATGGTTTCATAAATCTGCCCAAGGTTCATCCGGCTTGGTACGCCCAATGGGTTCAGTACAATGTCAACCGGTGTACCGTCTTCCATGAATGGCATGTCTTCTGCGCGAACAATTTTGGCCACAATACCTTTATTACCATGGCGACCCGCCATTTTATCACCCACTTTCAACTTACGTTTTACAGCGATGTAAACTTTGGCCAATTTCAACACACCTGCTGGCAATTCATCACCAATAGAGATATTGAATTTTTCACGCTTGTACCTGCCCAACTCCTCATTGAACTTAATGGTATAGTTGTGCAACAAAGTATTGATGTAATGATCTGTTTCTGCTTCGCCAGTCCAATTTAATGGGTTAACGTTTGCAAACTCAATTGAAGAAATATTCTTTTGATTGAATTTAGCGCCTTTGCCTATCAATACTTCACCAAAGTTGTTGGTAACGCCTTGGGATGTTTTGTCTTTTAGCAATGTTTGCAGTTTGCTCAACAGGTTTTCCCTTATCTCATCAACCAATACATGGTGTGCTTTTTCTACTTTTTCCAACTGTGCTTTTTCCTTAACCTTCGTATTCTTGTCTTTCTTTGCACGTTGGAAAAGCTTTTTATCTATCACCACACCTTCAGTACCGTTTGGTGCTTTTAAAGAAGCATCTTTTGCATCGCCCGCTTTGTCGCCAAAGATGGCACGCAATAGTTTTTCTTCGGGTGTAGGGTCGCTTTCGCCTTTTGGCGTGATTTTACCAATCAGTATGTCGCCTTCTTTAATAGTTGCGCCAATCCTGATGATACCATGCTCATCCAAATCTTTAGTAGCTTCTTCGCTGATATTGGGTATATCAGGCGTTAACTCCTCTTCACCTAATTTGGTATCGCGAACTTCCAGTTCATATTCATCAATGTGAACGGAAGTAAACATATCTTCCCTTGCAACCCTTTCATTGATTACAATGGCATCCTCAAAGTTGTAACCCTTCCAAGGCATGAACGCAACTACTAGGTTCCTTCCCAAAGCAAGTTCGCCATCTTTTGTAGCGTAACCTTCAGTGAGGAAATCGCCTTTTACCAATTTTTGTCCTTTTTTTACAGCAGGACGTAAATTGATACAAGTAGCTTGGTTTGTTTTAATGAATTTAGTTAATTTATAAACAACCAAATCTTCGTCGAAAGAAACCAAACGGTCTAAATCGTTCCTGTCGTATCGAACGTGTATTTCGTTTGCATCTACAAACTCCACAACACCTGTACCTTCTGCATGTATCTGGATACGTGCATCACGGGCAGCTTTACCTTCCAAACCAGTGCCAACAATAGGTACTTCCATACGCACCAACGGCACAGCCTGGCGTTGCATGTTCGAACCCATCAAGGCACGGTTGGCATCATCATGCTCTAAGAAAGGAATAAGGGAGGCACTCAAACCAACAATCTGGTTAGGCGCAACATCCATATATTCAACCTCGTTCTTGTCTAATATTGGGAAGTCACCAGTATCCCTGGAAACTACTTTATCTTCAAGGAAGTTGCCGTCATCATCAATAGGAGAGTTTGACTGCGCTACTTTTACGTTTTCTTCTGCTTCTGCACTTAAGTACAACAATTGGGTAGTATCTACCTTGGCGTTTTCTACTTTACGGTATGGGGTTTCGATGAAGCCCATATCGTTAATTTTTGCGTGTACGCAAAGAGTAGAAATCAAACCAATGTTTGGTCCTTCTGGTGTTTCAATGGTACACAAACGGCCGTAGTGGCTATAGTGTACGTCACGCACCTCAAAACCTGCCCTTTCCCTACTCAAACCACCTGGCCCTAGCGCTGAAATACGACGTTTGTGCGTAATTTCTGACAACGGGTTTGTTTGATCTAAGAACTGGGACAACTGAGAAGTACCGAAGAATGAATTGATTACAGAGCTAAGTGTACGTGCATTGATCAAATCTACCGGGGTAAATACCTCATTGTCACGAACGTTCATACGCTCACGGATGGTACGAGCCATACGGGCCAAACCAACGCCAAACTGTGCATACAATTGCTCGCCCACAGTCCTTACACGACGGTTGCTCAAGTGATCAATATCATCAATTTCAGCCTTGGCATTCGTTAAACGAACCAGGTATTTTACAATTTCAATGATATCTTGTTTGGTCAATACTTTTTTAGTTAAAGCATAGTCCAAACCTAGTTTACCATTTATTTTATAACGGCCTACTTCGCCCAAGTCGTAACGCTTGTCGCTGAAGAATAATTTATCAATAATACCACGTGCAGTTTCGTTATCTGGGGCATCAGCACCACGCAATTGGCGATAGATGTGCTGAACCGCCTCCAACTCACTGTTCGAAGTATCTTTATTTAATGTATTGTAGATAATGGCATAATCTCCACCCACATCTTCCCTTTGAAGGAATATGCTTTTTATTTCCATTTCTATAATAGTGTCAACACCATCTATATCCAGGATGCTGTCACGTTCCATTACAATTTCATTCCTTTCAATAGAAACTACCTCGCCTGTATCTTCATCAACGAAATCTTCTACCCATGTGCGGAGTACACGCGCAGCCAGTTTCCTACCTACATGTTTTTCCAGTTCTGCTTTGCTTGCAGGAACTTCATCGGCCATACCAAACAAAGCCAAAATGTCTTTGTCTGTTTCAAAACCAATAGAACGCAAAAGGGTGGTAACCGGGAATTTCTTCTTACGGTCAATGTAGGCGTACATTACATTGTTAATGTCTGTGGCAAACTCCATCCAGGCACCTTTGAAAGGGATAACCCTTGCAGAGTAAATTTTAGTGCCGTTCGGGTGGGTAGATTGGCCAAAGAACACACCCGGTGAACGGTGCAATTGGGATACTACTACACGCTCAGCACCATTTACCACAAATGTGCCACGAGGTGTCATGTAAGGGATGTTGCCTAGAAATACATCCTGTACAATAGTCTGGAAATCCACGTGTTCCTCATCGTTACAGCTCAAACGCAGCTTGGCTTTTAAAGGCACAGCGTAAGTAAGGCCACGTTCCATACACTCGTCTATTGAATACCGTGGGGGATCAATAAAGTAGTCCAAGAACTCCAATACAAAGATGTTCCTTGTGTCGGTAATGGGGAAGTTGTCTTTAAACACACGGAACAACCCTTCATTGTTACGCTTGTCTGGCGTAGTTTCCAACTGGAAAAATTCCCTGAAAGACTGTAACTGGATGTCTAATAAATCGGGAGTCTCGGCCAAATGCTTAGTTTTGCCAAAATTCACCCTGTTGTTCACAATAGTTGTTGACATATTATTTTATAAACCGGTTTTTTTGTGAAAATAAACCACCATTTATCAAGTGTTAACAGCCTGTAAAAGCCTTGCAATCAATAGATTATAAGCCTGTTTGCACAGGAAAACAACCCCTAAAATGCTAATTAGCCCAAAATAAAGGATGGCAAAGGTAAGGTTTGGTAGGAAATTTTGGCAATAAATTTTTATCTTAACATTTTTATCTCCCAAATTCAAAAAAAATCCGTACTACAACCTTCATTTTCTTTTTAAAAAGAAGCGTTTATAAGTAGGGTAACTAGAAAAACAGATGTTTCAGCCAACCATTTTAATGTGCATAAGTTTTGCAATCTCATGGCATAAAATAAAAATGAAAGCTGTTTTTATAAATCCTCCTATATTTGCCGCCCTTAACCCCATGGCGAGGTAGCTCAGTTGGTTAGAGCATCGGATTCATAACCCGAAGGTCGGGAGTTCAAATCTCCTCCTCGCTACATTAGTTTCGTCTTGCAACTTAAAGCCAAGAACTTGCATTTGGCCAAATACCCTGCCATTGAAATGCCTTACTTCCCCCCCCAATTTTACGGAAAATTGGTTTACTTCCCAAGTAAAATTTGACCATTGTTTTATTTGACCATTGCTTTATTTGACCATTGCTTTAATTGATGGATTTACATATTACCGCAAATAGGCGGTGTTTTAGAGATTTAATCGCCGCAATTGTTTATGCTTTACTCTTTTATTACTGCATATAGAACCCCTCAAACAATATGATTGAAATGGGTGCATACAAGATTTTTCGGATGGTATGTGACAAATAATGTGTCTTTTTGTAGAAATAAAAAATGGCTATCATACGGGCATTCAAAATATTTTCAAACCTTAATAGGTTGGTTTACAAAATTTGCCAAACAATTTTATCTAATGCTCATCAATACCTATCAAACAACAGTACCAGAAGCTGGGTGCGATGAAGCTGGCAGGGGATGCTATGCAGGGCCGGTGTTTGCGGCGGCGGTTATTTTACCAGTTGATTTCTACCACCCTTTGCTAAACGACAGCAAGCAAGTAAAGGAAAAAGACAGGGATCAATTGCGAGCATATATAGAAGCTAATGCTATGTGCTATGCCGTCGCTATGGTAAGCAATGAAGAAATAGACCGTATCAATATCCTGAAAGCCTCTTTTAAAGCCATGCACCTGGCAATTGCGCAGCTAACCATTACCCCAGGCTTGCTGCTGATAGATGGCAACCGTTTTACACCCTACCCTTTTATCCAGCATACCTGCATAGTGCAGGGCGATGGCAAATATGCCAACATTGCCGCAGCAAGCATACTTGCCAAGACCTACCGGGATGCGTATATGAAAACCCTGCACGAAAGCTACCCATTGTACGGCTGGGAAAAAAATAAAGGCTATGGAACGCAGGTGCATAGGGATGCAATAGCAGCACATGGGTCAACGCCTTATCATAGGATGAGTTTTAATATTTTGGGAAAGAGGGAGTAAGTATTTTTTCGCCACTAAGGCACAAAAACTCAAAGGGGCACAAAGGGGATAAAGAAGAAAAAGGGTTTGGTGATTTTGTAGTTTAGTGGCTACATTCTATTGCAAAACAGGTGGCGGCAATTGCCTGCATTGCCGAAGGCGGTATATTTTAAAGTACCGCACCATTTTGCCCCCTCGAATTTGATTGATAATGGTAGGCGGCTCTATGGTAGTAAAATACTTGCTGTATGTTTCCGCCACTTTCAAAGGGGCATTGGAAGGCACGATGCAATACGCATCATCGCCCAGTTGCAAGGGCTTAAATGTTTCGTTCAGCCAGGCAAATTTGTGTATCTCGGTTAGTTTACCAATGCCCAGCAATGGCTGCCCGGTAACCCTTGCAACATAAAACAGCTCATGCCCTGCTGGGAACCAGTTGGCTGCAACAATAGGAGCATCTTTTTTCATTGTGCCCGTGGCAATATCCTTTTTTACTAGCGTATTAAATGCTTCCCCAAAATCTTCCCAGCCACTAATGTCTAGCGTAGGGCAGTATTCGCCATAGTCATCCAAATGCTTGCTGCCCACATTAAAAGGGGCAAACCTTGCCAATGCAATGCCGCCTATCAATACGAACAACACAATGCCCCCAGCTATCTTAATAAACAATGGGTAAACGGTATTGCTTTTTGCTGCTAAAAAAGCTGCTGCTATAAAGTAAAGCGGTATATAACCCGGCCCACTCCAGTGGGGCAAGGAGGCATTGAACAAAGCGATGCCCCAAAAAAATAAAATCATGGGCAAGCCCATGCACAATAGCCAAGCATTGATGGGTTTTGGAAAGATGGTTTTGTTGCGGATGAAATAAATGACAGCTACTATGATGAGTATGTACACAACTGGGTTCTGGTAGGCCAGCTCGCCAATTATTTCTTGCAATAGGTTGTCCCACTCTGCCACGGTATGTTCCACCCTTTCTGAATGGAACTTATAAGTAATAAAATCGTTCTGCACATTCCAATATACGATTGGTATAACGCAAAGCAATGTAACAGCTACACCCAAGTATAACCGCCAATTGAGCAGCCATTTTATTCGCTGCAACAGAATAAACAAGCCAAAACCTACCCACAAGTACAGGCCGTGTACCTTGCACAAGCAGGCTAGGCCAATGGTTAAACCCAAGCCCAGCCAATAAGAAAGTTGCTTGTCTTTTTGCAATACAATAATCTGTGCCATGAGGTATAATGCACCTGTCCAAAATGGCATTTGCGGGCTATCGGGCAGAATAAACATACCTGCTATAAAGCCGCTATAAACCGAGCAGTTATAAACTAAGGCAGTATACCACGCTGTTTTTTCGTTGGCTATCAACTTTCCAGTTTGGAAAATGAAATAAGTGCTGATGCCGCAACCTATGATGGCACCCAATCGGAGGGACAACCCCGAAGCCCAATGCAGGTTCAGCGAAGTAAGCCTGATGAGCAAGCCCACCATTGGCGGATGGTCGAAATGGTTATAGTCGGGTTGAAGGGCATAAGTCCAGTAATAGACTTCGTCATTGCCCAGTTCTACCAAGCATGCCACGATTATTTTTATAGCTGCCGCAATGATTGTGAGGAGGAGAAGATGCTTTTTGTAATTTTTTTCCATTGCTGTTGAATAACCACAAAGTACACAAAGATTTTTCGCAAAGGAACACAAAGAAAAAGAAGGTTAACCACCAGGGCACACAAGGATTTAGAATAAATTTATTTTACTTAAAAATGCCAGCCAATGCGTTGATTAAATCTGTGCCACGCAAATCTTTGGCAATTATTTTACCAGTGGGATCAAGCAGGAAATTGGCAGGGATAGATTGTACGCCATAAGTATTTGCGGTGCTGCTTTTCCAGCCTTGGAGGTCGCTTAGCTGGTTCCATGCAAGGTGATCCGTGGCTATGGCTTGCTGCCAGGCGGCTTTATCTTCATCTAGGCTAATGCCTACGATGGTAAAATTTTTATCTTTGAACTGGCTATATGCTTTCACCACATTGGGGTTTTCCTGGCGGCAGGGCCCGCACCAGCTTGCCCAAAAATCGAGCAATACATATTTGCCTTTGAAAGATGCCAATGATACAGGCTGACCGTTTATATTATTTGAAGTAAAAGATGGAGCCAAGGTGCCTACTGCTGTTGACTTTAAAGCATCAAGTATTTGCTTTAATTTTTTGCCATAATAGGATTGTTGTATGCTTGCATCTAAGCTATTGTAAGCCGTTTCTGTATTTTGCAACTTAGAATCGTAGCTATTTAGCTGATAGGCAAAAAAGGCCGACACATAACTTTTCGGGTTGTTTTTTATATTTTGAGTTATGGCTTGCTTTTCTTCACTGTCTAGCGACATGCCTGTTGTTTGCAGCGATTGAATAGCTGCTGTATCGTGTGCTTCATATCGCTTTTTAATGCTGTCTTCCAGCAGTTTCATCTTGCCAGTATAAGTTTTGGTAATGCCCATGATGGCCGATAGTTCTTTATTACTATTGCCCCCGTTTACCATTGCATTGTTTAGGTCTGATTTTTTGCCTGTAATATCAATGTTGCCCGGCTCTAGGAAAAGGGTAATAGCTTGCTGGCTTTCCTGCACAGAAGCGGGGAAATAAATATTGGCAAGCGTAGGCTCGGCAATGGTATTTTTAAAGGTAAAGCTACCGTCTTTTGCCAAGTAAGCCGTATCTGGCTTTGCCTCGGGTATGGTTTGCCTGCAAACAATCATTTCACCGCTTGCGGCACTATCTATTTTGCCACTAATGGTATAAGACCCACTTGTAGTTTTTTGCTTGCACGAAACTGCAAAGGCGATATATAATAAAGCAATAACAAACTTTCTCATTGATGTGTGATTTGTAAAATTGAAATTGCCACAAAGGTGCAAAGAATCAAAGTGGCACGAAGTAATATTCCTAAAATGATTATTTAATCACAAAGAACACAAAGATTTTGCACAAAGAAACACAAAGAGCGGAGTAACCCCCCGGCCGATGGCCACCCTCTGATAGGGGAATTGAGAAGCGTTTCACTTGCCCCCCAAACCCCTAAAGTGGCAAAAATTAAGGGCAAAGAAAACATAAAGAACAGTGTGAACAAGCAGATAAAATGAAAAAAATCTTATTCGGCAATAGGAATGTTATTTTGAACACAGTTTTTGCAGTTGAAATCTAATGGAAAATCTGGGTTGAAAGTATTACAAAGCGCAGGTTTGAAATGGATTTTTTTTCTTTTTTTTCCGCAATTTATTTTTTTTCGATCCTATCTTTTTATATTTAACTCGTTGATATTCAACTTTTTATGTTTTTTTAAGCTTTATTTTTTATGATAATTTAAGTGAATTTTATGATAATTTATTCATAATGGAATGATAGTTTTATTATAGGAAACTGATAATTTATTGATAATACACTTATAAGATTTTGATAGTGGATTATCATTTTCCTAAGCCAACTAACATCTGATGCGAGAGGCAATCCAAAGATGCCCTAGTTGCTACTTTAACTTGGATTTTATACAAAATTCGCATGCATATGTATATAGCCCAAAATAAAAATCCTATATGGGGGGAATATGCCCCCATGAGTATCCAAAATTTCCCCCATATAGGATGCTTGTTGAGCAGCAAACAGTAGGGCATTTACCCATGTAAGTAAAATTATATATTTTATACTTTTACCAAATAGAAAACAACAAAAAAGAAATTTTGAAATGCACCCTTTTGATTGCCGGAAGTATTATTCAAGCATCTCTTTTTCCATCACACCACTGTTTTTTTTCGGAGATAAAATCTATGCTGCTTGTGCCTCTGTGGTGAAAAATACAACCTATTGGTTTGTCGCCATCTTCTCTGCATTTTCTGCCAATTGCAATGCCTCAATAAACTCTTCTATATCGCCATTTATTACCGCATCTAGGTTATATGAGGTAAGGTTGATACGGTGGTCGGTTACACGGCCTTGGGGCCAGTTGTAGGTGCGTATCTTAGCACTCCTGTCACCGGTGCTTACCAATGTTTTCCGCCGCTTGGCTATTTCGTCCTCGTGCTTGCGTACTTGCTCTTCATATAGCTTTGTACGCAGCATGGTCATGGCTTTTTCACGGTTGCCTAGCTGGCTGCGTTCTGTTTGGCAAATAATTACCACGCCAGTAGGTATGTGGGTAAGCATTACCTTGGTTTCTACCTTGTTTACGTTTTGCCCACCAGCACCGCCGCTTCGTGAAGTTTCCATTTTTACATCGGCAGGATTCAGTTCAAAATCCACTTCTTCTGCCTCGGGCATTACGGCCACAGTGGCGGCAGAAGTATGTACCCTGCCTTGCGTTTCTGTATTGGGCACACGCTGCACACGGTGCACGCCGCTTTCAAATTTCAGCGTGCCATATACGTCTTCCCCTGTTACCTCAACCAATACCTCTTTGTAGCCACCCACCGTGCCTTCGCTTTCGCTGGCAATGCTGGTTTTCCAGCCTTTCTTGCTGCAATAGCGCAGGTACATGCCCAATAGGTCTCCAGCAAACAAACTAGCTTCGTCACCACCGGTTCCTGCCCTTATTTCTAGGATGGCGTTTTTGTCATCTTGTGGGTCTTTGGGTATCAGCAGCTTGGTCAACTCTTTTTCCAAGTCTTCTTTTTGTGTTTCCAGATCTGGTATTTCCATTTTGGCCAGTTCCTTCATTTCCTCGTCCCCACTGCCAAGGCTATCTTTCAGGTATTCATAGTCGGCCATTACCTTTCGGTACTGCTCGTAAGGGTCAACAATCTTTTGCAAAGCCTTGTATTCCTTGCTCAGCTTGCCAAATTCCTTTTGGTTATTGATTATTTCAGGGTTGGTGAGGGCTACGCCCACTTGTTCAAACCTTGCTTTTATTGCATCTAATTTATCCAGCATGAATTGTGATCTATATTAAAATGAAAATGCTAACCTTTATAGGGTTTTGAACCCTATAAAGGTTTTGTAGCGGGCAGCCGCAAGGGCTGCCACTACAGTTTCTCGTACAAGGCCCTCAACTTTTCCCTTGTCATTATTTCCTGCCAGTTTTTGCCCAGTGCATTTTCCCATAAGGGTTTCATGCCCATGCTTACGTTTATCATGGTTTCGAACTGTGCATCTGTAAGGCCACTACAAATACCTTCGGGTATGTAAATATTGTTGTCAGCCACCATTTTTTTAAACTCGGCCACGCCAGCAGGGTAGTATTCCTCTATATGGTTCATCACTATGCAGTTGCCTATGCCGTGCTTGGTGCCTAGCAAGTAGCTTAGCCCATAGCTAACCGCGTGTGCCACGCCCACTTGGCTATAAGCAATGCTCATGCCGCCTGCGTAAGAAGCCATCATCAGCTTGTCATCATTACTATCCGTCCATTCTTTTTGCCCTAGGAATATTTCACGGCAAAGCTGCAATGCCTTGTCGCCATAGCTTTTGCTAAACTCGTTCAAGTAAGTGCCTTCTAGGCTTTCTATGCAGTGGATATAGCAGTCCATTCCTGTATAAAACCTTTGGTTTACTGGGGCATCCTTGGTTAATTCTGGGTCTAGCACTATTTGGTCAAACGGGGTAAAGTCGCTGTTCATGCCTAGTTTGCGCTCAGGACCTGTTAATACGGTAGTCCTAGAAACTTCTGCACCTGTGCCGCTAAGCGTAGGTATGCCTGCTTTGTACACGCCTGCTACCTTCACCAAGTCCCACCCTTGGTAGTCTGCACTAGAACCTGGGTTTGTCATCATCAGGCTTACTGCTTTGGCCAAATCCATTGTACTGCCTCCGCCGATGCCGATGATGCCGCTTACTGTGCCAAATTCAGCTTTCAAGCCTGCTGCTAGCGCATCTACCTGTTTGGTTTTAGGTTCGTGCGTTACGTCAACATAAATTATTTTATCCTTGCCACGCAAAGGCACACGGTTGGGCAATGCCTTGCCTTCGAAAAAATAATCTACCAAGAAAATCATAGGGGCTTCGCCCTTGCGTTGAGGTTCTAATATACTGTCTAACTGGTTAAAGCTACCCCTGCCATACACTACATAGCTAACCATCTTAAAATTGCGGAACTGCATCTCTGTATTTCTATTTTGCCAATGAACCTGCAAATGTGAGAAATAAAAGGAATAAGGGAAGGAAAAACTTTTATCTTAACTAATGCAAATGGCTTAACCACAGAGGAACGCAGAGCTTTTCACGCAAAGAAGGCGCAAAGGGGATGTAGGCGGAAGATAAAACGCTACGCAAACCCCAACCCATAAAGGAGCAAAAAATAGGGGGTAATAAAACGGTGATTATTGCTTATTGCTTGGGTAGTAACACCCTCCTTTTAATCCATCTAATCCCATTAAATCATGGTTTAGACATTATTGCAGCAATTGCTTTTGAAACAAACGTGTGTTCAAAACCTTTTTGCAGCAAATAAGCGGTTGTTTTTCCCTGCCGGGCAATGTAATGTTCCCCTTTTAGGCTTTCCCATTTTTTTGTGGCCAGTTGTTGCAATGTAGGTATATATTCTTCCTCATCAATGGCTTTTAAGGCCAAGATAATGCAAAAATTGCTTACTCCTTTTTGCTGCAATTCATACTTTATTTTAACCCTGCCCCAGTGTTTTATCCTAAACCTGCCACCTGCAAAAGCAATGGCAAACCTTTCTTCATTTAAAAAACCTTCTTCTATCAGTTGGCTAAGTAAAATTTCAACATCTTTTTTATACAACCCATAGCTATACAGCTTTCTAGCCACTTCCCTGTGCCCCCTTTCTTGGTAAGCACAAAAGGCTTTTATTTTTTGGAATGCCTTTTCTGGCGTTAATGATTGTTTCAAAGGTATTTTTCTTGCTGCTTTACAAATTTGAAATCACTCAGTTAATGAGTGATGTTTCCGAAATAACTTTACTCATTTTGTGAGGTTTTTCCTACAAAACCTCTCAGATAGGCTGTTCAGAATAGGCATTAAAGACTTCATAAAGTTTTAAGCGGAGGTTTAACCACAAAGCACACAAAGTTTTTCGCAAAGAAACACAAAGAAAGCTTGCCTTTAAGGTAAAACGTTTCACTTAAAGAACACAAAGAAAGGTTCAACGGTACTATTAAACAGTAAATATTATCATGCGTATTAGTAGCTTAAAATTGCACTAAAGCCCCTATGATTCTGAACATCCTGCCTGTTAGTTTTTTAAAAACCTAACAGGTCTAAATTGGGAAAATTATTTTGACAACTTTACTGACGAAAGTTTTAATTCAATTATACTATATGATTTACTGCTAACAGTCTTAAATATGCACCCCTATACAAAAGTTTTATGCTTCAAGCACTATGCAAGTGGGGCAATATTGATAATTTAGATAATTTACAGTAGGTTTGTCGCTAATATAAATTTTTTGTTGAAATGAAGTTCATCGTATCATCATCTTCTTTGCTAAAGCACCTGCAACAAATCAGTGGTGTAATCAATGCTAATACCGTGCTGCCCATACTTGAGGATTTCTTGTTTGAAATAGAAGGCAAGAAACTAAATATTGTTGCTACCGATTTAGAAACCGTAATGCGGGTGCAAATGGACGTGGAAAGCAAGGAAGACGGCAAGGTATGCATACCTGCAAAAATATTGATTGATTCCCTTAAAAATATCGCTGACCAGCCTTTGACTTTCAGCATCGACAAAAACTTTGCCGTGGAAATTACCAGCGACAATGGCAAATACAAATTGCCAGGCGAAAACCCCGACAATTTCCCCAAGGAGCCGGCCAATGACGATACCACTGCCTTCCCAATGAGCAGCGGAGCTTTGATAACAGCGATAAATAAAACGCTGTTTGCAGTTAGCACCGATGACCTTAGGCCAGCCATGACAGGCGTTTATTTTGAATTGTCGGAAGACTTTGTGCAATTTGTAGCAACAGATGCCCACCGTTTGGTCCGCTATAAAAGGACGGATACGCAAGCTACTAAAACAGATAGCTTTATTGTGCCTAAAAAGCCTTTGAACCTGCTGCGCAATGCCTTGCCAGACAATGACGATGAAATAATAGTAAGCTATAACAGCAACCATTTGTTTGTAACCCACGGCGACATACAAATGATTTGCCGCTTGATAGATGCCCGTTTCCCTGATTATAAAGTAGTAATACCAGCAGATAATCCTTATAAACTGGTTGTTACCAAGGCCGATTTTCAAAATGCGCTCCGCAGGGTAAGTATTTTTAGCAATAAAAGCACCAACCAGGTAGCACTAAGCATCAACGGCAGCGAACTAGGCATGGCTGCCCAAGATATAGATTTTAACTTTGAGGGCAACGAACGCATGAGCTGCCAATACGATGGCGAAGACCTGCAAATAGCTTTCAATGCCAAATTCTTAATAGAAATGCTGAACGCTGCCGATACCACTGAGGTAAGGCTAGAGCTTTCCACGTCAACAAAAGCAGGGTTGATAAAACCTAGCGAGCAAGCAGAAGGCGAAGACCTGTTGATGCTGGTGATGCCATTGATGCTGAATAATTAATAGCAATATAAACTTTTTGAATACAACCCGGTTTATCATAACCGGGTTTTTTATTTTATACCCTTTATAGGGCTTTGAACCCAATAAAGGTTTAAGAATTTGGCACTATTTTTACCAACTGAACTGTCAATTATCAATTATTAATTATCAATTAATTACATGGCTTCATTTATTGTAAACGGGGGAAACAAATTAAAAGGGGAAATTGTGCCGCAAGGCGCTAAAAACGAGGCGCTCCAAATAATCAGTGCAGTGCTGCTAACGGCAGAGCCTGTTACCATCCACAATATACCAGACATTGTGGATGTAAACTTGCTGATAGAACTGTTGGAAGGCATGGGCGTAAAAACATACAGGGCAAACAGGCATACTTGCACTTTCACTGCAGACGAGGTTGACACAGATTATTTTACATCCGATGCTTTCCGAAGCAAGGGCGGCAAGCTAAGGGGGTCTGTTTTGTTGGCAGGGCCCATGCTGGCTAGGTTTAAAAAAGCATATATACCCAAGCCGGGCGGCGATAAAATTGGCCGCAGGAGGTTAGACACGCATATTATAGGATTTGAAAAACTAGGCGCAACATTTACTTATAATGACGACCTGCATTTTTTTCAACTTTCTGCCCCGCAATTGCATGGGGCTTATATGCTGCTGGACGAGCCTTCTGTAACAGGCACGGCAAACATAGTGATGGCGGCCGTACTGGCCGAAGGAACTACCACTATTTACAATGCGGCCTGCGAGCCATACTTGCAACAGCTTTGCCACATGCTGGTGCGGATGGGTGCTAGGATAAGTGGGATAGGCAGTAACATGCTGGTAATAGAGGGCGTTTACAAGCTGTCTGGCACCACGCACACCATGCTGCCAGACATGATAGAAGTGGGCAGTTTTATTGGCCTTGCCGCCATGACGCAGAGCGAAATAACCATTAAAGGGGCGGGCATACAGCACTTAGGAATGATACCTGACAAGTTTGCCCAAATGGGCATCCAATTCCAAATAAAGGGAGACGATATTTATGTGCCTGCACAAGACAGTTACGAGGTAACTACTTACCTAGATGGCGGTATACTTACCATTTATGACCATCCATGGCCTGGCTTCACGCCAGATTTAATCAGCATCATGCTGGTAGTAGCTACGCAGGCAAAGGGCAGCGTGCTGATACACCAAAAAATGTTTGAGAGCAGGTTGTTTTTTGTAGATAAACTGATAGACATGGGCGCACAGATTATCCTGTGCGATCCGCACCGTGCTACCGTTATAGGGTTGGGCAGGAGCCACTCGCTAAGGGGCATTACGATGAGCAGCCCGGACATCAGGGCAGGGCAGGCATTGCTGATTGCTGCATTGAGTGCAGAAGGCAAAAGCACTATCCAAAATATTGACCAGATAGATCGTGGCTATCAAAATATCGACACAAGGTTGAGGGAATTAGGGGCAGATATTGTGCGGAAATAAATGTTTTTTTGCTTTTTTCGCCACATAGGCTCGAAGGCTCAAAGTGGCACAAAGAAAAAAGAAGAAGAAATATTTTAAATCTGTGCTATTTTACAAATAAAAAGAGGCTGCCCTTTTGTGGCAGCCTCTTTTTATTTAGATAAACTATCTATCTATTAATAGAATTTGCTCCTGTAGTCTTTTATTACGGCAGCTTTGCGGAGGGCTTCGCCACTGCGGTAGAAAGCAGAGCGTTGGCTTTGCACCAAGCTTTGCTTAACAGCTTCTAAATCGGTAGTGCTAGATTTTGCACCTATGTTTTCTACACGGATAACATATACGCCAGATGCACCTGCTATTGGCGTGCTAACAATACCTTTTAATGATTTGTTGAAAGCTGCACCTACCACTTTTGGTTCCATGCCTGCACCGGGTATGAATGAATTGCTAAACAACAAACTGTCTGCTTTTAAAACCGCAGAGCCTGTACTTTTTGAAAGTGCTTCTAGCGTAGTGGCCGTGAACTTGCTTTCTATTATTTGTTTTGCTTTTTTCTGGTTGCGCACAATGGCTTCTACTTGTGGGCGCAGTACAGATGCTGGCGGCAAACCTGGCTTGCTAACTGTGCTAACAATAGCCACTACATATTTATCGCCTACTTCAAACGGCTCAGAAATATCGCCTGCGCTGTGTTCGTACACCCATTTTACCAAAGTGCGTGATTGGCCTAAGCCGCCTACGTTGGCATCGTTTTCTTTTATTTCGCCAGAAGGTATTGCTGTTTTATTCAGTTTTTTAGCATTGTCGTCAAATTGCTCTTTCGATTTGCTGGTTGCAGAAAACTGTGCTGCTGCCGTGCTGGCCGCTGAAACTGTTTCAGGACTGGCAAGAACTGGCTTAGCCAAAAATGCTACTTGGTAAGCAGTTTGCGGATTTTTTTGCCCCAATACTTCTATATAGTGGTAGCCGAAATCGGTTTTTACAACGCCTTTGCTGCCAACAGGCTTGTCGAAAGCAAACTCGTTGAAAGGAGGTACCATTTGCCCTTGAGGGAAAAAGTCGTACACCCCGCCTTTGTTTTTACTGCCCGGATCGTCGGAATATTTTAAACAAAGCTGCTCGAAATTGGCACCCCCTTTTATGGCAGTTTCTATACTATCTGCTTGTTTCTTGGCAATAGTGTCTTCTTTTACCTGTTGACCGCTGCGGCCATCGGTGGTGGCAATTAAAATGTGGCGGACTTTTGCGCTATCAGGCCATTGTTTTGTACCCATTACTTTTGCAATTACTACATTGTTTCCTTCGTAGTAAGGACCAAATGTTTGGCCTGCTCCTAGCTTAACAAGCGTGTCTTTTTTAGAAGATTCTAATTTAGCTTTAGAAAAATAGCTTTCTTTAAAAGGTATTTCTGTACCTACTTTACCTAAGTAAGCTTTTGCATCTGTTGCTGCGGCAAAATCATTTTTCAAAGCCAGAACTTGGTTGGTCGTGTTAGTACTATCGGAACCATTAGGTGTGGCATCAAATGCTATATAGTTGATGCTACGGGTTTCATCGTCTTTGTCAAATTCTTTGTGGTGCTTTTTGGCATAATCCAAAATATCATCATCAGATACTTTAACTGTAGAGTCAACGATACTGCCATAAGGCACAGACACATAAGATATAGAAGCAACAGCGTTGTTGTCTGCTTGTGTTTTTTCTACCAGCCATTTTGGAGTGTACACTGCTTTTTGCAACAGATCATTGTACTTGCTGCGCAATTTTTGCTGGATAGCTGGCTTTAGGTAAGCCTCGTTTATCATTTCAATTTGCTCGGCATTTTTGCTTTTTTTAATTTGTGCAATAATCTGCTTTGCTTTTTCCACGTTGAACTGGCCAGTAGCTTCGTCTGTAAACTCCCTTTTCAAAGGGGATGTTTGCGGGTTGAACAATATCTCGCTCAATTCATTGTTGCCAACTGTCAAGCCAAGTTTATCGTACTCTTGCTCGTTCACAATACGGTCAACCTCTTGGTTCCATACATTGCCCACCAATTGCTCCCTAGGGCCAGCTTGCTGCCCATACATTTTTTCTGTTAGCGATAGCCTGCTTTCAAAATCGGCACGTTCTATCACTACACCATTTATTTTACCCAGCGTGGTGGTGTTGGAAAACAACCCACCTCTTGAACCACCCAATGCACGGTCTTGCAGTATAAAGGAAATTAACGCCAATGCAATAAGCCCGAACATAATCAAGGCACCTTTATCACGAATTCTTTGAATAACAGACATAATACAATATAGATTAATAAAATTTTTTAGGATGGCAAAAATAGGGGAATAAATGTGCAAAAAAATTAGCTAAGGTGTGTATTTTATAGTGGATAGCCCTTTGAAATTAAAATCGTCAAAGTTACTGGTTACTAATTGCTTTTTATTAGCAATACAAATAGAGGCTATTAGCAAATCGGTACACTTTCCCTTACCAGAAATTTGCTGCTGCATACACAATGTTTTCCCGACTATATCACTTTTGGTAGAGGCTGTTAATAACGAAAAACTATCTAGGAAATTTTTTGACCAACGCTTGTCTATTTTTTTGGCACCCGCTAGAAATTCGATGTAGGTAGGATAGGTAATATAAATTTTATCGATGTTTTGTTCTACAGCAAAATCAAATACATCTTTCCTATTTCTAAATAAGGCTATTAATACATTGGTATCTACCACTACTTTTTTTTTAGCCATACCTATAATCGTGTTTTTTTGCTATTGCAGCCGCTATTTTCAATGCTTCTAATCTTCCTGGTTCTGGTTTTGCCTTTTTAATTATTGGCTTTTTAACAATGGATGGAGTAGGAGCGGCTTTTTTTTGTATTGCAGCCATGTTTTTAAATTTTGTGTAAAAATATATTAAGGTAGCTTAAAGTTTGAAAAAAAATTTGTTAAGCATATATGCTTTATAATTGCAATAAATGATTCTGTGGCTGACCTTTACAATTGAGTTTTACACTTTCTATTTTTACCCTGTTTTTTAATAACACCAATTACAAAAATGGCAAATTATTTTATTCCACAAAGTGCTTGTTGATAAACCATAAAAGCAGTGTATAACCCTACTTTTTTACTTTTGCAACGGGGACATTTGCTGTGTAAACAGATTTGGAACTGTGGCAAAAAAAGTTAAGGGGCAAAAGGTTATGCTTATTTATCCATGTTAAGCCAATATTAATAAATTGTTAAGTTAGTTATGTGTACAAACTGCTCAAATAAATACACCATTGTTAAAAAGCCATCACAATGCTTGCTACAAAAGGAATACATCATACAGCAACAATGTGGATTGACGTGGATAACCGATAGATAATTACCTTCGCACACTGGGGATAAGTAAGTTATCCCGATATCCACACCCGTAATAGTAGTAGTTGGTTATATAAATACCTTATTATTATTTAATTATTACCTGAGTTATGAACATTAGCAAAGCCACGGAACAACTGGAACAAAACGGATACCTGAATCTGGAAGTAGATGCACAGATTGATTTGTTTGCGGAGATTGAAAAATTGAAGAAAGAAAAAAATGCCATTGTGCTGGCGCACTATTACCAGGAGTCGGATATACAAGACGTGGCAGACTATATAGGCGATAGCCTTGGGCTGGCGCAAAAAGCGCAAAGCACCAATGCAGATATGATTGTATTTGCGGGTGTGCACTTCATGGCCGAAACAGCCAAAATACTCAATCCCTCAAAAAAGGTACTGCTGCCCGATTTAAAGGCAGGTTGCTCTTTGGCTGATTCTGCCCCGGCAGACTTGTTTAAAGCCTTTAAAGAGAAGCATAGCGACCATTTAGTGATATCCTACATCAACTGCACATCGGAGATAAAAGCATTGAGCGATATTATCTGTACCAGCAGCAATGCAGAGAAGATTATAGAGAGTTTACCTAAGGAGCAAAAGATAATCTTTGCCCCAGACAAAAACTTAGGCGGCTACCTAAATAAAAAGACTGGCAGGAATATGCTGCTATGGAACGGTGCTTGTATGGTGCATGAGATATTTAGCCTGGAGAAAATAATCAAACTAAAGATACGCCACCCGGAAGCGGAAGTAGTGGCACACCCCGAATGTGAGGAAGCTGTGTTGCGGATAGCTGATTTTATTGGAAGTACCACACAGATACTTAAATACACCGCTACATCCCCTGCAAATACCTTTATTGTGGCTACGGAGACAGGTATACTGCACCAAATGCAGAAGGATGCCCCAAATAAGACCTTTATACCTGCACCACCGACTAATAATTGCGCTTGCAATGATTGTCCTTACATGAAATTAAACACGCTAGAAAAGCTTTATTTGTGCATGAAATACGAATTACCAGAAATTACCATGGATGAGAACCTGCGTATAGCCGCAAAGAAGCCAATTGTTAGGATGTTAGAGATAAGTAGAAAGGCGGGGTTAATAGGGTAGAAAAATTAATAGTAATCAGTATAACATAGTTAATATAATTTTAATGTAATTATGAAAAATAGAGGGAGGTTTCAGGCTCAAGGTAATGGCTTAGAAAAATCATCGCCATGGGCAACAGACGATACTCTTTTTAAAGGGACTGCTTTAGATTTGCTTAGAGATTTAACATTACAACTTAGCCCAAATGAATTAGATCAGCGTATATTAGCATTAGGAAAGGCGAGGAATTTTGTGATGAAATGCCCTTTTGAAGGTGTAGGGCCATTAAAGAAAAGTTTCTCGAATGATTTGCAAAATAGAGCAATAAGAATAGATATAGAAGTAAATTCTGGTATCGCTTTTGTAACATTAAAAAATGCCGAAAATGGAAAATGATATATTGCTTTATAATCAATTTTTAATTAAAAAAAATATTTATAACCTTAATGTTGGATTTTGGAGCAAAAAATTAAAGAAAATTTTGCAAGAAAAAATTTCAGCCAAATCTCAATTTATAAAAAATAAAAATGAATTAGGCTTTAGTTTTTATGATGGAAATCCTATATTTAGTTATTATGATACTACAAAAAGTAAAGCACTACGAATAATTCAAGAGGATCCTATGGAAATAAAAAACTTCAATGAGATAAAACTTATTGATGCTTGGATAGATAAGGTTAACATAGCAATAACTTCATCTGGTGACGGGATTGAAGTGCAAGAATTGGTTATTTCTCTTTTTCTTACACGTAATAGTGCGGATGTCTCTTTAGAATTAATAAAAAATTGGTTTTTTGGAACACTTACAGAAAATACAATTAATGACTATGTAAAGCTAAGTACAACAGATAGTATATCAATTTTTCCGCAAACTCATTTAATTTCAGATGAGATCTATAAATAGGATAAGTATTTAGTCAATTTTAAAGGTTTAAAAAACTTTCAAAATTGACTAATATGAATACTACCTCCCCATAAACACCATCAATATCTGAATATCACTAGGATTAACCCCGCTTATCCTACTTGCTTGCCCCAATGTTTTTGGGCGTATTTTTTTGAACTTTTGTAAAGCTTCATTGGAGATAGCATTTAGCTTATCAAAATTAAAACTATCTGGTATAACCATGTTTTCCAGGTGGCTCATCTTTTGTACTAGTTCTTCTTCGCGTTTAATGTACTGTTCGTACTTTATTTGTATTTCGGCTTGTTCTACTGTGTCTGTATCATACTCGGCTAAAGCTGTAGATAAAGTAGGAACATAGGCCAACATATTACCCAGCTCTACATTAGGCCGCAGGATTATTTTACTAGCCTTTTGTTTTTCATCAATGGGTGAAGATTGTATAGTTTCAAAGTATGGGTTAATATCATCTGCCTCAACATTAAACCCAGCCATTATTTTTTTAATTTCATTCACCCCTTTCTTCTTGGCCAGTACTTTATCCAAACGTTCTTGTTTGGCTAGGCCAAGGTTATAGCTTAATTCAGTCAGGCGTATATCTGCATTGTCTTGCCTTAGCAATGTCCTGTATTCTGCACGGCTGGTAAACATGCGGTAAGGTTCGTCTGTGCCTTTATTTATGAGGTCATCTATCAGTACACCAATATAGGCTTCGCTCCTGCTCAATACCAATTGTTCTAAATGGTGAGATTTTCTGTGTGCATTAATACCAGCCATTAAACCCTGACAAGCAGCTTCTTCATACCCCGTAGTCCCATTTATTTGCCCAGCAAAGAATAGGTTCTGGATAAGCTTAGTTTCCAACGTATTGGTCAACTGTGTAGGTGGAAAGTAATCATACTCTATTGCATAGCCTGGCCTAAAGAACTTACAGTTCTCAAAACCTGGTACGGTTCGTAAAGCTTTTACCTGAACATCTTCTGGCAATGAGGTAGAAAAGCCATTTACATATATCTCCACTGTGTTCCAACCTTCTGGTTCTACAAACAACTGATGCCTGTCCCTTTCTGCAAACCTGTTTATTTTATCCTCTATGCTAGGGCAGTATCTTGGACCACGGCCTTCAATCCTACCCTGGTACATAGGGCTACGATCAAAACCTGTCTTTAATATTTCGTGTACATTTGTATTGGTATAGGTTATGTGGCAGCTCCTTTGTTGGTCAGGCTTAATGCGGTCTATGTCTAAATAAGAAAAGCCTGTGATAAAATCATCGCCTTTTTGTTCTTCCATCTTGGAGTAATCAAGGCTACGGCTATCTACCCTTGGTGGTGTGCCAGTCTTCAAGCGGTCGCTATCAAAACCATAAGCAACTAATTGCTCTGTAATACCCGTAGCGGCTTTCTCCCCTACCCTGCCCCCACCTAATTGCTTTTCACCTATATGGATAATGCCATTTAAGAAAGTACCACTTGTTACAACAACACTTTTAGAACGGATAGTATTACCTAGTCCAGTAACTACACCACAAGCTTTACCATTTTCTATGATAATAGAACTAACCATATCCTGATAGAAGTCCACATTAGGTGTTTGTTCCAGCATCTCCCTCCATGTAGTTGCAAACTGCATCCTATCGTTTTGCGCTCTAGGACTCCACATGGCTGGACCTTTACTTTTATTGAGCATCCTGAATTGTATCATGGTTTTATCGGTTACTATGCCGCTGTAGCCACCCATTGCATCTATTTCACGCACTATCTGACCTTTTGCTATACCACCCATTGCTGGGTTGCAGCTCATTTGTCCAATAGTTTGCATATTCATTGTTATTAGTAAAACCTTGCTGCCCATATTAGCGGCTGCGGCTGCGGCTTCACTACCCGCATGTCCTGCACCCACTACTATTACATCGTATTCTGAAAACATTTATTTGTAAATTAGTGTGCAAAGATAATTATTGTAGTTGGCTTTTACCACGAAGGCACAAAGGCTCAAAGTTGCACGAAGAAAAGGATAAAAATAAACAGGTAAAAAGACAGTGTTCCACGTGGAACACTAGTGATTTTAAATTGAAAATATTTAAGAAATTAAAAATTAAAGGCTAGATATGTATCGTTAGAGTATATTATGTTCCACGTGGAACAATATTACAAGGAAATATATTGAGTAATATAAAAATCTTCTTTACCTCTCATTGCTTTAATATCCTTTTTAGTTTTGTCTTTATAACCACAGAGGTGTAAGCATCCATGAAATATTACCCTTAGTGTTTCATTAATAAGATTTGTGCCTTGTATAATGGCGTTATCCTTTATTCTATCTAAACTAATATACACCTCCCCTATTATAGGTTCGCCCTTTTCTTGTAAGGAAAAAGTGATAATATCAGTATAATAATCGTGGTTTAGATGGTTGTTATTTATTTGTAGCAAGTAATCGTCGGAACAAAATATATAATTGATACTATCTAATTCCTTTCCTTCCTTGGTAAATAAGGCTGCAATGAAGTTTTTAAGCTTGGTTTTATCAGGAAAAGATAGCTTCCTGTCTGCATAATTGAATTTAACGATTGGCATATAATATCTGTTAATGCAAAGGTTACTCCAAAATTCGTAACAAAATGGCAGCTAGTCAATTTACTTTTGCAGTACAGTATATTTTAGCTGTTTAATAAGTGATAATGAAAAGGCTAAGTGAGTTAAGGGTGGGGCATAAAGCAATAATACATTCATTTGAGAAAGATGATATTTTTATAAAGCTAATGGAAATGGGCTGCGTGCCAGGAGAGATAGTGAAAGTAATACAAGTAGCACCCTTGGGCGACCCTATTTCTATATCTGTAGCAGGATATAATTTAAGCCTGCGTTTGAGCGAGGCAAACAGTATTTTTTTGGAGGAAGAAGCCTAAATTAGCCACATGAAAATTGGTTTGTACTTCGGTTCTTTCAATCCTATCCATATTGGCCACTTAATTATTGCTAACCATGTAGCTAATTTTACTGATGTAGACCAAGTGTGGCTGGTAATAAGCCCGCAAAACCCATTAAAACCTTCGCATCATTTACTGAACGAATACCACCGCTTGCACCTAGTGCAAAAGGCTGTCGAGGGCAATAAGTTGCTAAAAGCATCGGATGTGGAATTTAAGCTACCAAAACCCTCTTATACTATCGATACCCTAATTTACCTTCAAGAAAAATACCCGTTGCATGACTTTAACATAGTAATGGGCAGTGACAGTTTTTTAAATATAAATAACTGGAAAAACGCTCAAATATTACTCGCCAATTATCCTTTTATTGTTTATAACAGGCCGGGATTTTCTGTCAATAATTCGATAAACGTAAAAAAAGGTTTGAAAATACTAGATGCCCCTTTGCTGGAAATATCTGCCACTGCTATCCGAAGCCGGATAAAGGATGGGAAAAGTATTCAGTACCTTGTTTCTGACATAGTGAACCATGAAATTATAGAGAATGGATATTATAAATAATTGGAAAAATCTAATTATTTATTCTGCTTTTTAGTTTTTAGGTTGCTATTTAACCAGTAAATAACGTAATTACAGTGCATCTTTGTACCTTATAGTATTATATTAGGTATGCCTCATTCAGCACAAATTTTTCAAACAAACAACCCTACTCGTTGGCAAAGGCTTAAATGGGGGTTAAGGATTATTGCCCTTATTGTTGTAATTGTGATTGTTGTTATCACCATTACGCTTAGGAGTATAGCAACGTCTGAAAGCAAGATTCCTTTGGAATCAAGGGCTATTAAAAAAGTATTATCTGGTAATATACCTGCCTATCGTGAAAGTGAAATTGGCAAGAAATTCAGGGGGTTTAGCAAATATATAAGTGGACAATGGGCAGTGGGTAGAGGGCAAGGGCAAAATGATACTGCCTTAAACTTGTCTTCATCTAGTTTGTTTAACGACAGCCTAGGTATCCGTGCAGCATTTTATATGAATTGGGATTTGCAAGCTCATTTGTCGCTAAAAAAAAATGTGTCTAAGTTGAACTTAGTAATACCTGAATGGTTTTTTATTGACCCAAATGCAGATACATTAATAGTTAATATAGAAAAAAGAGACTATGATGTTATCAAAAGGGCTCAGGTTCAAATGATGCCCATGCTCTCCAATAGTATTAATACACAACCAACTACAGATGCTTTTAGGCGTGTTATCAATGACCCTATAAAACGGGAAAAGTTGATAGCAGATATTATAAAAACACTCGCAAAATTTAAGTTTGTTGGGGTAAACATAGATTTTGACGAGGTAAACCCAAATAAAGTCGCTTTAAACGCATTTAAAAAAAGTTTGTATAAACAATTGCATGCACAAAATTTTCTTGTTACGGAGAAAATATACCCACATGTAGCCTACAACGATTTTACTACAGAGAATAAAACAAACGATTACTTTTTTTTAATGGCCTTTGACGAGCATGGTGAATCAACAAAGCCTGGGCCTATTTGTGGGCAAAAATGGATAGAAGCGGTAGTAGATAAATTTGCAAAGAATATCCCGCCCAACAAAATTATATTGAGCTTAGCAGCCCAAGGGTACGATTGGGGTTGGGATAAAAGAGATACAGTCAAATTGCTTACTTACCAGCAAGCTTTGGTAACTGCAAGGGAGAGTGATGCAGTTATTGACTTTGATGATGACAGTTACAACCTAAGCTATCAGTACTATGATGACAAAGACTCCATACATAATGTGCATTTTGTAGATGCAGCTACCAATTTCAATACACTTAGGTTTTCTACTGAATATGGTTTGGCGGGCACTTCCTTATGGCGGCTTGGATCGGAAGATAACAGGATATGGGATTTTTATAACCTTCCGATGAATAGGTCTGCGTTACAGAAATTCAATTTTTCGGAATTTAGCAAAGTAACTGGAAGCAATGCCGTGGATTATATTGGAGAAGGGGAAATATTAGATGTACTGGCTTCGCCAAAAGACGGGCATATTACTGTGGAGGTAGATAAACCCAGCATGTTGATAACAGAAGAAAACTATGATGTGCTGCCCTCTACTTATGTGGTAAAGAAATTTGGGAAAACAAACAAACCAAAGCTGGTACTGACGTACGATGATGGCCCAGACCCTAAATACACAAAGGAGATATTAGACACGCTGGCTTATTACCATGTACCTGCTACTTTTTTCCTGATAGGCTTAGAAGCTGAAAACAACATACCACTAGTAAAAAGGATTTTGAAAGATGGCCATGAAATTGGCAACCACACATTTACCCACCCAGACATGAGCAAGGTGAGTAAAGAAAGAGCTTTGCTGGAAATGGACGCAACGCAGCTTTTGATTGAGGCGCTTACTGGGCGCAGCACTACAATGTTCAGGGCTCCTTTTAATGCGGACAGCGAGCCTGAAAAAAATGAAGAGCTCGTGCCTGTGGCACTTAGCCGGACGAGGAACTATATTACCGTCGGTGAAAGTCTAGACCCAGAAGACTGGCAACGGGGGGAAGTAAAAGATTACACGGCAGATACTATTTTTAACAGGGTAGTAAACTCGCACGCCGAGCATACCAGGAATGGGGATAGCAGCACCATTATATTGCTGCACGATGGAGGGGGCGACAGAAGCCAAACGGTATTAGCCACTGGGATGCTTATCCGTTATTTTGAGTCAAGGGGTTATACATTTACTACAGTTGCAGATTTATTAGGCAAGAAAAGAGACGATGTAATGCCTTTTGTAGATGGGAAAGATTATTTTAAGCTCAAAATAAATTATTTCTGGGCAGAGGCAGTATATATCAGCAGCCATTTCTTCTTTGCTTTGTTTTTGGTATTCATGGCTATGAGTGCCATAAGGTTGCTGATACTCGGTTTCCTTTCGTTCCTGCAAAGGAAAAAGGAAAGGCATATTATTTATAATGAATTGGTGGATAGTTACCCGCTTGTCTCTATCATTGTGCCAGCTTATAACGAAGAAGTGAATGTAATAAGCTCATTGACCAATTTGTTGAAGTGTGACTATCCGAATTACAATATCATTTTTATTGATGACGGTAGCAAAGATGCAACCTGGCAAATAGTACAAAATGTATTCAGTGGCCACCCTATCATCAAATTATTTACCAAAGTAAATGGTGGCAAAGCATCTGCCTTGAATTTTGGTATTGACAAAACCAGTGCTGCTTATGTGGTATGCATAGATGCTGATACCAAGCTTGCTCCAAATGCGGTGCATTTAATGATGAAGCATTTTTTAATGAACCCTAATCCAAAAGAAGAAATCGGGGCTGTGGCAGGTGTGGTAAAAGTTGGCAATGAGGTGAATATTTTAACGAAATGGCAGAATATTGAATACATCACCAGCCAAAATTTTGACAGGAAAGGTTTTGCTTATGCCAATGCCATAACAGTAGTGCCAGGGGCTATAGGAGCGTTTAAAAAACAGGCTATCGTGGATGCAGGTGGGTTTACGACAGACACCCTTGCCGAAGACTGCGACCTTACTATCCGTATTTTGCGTGCCGGGTATATTGTTACCAACGAGCCAAAAGCCGTTGCCTATACCGAAGTGCCAGAAAGCCTGAAACAATTTATGAAGCAGCGTTACCGCTGGAGTTTTGGCGTGATGCAAACCTTTTGGAAACACACAGACCAATTGTTCAGCAGCAAAAATAAATCACTCGGATGGATAGCCCTTCCAGATATATTAATTTTTAAATATATAGTACCCCTCTTCTCCCCTATTGCAGACGTATTAATGATTTTTGGTTTGTTTACAGACAATGCAAGCAAGATATTATGGTATTATGTACTATTTACGGTTATTGATGCCATTATAGCAGCTATTTCCTTTTTATTCGATAAAGAAAACCCAGTAAAACTAATATGGCTGATACCGCAAAGGTTTATTTACAGGTGGTTAATGCTGCTCGTACTTTACAGGTCTATGCGCCGGGCATTAAAAGGCGAGCTGCAAAACTGGGGCGTGCTAAAAAGGACAGGCAATGTAAAAGACATTGATTTTTTGGATACAGTAGTAAATAAACCTTAAATAGGTTGTATAAATCAATAACAAAATAGTAGTGCCTAGCCTATAATTTCTTTAATTTGCATTAAATTTTTTAACCGATAATAAGTTGAACCAATGAAAGTAACGGACATACAGGTGCTGAACGAAAAAGAAACCCGCGCAGGTTTTGGGGAAGGCATATACGAAATAGGAAAAGAGAATGAAAAAGTAGTAGTGCTTACTGCCGATCTTGCAGGTTCTTTTAAACTAGGGCCGTTTATTAAGGATATACCAGAGCGTTTTGTGCAATGCGGCATTGCCGAGGCAAATATGATAGGCGTAGCTGCGGGTTTAACTATTGGCGGCAAAATACCTTATACAACTACTTTTGCCAACTTCAGCACTGGGCGTGTATATGATCAAATACGCCAAAGCGTTGCATACAGCAATAAAAATGTAAAAATTTGTTCTTCACACGCAGGTTTAACATTGGGTGAAGATGGTGCCACGCACCAGATACTGGAAGATATAGGGTTAATGAAAATGCTGCCTGGCATGACTGTTATTGTGCCTTGCGACTTTAACCAAACCAAAGTAGCTACTAAACGCATAGCAAGCTACGATGGGCCTGTTTACTTACGTTTTGGAAGGCCAAAATGGCCAAACTTTACCAAGGAAGATGGCAGCGATTTTGTGATTGGAAAAGCCCAGCAACTAAGCGAAGGCACTGATGTAACTATTTTTGCTTGCGGCCATTTGGTGTGGAAAGCTATTGAAGCTGGTAAAATTTTGGAAGCAAAAGGTATAAGTGTAGAATTGATTAACATACATACCATTAAGCCATTAGACACGGAAGCAATTATTGCCTCTATCAAAAAAACAAAATGTGCTGTTACTTGCGAGGAACACAATATTTTGGGCGGCTTGGGCGACAGTATAGCACAAGTAGCTGCTAAAAACTTTCCTATACCTATTGAGTATGTGGGTACAAAAGATACTTTTGGTGAAAGCGGCACGCCTAATGAGCTATTGAAAAAATATGGCTTGGATTCTCCAGATATTGTTGCTGCAGTAGAAAAGGTGATAGGCAGGAAATAGGTTAAACTTGCCGCATCAAGGATTTAAGTAACACAAAGAAAAATACAGAAAGAACTACTCCCTTTGACTTTTGTTACTAATAAATTTTCGTGTTCCAAAAAAAGTCCTAAAATAAAAAAAGTGAAAGAAGAAAAGATTACAAAACCTTTTCTTCTTTCACTTTTTACTTTGCGCCCCTTAGTGTTTTCGAGCATTTGTGGCCCATCCCCACAATAATACTTAATACTACTTAATTGTTTTAAAAACCGATACAGAACCATTGTTGCTTACTTCCAGCACTTTAGTGGCTTTTGTTCCTTCCACAGACACATAATAGCTCGTTTCATTGTCGCTATTAGTATATTCTATGCAGCTTTTCAAAGTATAATTAGGAGCTGCGTAGTTTTTGCTGATGTATTTGATAGCTGCGGCTGGCAAAGTAGTAAAGCTGATAGATTTGCTTGTAGCTATTAACGAGCCATCATTATTGTTGTAGAATACTTCCATTGCTACGCCATCTTGCACAAAACTTGCTTTTGAAAACAGCTTGGTTGTTTTCCAAGTTACTTTACTTACGTTTTTATATGCCTCTTTAAAAAGGGCTACTGCATTTGAATTGACAGTAGTAGTAGTGGCGGCATTTGCCTTGGTAAAAGCAGTACCGATAAGCATCATGGCTACAAAAAAAGCCATTACTAATTGTTTGTTTATTGTGTTTGTTTTTTGAGATAATGTATTGTGTTTCATTGTGTTTTAAATTAAAATTTTATTAAATACAGCATAATCGCTGTTGTTTTTTACTTTTATTTCCCGGCCGAAAAATATGCGTATATAGGGTAAACGGAGGTCGGTAATTTTAGTTACACGCAAGGGCAAAATTTTTTTAAAAAACTGTTTATTTATTAGTAATTGGAAAGTTAATATCGGCTGAAACCTTTTACAGTAAAGTGTTTCGGGCTGTATCTTAATAAAATGCTAAAGCCCATTTTAATTTTGGCATAAAAGGTTTTTATACAAAGAAAAGGGCTGATTCAGTAAAGGTTGCTATTCAGGTATTTTTTGCACAAAGCCATGAATGATCGAAAAAGCACTAAAAAGGGATAAGAAAAGAAAGAAAATAATCTTTTTTCTTCTTTTCTTATCCCTTAAAATACTTTGTGCTTCTTTGTGTCTTAGTGCCTTAGTGGCAAAAAATTAAATATTCAACCCACCACAGGCACTTATAACCTGCCCTGTGATATAGCTGCTTAAATCGCTGGCCAAAAACAAAGTAGTATTGGCTATCTCTTCGGCTTTGCCAAAGCGGCCAAGTGGTATTTTCTTTAAAAAGTCGGCAGCCCCTGCCCCATCTTGCAAATAGTGTGTCATGTCGGTTTCTACAAAACCAGGGGCTATTGCGTTGCAACGTATGTTTCGGCTGCCTAGTTCAGCAGCAATAGACTTTGTAAAGCCGATAATACCTGCTTTGCTAGCAGCATAGCTGCTTTGCCCAGCGTTGCCCCTGATGCCTATAATAGAGCTCATATTGATGATAGAGCCTGTTTTAGCCTTCATCATAGGCTTAATTACGTGCTTGGTGATGTTGAATACGCTTTTCAGGTTAATGTCCATCACATCGTCCCATTGTTGCTCTGTCATGCGCAGCAAAAGGTTGTCTTTGCTAATGCCGGCATTGTTTACGCAAACATCTATGTTGCCAAATTCCTTCAGCACGTCTGCCACAAAAATTTCTGACTGTGCAAAATCGCCCGCATTGCTTTTATAGGCTTTTGCTTTTACGCCCAAAGCCAATAGCTTGGCTTCTAAAGCGGCCGCTTTCTCGGCACTGCTATCACTAACATAAGTAAAGGCAATGGCAGCACCTTGTTCTGCCAGTTTAAGGGTAATTGCTTCGCCAATGCCACGCGCTGCACCAGTAATAATGGCTACTTTGTTTTCTAATAATTTCATACGAGTTATAATTATAAAGCAGTCAAATATAAGGCACTGTACTGTTTTTTGGTTACTAACAAGGTATTATTTCGCCACATAGGCATTTAGGATACATCGTTTTAAGCTAGTAAAAATTAAGAAAACATAGTTTTTCACTCCCTTTTACCTATTTTTGAATAGGGCATCGTTCTGAAAAAAAACTATTTCTTTTTTTGAAGTGCTAGTGAGTATATATCTGTCATTTTAATTCAGGTTTTCCCCCATCATGGGGGCATTTTAGGGCATTCATGGGGGCATATTTCCCCCATATAGGATTGTCCTTTTGCACGTTTCATAAATCAATCCCATTTTTGTAGTATATGCCCCCATGTTTTCGTTGGTTCATCCCGAATTTTGTAGTTGACTTCGTTATGAAAGGCTCAATTGTAAAGTCCGGTTTCAATCCCTGCGGTTGCGATAGCCATTGTTCGTTGCTCCTAAGGGTTCATTTTTCACATACAATAAAACGTCATTATGAACTATATCCGTACTCACAAAACACGAATAAAGTACTCACTTTTTTGCGGAAATCACGCACAAAATAAGCACAAAACACTCAAAAAATAAGCACAAAGTAAGCGCAAAATAAGCATCTTATAAAACAAAAAAGTACTGTATTTCAATGAGTTATGATGCAGAAATGCCTAAAAAATAAATTCAGGGTGTCAAAAGCCAGCAAAAACCAAGGGGCAACGCCCCTGAAAATGGGTTATACAAGTTTCACTATGTCTTCAAATAAGGTTATATTAAATGCTGGTCGGCACTCACCAGCACCTAAAAAAATTAGCCCAAAAAAGTCTAACACAAATGGAAGAAACAAAGAAAATAAAATTTAACCGCAGTGAATTGTCTGGTGCATTCGGGGATATTGGCACCGATTTCCCATTGATTGTTGCCATGATAATAGCCGCAAAGCTGCACACACCCAGCGTATTGATTATGTTTGGCATCCTGCAAATAGCCACAGGCCTCATTTACAGGATGCCCATGCCCGTGCAGCCATTAAAGGCAATGGCAACCATTGTTATTACACAAAAAATAGCGGGCAATATATTACTGGGCGCAGGGCTTGCAATAGGCTTGGTGATGTTTCTGCTTTCTCTCACGGGGCTTTTGGATAAGCTCACTAAGATTGTACCTAAAACCGTTATCCGGGGCATACAAATGGGGCTTGGCATCAGCTTGTGTATGCTTTCCTGCAAGGAATATTTGCCCGCCGATAAAACATTGGGCTATATACTGGCATTTATTGCTTTTGTATTGATATTATTTTTTATAGACAATAAAAAATACCCAGTAGCTATCTTAGTCATATTATTAGGGGTGTTATATGCTTTTGTTTTTAAGACAGATTTTCAAACCATATTTAACTCCGTTAGTATCAATATCCCACAATTCCACTTGCCAACAATCGATGATGTTTCAAAAGGGTTTGTTTTGTTGGCATTGCCCCAAATACCTTTGTCGCTTGGCAACTCTATCATGGCAACCAAGCAGGTGTCGCACGATTTTTTCCCAGAAAGGGAGGAGCTTAGCGTAAAGAAAATAGGACTTACTTATTCCTTCATGAATCTGATTATGCCGTTTTTTAGCGGCATACCTTGTTGCCATGGGGCTGGGGGTATGGTAGGGCATTACACTTTTGGTGGGCGTACAGGCGGTTCCGTTATTATGTATGGTCTCTTTTATATTATCCTAGGCGTATTTTTTGGGCATAGCTTCGAGAATATTATCAAGGTATTTCCGCTGCCAGTGTTGGGCGTTATACTCATTTTTGAAGGGCTTTCGTTAATCCTGTTGGTTAGGGACATCATGGGCGACAGAAAAAACTTTGTAATTACAGTATTGGTCGGCATCATGGCTTTTGGGCTTCCGTATGGGTTTGCTGTATCCATTATTGTAGGTACTCTGCTTTATTATTTGCCCCTTAAAATAGAAACATTGAGCAAGATTGGAAAGGTGTAAAAATATTTTTACAGCCAGAATTACTTGCCCTTAAAGGCAAAGCCCTAGTCCAGTTTCAGAAAAAAAATGGGTAATGTGCTGTACCGATTGCATATTTTTATCTGATACTAAGTATAAGTAATTTGGCTAAAATATTCCATGACACAATTTCTGGCTCGATTTCTTTTATCAACCTGTAAAAATGATACATCAAGCTCCATTTATCATTTTCTTTCTCTTTATAAAAGGGGAGAAGGCTTATAGTATATTCTTATTTTTACTTTAGCACAATCGGATTTTCAATAGTTTTTACAACGTTAATATTTCACTTCCCCTCCAGCAACAACCTGATACTCTCTTGCAACAAATCATATTTCTTGCTTTCAAACAATAGGATTTGTTCCTTGGGCAGCCGCATGGCAAAAGTATCGCCATTGGCAAGGGCTTTGTCTAATCCAGTGTTCCATTTATTAAACATCGGCAATGGGATATTTAGGTTTTGGGCAATTACATTTGATTTGTAGCGCCCAGCAATTGTAAGGGTACCCATGCTAGTATCTGCAAGGGCTGTATTGTTGGCAGTGATGGTATTGGCTTTAAAATCGTTCAGCTCGGCTGCTGTCATGGTTGTTTGGCCTCCGCCACCTTCAAAAATATAATGCGTGCCAATAAATTTCTTTACATGCGTGCGGGTTTCTTCTTTCAGGTAGTTTTGCAAATCCCAGAAATTCCTGCTGCCGCTAAGCCTTATGGCTTGCTTCACCCTGCCAGCACCGCCATTATAAGCCGCCACCACCAACAGCCAATCGCCAAACTGACCATATAGTTCTTTCAGCAGCTTTGCTGCTGCTTGGGTGCTTTTGTAGTAATCCATTCGGTCGTCTATGGCACCAACCCGCAGGCCATAACGTTTGGCCTCATAATCCATTAATTGCCATGGACCCACAGCTCCTGCCCAGGAAGTGAGCCTGCTTTGCAAATGACTTTCTATCACGCTTAAATATTTCATTTCTACAGGCACGCCATATTGGGAAAGGATATTGTCGTACACATCAAAATAAGGCCTGCCCCATTCTTTCATTTTATTCAGTTCCCTGCCTTGTTTGCGGATATAGTCCTCCACAAAAGGCACAGCCTTTGGGCTAAGCTGGGAGAAATAAGGCTTTTCTGGGTTGTACTTATCGTTTGCAAAAAGGCTTTTAAACCCAATTTTGCTGGAAGCAGAGGTATCTATAATAGGCTGGGCATTGCTATTATTCAATATTAGAAATAACAATAGACAAACAAAGAACTGTTTGCCTATTCTATCAATATAATGGATAAATAATTGCATCAAAATGAATAAAACTCTAACCCTCCATCAATTGTTTAGAAATTTGCAACAGCCCTACTTCATCAAAATGGTTGGCCATCAACTGCAAGCCAAACGGCATACCATTGCTATGTGTAAATAATGGGATAGAAATAGATGGAATGCCCACTAGGTTAGAAAATACGGTGTAAATATCTGCCAAGTACATTTCTATAGGGTCGTCGCTTTTTTCGCCAACCTTAAAGGCGGTTGTAGGCACAGTTGGCGAAATAATAGCATCGTATTTTTTGAAAATTTCGCTAGTAGTGTCGCAAAGCAAACGCCTTACCTGCTGTGCCTTGGTAAAATAAGCATCGTAGTAGCCCGAGCTTAAAACAAATGTACCCAGCAAAATGCGCCTTTGTACTTCTTTGCCAAAACCTTCGCTGCGGCTTTTTTTGTACAGGCTGGTAAGGTCATCAGTACTGTTTAATTTAGCCCTATGGCCATACTTCACGCCATCAAAGCGAGACAAGTTGCTGCTTGCCTCGGCGGTAGTTAATATATAATAAGTAGGCACAACAGACTCTAATAAGTTAAAGTCAACCGCATCTACTACATGCCCCGCTGCTTGCAAGGTTGCTATATATTTTTTGGTTGTAGTGGCAATTTCCTTGTCCAGCCCCTCGTGTTCCAACACTTCTTTAAAATAAGCAAAGCGTTTGGGTGCTGCGTTTTTAGCAATTGCTGTTGTATAGACTGGCACTTCTTTTACAGATACAGTACTGTCAAAATCATCTGCCCCGGCAATTACTTCCAGCGTAAGGGCGGCATCATCTATGTTATTAGCAAAAATGCCAATCTGGTCGAAGGAAGACGCATAAGCAATTAAACCATAACGGGAGATACGGCCGTAAGTAGGCTTTAAACCCACAATGCCACAAAAATCCGCTGGCTGCCTTACAGAGCCACCTGTGTCACTTCCAAGAGATACCATACAAAGCCCAGCTTGCACAGAAACTGCAGAGCCTCCAGAAGAACCGCCCGGCACACGGCTTTCGTCCAACGCATTTTTTACATTACCAAAGGCCGAGTTCTCGTTGCTGCTGCCCATCGCAAACTCATCGCAGTTTTGGCGGCCTATAATAATAGCCCCTTCTGCCAATAATTTTTCCGTGGCAGTGGCACTATAAATGGAAGTGAAGTTTTCTAATATTTGGGAAGATGCAGAAATTTTATGCCCTTTGTAGCAGATAACATCTTTTAAGCCAACTACCACGCCGTGTAGTTTTCCTAGAAGCTTTCCTGCAAGCCTGTCTGCATCCAATTGGGCCGCTTGTTCTAGTGCTTCCTCGGTATATACTTCGAGAAAAGCATTCAGGTGCTTCTTTTTTTCAATTTTTGCAAGGAAATGTTTTACCGCAACGCTACAGCCATCAGCATTTTCAGCCAAAAAAGAATGGTAATTTTTTATTGAACTAAACTCAAACAAAACAATGCTATTTTATAAGTTTATAATTAACGATACTTATTACTTACGACTTACCACTCATGACTTACTTCTAACTCCATTCAGGATTTTCCTCTTTCTCTTTCTTTTCTACATTCCTGCAAAGTAAGATGCTTATTTCATACAAAATAATCAGAGGTATAGCACAAATAATTTGGCTAAGCATATCTGGTGGCGTAATGATAGCTGATACAATCAGGATAATTAGTATTGCGTATTTCCTTACACGTTTTAGGTAGGCTGCGCTTACAATGCCTGCTTTTGCAAGGAAAAACATTACCAATGGCAATTGGAAAGCCAGCCCTGCTCCCAAAATTAAGGGTACTATTGTATTAAAATAACTGCTGATAGTCCATAAATTCTCAATATTTTCATCCAGCGTAAAGTTGGCAAAGAAGTTTACAGTATAGGGAGCCAACACAAAATAGCCAAACAAAATCCCAATAAAAAATAAAAAAGATACCCAGAAGATAACCCCCCTGGTATTTTTCAACTCATTTTTGTTGAGGGCGGGCTTTACAAATTTCCAGAACTGCCAGAACACATAGGGGAAAGCAAGGATGAACCCTCCAATTAAAATGATGTTGAAATATACGCCAAACTGCCCGCTTACTGCGTTGCTTTGCATTTTAATATGCACAGGGTCGAGGCAAAGCTTGTTTCCCAAATGCAGCTTTTGGCTTGCTCTGCACAAAAATGTATAAGTAGGGAAATCCGAGTGGAGGGGGCCTAGCAGTATTTTCTTTGTAATAAAGCTATTATAGATGGCAACGATAATGGCACCCAATGCAACAGCCACCGCCGACTTGAACAAGTGCCCCCTTAGCTCGTCCAAATGCTCGATGAAAGACATCTCCCTGCCGGAATTGCTGCCTGCATTCCTGTTGCGGTTAAATAGACTGAATAGTAGTTTTATCACGGGGTATAAAATATGTCATATAAAAAAACCTCGCAGTATTAAATTGCGAGGTTATATTTTAAAATTAGTTTACATTAATTACCGGATAGATAATTAGGTGTGAATGTTATTTCGTAGTGTGGGTATTGTTTTCCACAGGTTCATTCACGTGGTCTTCTATTTCCCTTCTTACGTTGTCCTTTGCATCTTTAAATTCACGGATGCCCTTGCCTAAACCACGCATTAGTTCAGGAACTTTTTTGCCTCCAAACATTAGTAGTATTACCAATGCTATCAGAATCATGTGCGGGCCACTAAATAAATCTCCCATAATAATTATTTTTAACTGCTTGAGATAATAAAGGTACAATAAGCATACCAGTTATAAACCTCATTTTGTTATTCCAACAAAACATTAAGGATTACATGCGTTTTTCCTTGATCCTAGCGCTCTTGCCAAAACGCTCACGTAAGTAGAACAATTTTGCCCTACGTACTTTACCAACTTTGTTCAATAAAATTGAATCAATATTTGGTGATAACAAAGGGAACAAACGTTCTACACCCACGCCATCAGAAATTTTGCGCACAGTAAAAGTAGATGTGGCACCATCGCCTTGTAATTTAATTACATCGCCACGGAAACCTTGGATACGCTCTTTGCCGCCTTCTATAATTTTATAGTTTACAGTTACATTGTCGCCCGCTTTAAATTTCGGGTGCGTTTTCTTAACTGTCAATTGATCGTGAATATATTGAACTGCTTCGTTCATAACTTTAAATTTTTTCGGACTGCAAATGTACGCAGATATTATATACTGCCAAAAGTTTTTTTAAGGGTAATAAATATAATTTACAAATAAGGTTATCAACATTGTTACAATTAGCCACAAAGGCACAACGGCTCGAAGTAACACTAAGAAAATAAGGGAGAAAAAAAGATGAATTAGCTTTATTATATTCGATAACCTTTAAACTTCTTTTCTTTGTGCTGCTTTGTGTTTTTGCGTCTTTGTGGCAAAAAATATCACGCCAGCCACTCCCTTGTGTGCAAACATGCCTGCAACAATTTATCTTCTTCGCTGCCCGGCACAGGTTGGTAATTATATTCAAACCGTACCGTGGGGGGAAGGCTCATTAATATGCTCTCTATCCTTCCATTGGTTTTTAGGCCAAACAAAGTGCCCCTGTCGTGCACAAGGTTAAATTCGGTATATCTTCCCCTGCGTATTTCCTGCCAGTGCTTATGTGCATCTGTATAAGGAATTGTTTTTCTGGCATTTACAATAGGGATATATGCTTTTGTAAATGCATCCCCACAGGCCATGCCAAAATTCATCCAAAAGTTTACATCTTTTGTTTCTGAAGGACGTTGATAGTCATAAAAAATACCACCTATACCCCTTCTTTCATTGTTGCGGTGATAGTTGATAAAATAATCGTCGCAATGCTTTTTGAAAGAGGGGTAAAAGCTGCTATCGAACCCGTCGCAAACATCTTTATAGGTTTGGTGGAAATGGACTGCATCCTCATCCATCAAATAATAAGGCGTTAAATCCGTTCCGCCACCAAACCACCTGTCAATCACGTCCCCTGTCTCATTATATAATTCAAACATCCTGTAATTGCAATGCACTGTAGGCACAAATGGGTTCATAGGGTGTAGCACCAAACTTAGCCCACATGCAAACCAGGAAAGGTTTTGAGTGGCAAATTCATTTGGCAATTTTAGTTGGGCACGCATGGCATCTGTAACCACGCCACTAACAGCAGATGTGTTTACCCCGCCTTTTTCAAATACATTGCCATTGGCAATCACCCTTGTTTTGCCCCCCCCGCCTTCTGGCCTTGCCCATTCATCTTCCACGAAAGTGGCTTTACCATCTGCCTCCTCCAAAGCTGCGCAAATATTGTTTTGCAGGCTGTGTATATAATCAACCCATTGTTGTTTAATGTTCTGCATTTTATTCTTCAATTAGTGTAGAGAGTTGCTGTTCCAGCTCCTCTTTGTTGGGAAGATATAATTGGTATTTAATGGCTCCACATAAATAAGTGGGACACTGTCCCACTTATTTGGAAACTGATATAAAACCGTCTGATATAAATTAGATTAGATCTGCCAAAACCTTTGCCATACATCAGGCTCAAGTCTTTTGATAATTTATCTAATAACTGCGCTCCATACTCAGCCTTTTGTTTGCCACCTTGTTCAAATTCAACAATATGCTTCCCAATCTCCCAATAGGTTTGTACTAAAATAGTATTGATAGACTGGGCAGCTTTTTGCCTGCCCTCTTTTAGCAAAAGGCCTATTTGTTGTATAAGGGAGTCGTATTTGTTTTCAGGTACTTGCATAACCTAAACTGTTTTATTTCATGAAACGGTTTGCATATTTCAATAAAATTAGGTAAGGATTAACTTAAATGAGCAACTCGTTGTTACCACTTATACTCCTTCACCGTATCCACAAACGCCTTAGCATGGTCTACTGGTACATGTGGCAAAATTCCATGCCCAAGGTTGGCTACATACCTGCCCTTGCCAAAAGCTTGCAACATTTCTGTCACTTCTTTTTTAATGACTGGTATTGGAGCTAATAATTTTGCAGGGTCGAAATTGCCTTGGAGGGTAATGTTATCTCCTACAAACTGCCTTGCCGTAGCAGGTTTGATACACCAGTCTATACCCAATCCTGCTGCTCCTGTGGCTGCCATTGCATCTAGGCTTTGCCATGCACCTTTGGCAAATACAATGGTTAATACCTCATCTTTCAATGCAGCAACTATCTGGCGTATATAATATAAAGAATAGGTTTCAAAATCGTGTGGGCTAAGCAAGCCGCCCCAGCTATCAAAAATCTGTACTACATCAGCCCCGGCTTTAGCTTGTGCTTTCAGGTAGGCGATCGTAGTATCTGTAATCATTTGCAGTAGCGTGTGTGCCAACGCTGGCTGGGTATAGCAGAACTCTTTTGCCTTGTCAAAGGTTTTTGAGCCTTTGCCTTCTACCATATAACATAGCAATGTCCAAGGTGCACCCGCAAAACCAATGAGTGGTACACGGCCATTCAGTTCTTGTTTAATTAATTTCAAAGCTTCAAATACATAACCCAGCGATTCCTGCACATCAGGCACACGCACCCTTTGTAAATCGGCAACAGTTGCTATTGGGTTAGGCAATATTGGGCCTTTGCTTTCTATCAACTGCACCTCGAGACCCATTGCTTGCGGCACTACCAATATATCCGAAAATAAAATGGCGGCATCCACCCCCACAATATCCACTGGTTGTATCGTTATGGCGGCTGCTAGTTCTGGTGTCTGGCACCTTTCAAAAAAGCCATATTTGTTCTTGATGGCCATGTACTCTGGCAAATACCTACCAGCCTGACGCATCATCCACACGGGTACTCTTTCTGTCGGTTCGCCCCTTAATGTCCGTAATAATAAATCGTTCTGTAGCACTTTTGAGTTATGAATTATAAGTTATGAATGATGAGTTGTTTGTCTTCTTGCCCCTCTCCTTTGTTCTTGCCCCCTCTCCCTTGGAGAGGGCTGGGGTGAGGTCGGGTTGGGGGTGAGGTCTCACTCTCCGGTTAATGATGCGCTTAGGTCTCCTCCTATTCCCCCTTTAGGGGATAGGGGTGTGGATAGGGGCAAAATGCCCAACCGCCTTTCTTGCCAAGCTATCCTTATCTGGCGAATCACTAACAACAACTGTATTGCCAGAATAGTTGGCTATTGTTTTTGCAGTAGTATTGCCTATGGCAAATAAAATAGTACTTGTATCAACTGTGTTGATGGAAAAAAAACTTTCCACAGCACTTGGGCTATAAAATAAAATGCCATCATATTTCTTGTCAATCAAAATGGGGGTGGCTTCTGTGGCATAAACTACTATTTCTTCCAAATCTACTTGATGGGTGCTTAGTAGTTGGGGTAATTCATCCCTTCTTATATTGCCACAAAAAAATACAGCTTCCTTTGCTGGGTTATCTATAAGGGTTTGTGCCAGCGAAACAGCATCTTTTCCGGTTCCTTTTATAGAATCATCCCCAAAATGTTCTTTTACAATTGTTTTGGTAGTACCACCCATACAATAAATATCCCATTCAGGCTTTGTGCCATCCAAACTTGCAATAACTGCTTCTGCTGCATTCATGCTGGTAAATACTACTGCTGTTTTTTCTGCTGCTAATTGCTTGATCCTATCCTTTACCTGCGGGGAAATATTTACCGAAGTCTCAATAAAAGAAACACAGTCTATCCATACATTTTCGGAAGCTGCTTCTTGCAATAGTTGCGGTGCTAAAGGCCGGGTACTTAATATTTGGATGGGGTTATTTCGCATTATTTATTTTGTCTATTATGGCCTGCCCACCATTGTCTAAAAGAGTTTTTGCCGCTAATGCCCCACCGTTTGCTGCATCCTCAAAAGCGATGGTTTGCTCTACCTCCGCTTTCTCAGACCCGTCTGTAGCCACAACATTTCCCCTAAAGTAAATGCCATTGTCTTTTATCTCTGCCAATGCGCTGATAGGGGTGGAGCATCCACCTAACAATACCCTTAAGAAATCCCTTTCTATTTTGGTACAAATGGCCGTATCCGTATCGTTGAAGTGTTTGCAGGCTTCCAAACTATAACTATCCCCTTCTTTACAAACCACCATAATAGCACCTTGCGCAGGGGCGGGTAACATCCAGTCTAAATCTATGCTGTTCTCAGGCCTTAAATTAATCCTTTCCAACCCCGCAGCAGCAAAAATAGCTCCATGCCAGTTGCTCTCCTCTACTTTCCGCAATCGGGTATTTACATTGCCCCGTAAATTCTCTATGGCATGATTAGGGTATCTGTGCAACCATTGCGCCTTCCTGCGGATACTGCTTGTAGCGATGACTAGGCGTGAGGCGTAAGGGGTAAGGCGTAAGTCATCACCAGTAAGAGAGAAAGGACTATTCAATTCTTCTTCTTCCTTATGCCTTACGCCTAATGCCTCACGCCTTACCAATATATCCTTATAACTAGCCCTCTTCAATACCGCACTTTGTACAATGCCTTTAGGCAATTGCGTTGGTACGTCTTTCATGGAGTGCACGGCAATGTCTATTTTATTGCTTAGCAAGGCAATATCCAAGCTGCGGGTAAATACACCTTGAACACCCATTTCATAAAGGGGTGTAACCAAGTCTATATCACCTTCGCTTTTTATATATACCAATTCAGCATTGTAGCCATTATCTTTCAGCAGGCTCTGCACTAGCGTTGCCTGCCATACAGCCAACTGGCTTTCACGGGTACCGATGCGAATTACTTTTTGCATGATGAAGAATCAATGATAGGGTTTAAGTTGAATGTCCAATAAAGCCATCTATTCAATAATCGGAGGCTTTCCTATTCCTTCTCGAGGGTTGGCCGTAGACCGGGGTGGTTATCCTTCTCTTTGCGCCTTCTCTGCGGTTAAGCCATCCGCTTCAATCAAAACTGAGATGTGTACACGGTATTCTTTAGGGGCGGAGGGGTGTAGCGCAGGGGGTTTTGCAAGCTTTACGCAATAAATTCATTAATGGCTTCTATAAAGTTGCAGCCGCCTTTTCTTTCCTTCCGCATATTAGCCGCCATGTTATTGATTACCTTTTGTATTTTAACATGATGGTCAACTCCCACGGCATTGCTTTGGGTAGTGTAGTAGGTATTGAACAAGGTGCAATCTTGCATTTCTAGCAATTTGCTTTTTACCGCTTTTATAACAGGCACGTTTTTGCGCATTTCTTGCCATTCATTAAACTCAGTAATGTGTTCTGCAATTATTGCTTTCGCTTTAGGTACCTCTGCCATCCTTTTTTGTAAGGTGGCATCGTTTATTTTAGCTAAATCATCTACATTAACCAGTGTTATATGTGCCAATGACTTACAATCTGGAGCTATATTATTAGGTATAGATAAATCAATCAATACTTTCGCATTCCCATTCGAAAAATGTGCTTTGTGGATAATAGGGGTAGCAGCATTGGTAGCCACAATAATTATGTCAGCCGCTTGTATTTCATGTTCTATCAATTCATACGAGCCTACTTTTAGGTTTAGCTCATCGGCCAATTCTTTTGCTTTGTCTGCAGTGCGGTTAATGAGGGTAATATTGGTGTTGTTTAGGTAATCCACCACATTCTTACAAGTGTTCCGGCCAATTTTACCTGTACCTAGCAACAATATTTTCTTGTCGCTGATATCTACAACGTTCTCTTTTAAAAACTGTATGGCTGCAAACGCAACAGACACAGTGCCGCCACTAAGAGCAGTATTGTTTTTGATGCTTTTAGATGCTTGTATCACGGAGTTTACCAACCGTTCCATAAAACTCCCTATTCCACCATGCTCCTTAGAAAATTTGAAAGCCTGTTTTATCTGGCCAATTATTTCATAGTCGCCTAATATTTGTGAATCTAAACCCGCCCCCACAGAAAATAAGTGTGTAATTGCCTCAGCACCTTTTTTGGTATAAGAAAGGCGGTTGAATGTGTCTATATCACCCGTTGTAGTAGAACATAATAATTGGGTCAAGGCTTTTGCAGAAGTGGCCAACCCGTAAATTTCTGTCCTATTGCAAGTGCTAATCACCAATACTTCTGATATGCCTGCTTGTTTGGCACCCTCTATTAAAGAAAGGTATTGCTCCGTACCGACAGCAAATTGCCCTCTGATAGATGCTTCTGTTTTTTTGTAATTGATCCCTGCAGCAAAAAATAGATGTCCAGTCATAAGTCAATAGCCTGTTTTAAGGAGGGGGCTATAAAGAATTACGCAAATGTAGCCTTGTCGGTTTCCACATTCTTATGATTTTAATCATGCTTGTGTCATTTTTGTGTCATGTTTAATTGAGAAAGATGAAAAGGCAAGAGGCAAGCAGGGAAAAAGTGGGAAAGTTGTACTTAAAACCAGAACTTATTTCAATCCGTACATTTTATTTAACGCTATCAAACATTAAATTCCATTTAATCCCCTCAATCCTTTAAATCCAGGTTCAGACATATTACATTTGTAAAATAGAAAAAAATATGGGTACAGTAAAACGTGGGATTATTTTGATGAACCTTGGGTCGCCAGACTCAACGGCAACAAAGGATGTAAGGAAATACCTTGCGGAATTTTTGATGGATGAAAAGGTAATTGACACTCCTTATATAGCCCGTTTGCTGCTGGTTAGGGGCATCATCGTGCCGCTTAGGGCACCCAAAAGTGCTGAAGCCTACCGCACCATCTGGTGGAAAGAGGGCTCGCCTTTGATACAACTCACCAAGCAACTGCAACAAGCCGTGCAGCAACAAATACCGGAACCCGTGGAAATAGCCATGCGATATGGCAACCCCACCCCGCAGTATGCTTATGATAAATTAATAAAGGAACATCCTTCCATTGAGGAAGTGGTGCTGATGCCCCTCTACCCCCATTACGCCATGAGCAGCTACGAAACTGCTGTAGATTACATGAAGGAAGTGCATAAAAAACAAGGGTACAAGTTTTCATTAACTACCGTCAAGCCTTATTATAACAACCCCGATTATATCCATGCGTTTGCTGAACATATTAAGCCCTACTTAAACCAGGATTTCGACCATATCTTGTTCAGCTACCATGGCATACCCGAAAGGCATTTGCTAAAAACAGACCCCACTAAGCAGCATTGCCTGCAAGCTGCCGACTGTTGTAACAATCCATCGGTAGCACACGAAACCTGCTACCGCCACCAGTGTCTTGCCACAACGGCTTTAACCGCAGAAGCATTAGGTTTGCCAAAGGAAAAATATAGTTATTCTTTTCAGTCTAGGCTTGGCCGCGACCCTTGGCTGAAACCCTATACCGACTTCCGCCTATCAGATATGCCAAAAGAAGGGATAAAAAAACTATTGATTATTTGCCCGGCTTTTGTAAGCGACTGCCTAGAAACGCTGGAAGAAATAGCCATCCGTGGTAAGGAAGATTTTTTGGCCGCCGGTGGGGAAACATACCAGATGATACCTTGTTTAAACACAGACCCTTTGTGGGTAAACGCAGTAAGCAAGTGGGTGAAAAAGGAATTATGAGTTATGAAATAAAGGCATCGTAAAGGCGAACCTTTACGATGCCTTTGTTTATTTAATAAATTTAAAGACTAGCAGCATGATAATCACCAATACGCCAATCAGTGAAACAATAAACAAGTAGTCTGCAATGGCTTCAAAACGCCTTTCTTTGGTTTCGTTGCTTGTACGGATAGAAATGAAAGAAAAAATACAGGAAAAGGTGAGCAGCAGGGTAATTACCGATGTAAACTCATCGATAATACTGCTATCGGCAGTATTGGAAACGTGAAAGGAGGTGATAACAAAAAGGCAGAATCCCAATAGGTTAGTAGCGGTGCCGAGTATATGCTGCGAAGTATTATTGGCCATGCACAAAACTACTTGTAAACTCATAAGTAATAAGCCATAATTATCTTGATATAATTCTAAGAGGGTTTCGTTCTTGCCCCTCTCCTTCGGAGAGGGGTTGGGGTGAGGTCTCTAAAATAAATAGTATTAACTTAATTATGTCTGCATACTTACTACTGATTACCTATACATAAAAAAAATCGCTTTGGCTGCCTTTTTTTGATTTGTCCTGAAAGATGTCCTAATTTGTAAAAAACCTTATCTTTGATGTATAAATGCACCTGATACAAAGCCTTTACAAAGCTAGTGTGCCAGTAGCAGTATCGTAGTTCTTTTTTTACTAATATTAAAATAGTGGTTTTTAAAAATTAGGGTATTATAATTCCTTATCACTTTATTATCATAAAATGATTAGTTTACTATCAGTTTCCTATCAATAAATTATCAGTAAATGATAGTAAAATTAGCATAAATGATACTTTTTTTCTACTAAAAATTTTATAATGTTAATTGATAATCAATCGATTACAAAAGAAATGAGGATTTTAAAAAAAAATCTGGATCGGCAAAGAAGATCAAAAATGGCAAAACTGAAACTATTTTAATAAAAAAACTTAGTACAATAATAGTATAAAAAATATACAACTGTCCTGGTTTGCCCTACACCTTTTTGCACCCTCTTCCATGCAAGAGCTCGTTGCGACCTTTTAGGATGAGTAAGGTCGGGTCGGAATTGGGGTCTGCTAAGGTGAATTTTTACTAAAAAGCGAAAAATTTTTTTGCCCCCAAAGTGTTATACTAACCACTCACTTCTCACCACTCCATACCTTTGTCCATAAAATTAATTTGGTATGGACATAGCTGGCATAAGAAAAGATTATAAGCTAGAGGCGTTAGACGAAACGGGCGTGGCAAAAAATGCCATTGAGCAATTCTCGCAATGGTGGGAAGAGGCAGTAAAAAGCAATATTGAGGAAGTAAATGCCATGGTGTTGGCCACTGCATCAAAGGAGGGGGTACCCACCTCACGCATTGTATTGCTAAAGGGCTTTGATGCTAATGGTTTTATATTTTTCACCAATTACAATAGTAGGAAAGGGCTGCAAATGGCCGAAAACAACCATGTTTCCTTGTTGTTTTTTTGGAAAGAATTAGAACGGCAGGTGAATATAATAGGTACCGTGCAAAAAACAGACACCAAAACGAGCGACAATTATTTTTTTAGCCGCCCTGTGGGTAGCCGTATCGGCGCATGGAGCTCACCACAAAGCACTATTATTGATAGCCGTGAGGTACTGGAACAGAATGAGCAACAATACAAGCAGCAGTTTGGCGAAACGGTGCCTCGCCCGCCGCATTGGGGAGGCTATATTGTAAAACCCAAAAGCATAGAATTTTGGCAGGGCAGGAGCAACAGGCTGCACGACAGGCTGCTATATAGTTTGCAGCAAGGCAATAGTTGGACAATAGAGCGCTTGGCACCTTGACAAAACGTTACCAAGCACTGTTTAATTATATTTTAAAATGGCGATGAGTTGATAAATTAAATCAACAGAATTCAGTATTTATGCTTGAAGTGTAAATACTAAATGTTAATATATTTGCTATGCTTATGTTTTTTAAATTTACATTGCTATTTTTATTTTTTAACCCATACACAAAACGAATGAGCTTTAAATTTTTATCGGTAATCCTTTTTGCCAGCCTATCTGTTTGTGCCAAGGCACAACTGACTGAAACCTATGAGCACAAAGGCGAATATGGCGCATCAATAGGCGTGGCGCATTATTTTGGCGACCTAAACCCCAATGCAGCCATCAACAAGCCCAAATTTTCAGGGGGCATTTTTTACAAGCGGCAATTGAACAACTATATAGGCATAAAAGCAAGCGGCAATTATTCCTTGTTGGGCTATTCCGATGCGTATAGCAAAGACTCTGCACAACGGATAAGAAACCTCAGTTTTAACTCCAATGTGTGGGAAGTAAGCCTAAGTGGCGATTTTAATTTCTTTAAATTTTATCCCGAATTGCCAGAATACCGGTTTACACCCTATGTTAGCCTCGGCATTGGCGTGATGCACTTCGATCCCTATACTTACATAGACGGTACAAAAGTCTTTTTGCGTGACTTAGGTACCGAAGGCCAGGGCAGAACAGATTACCCAGATAGAAAAAAATATAGCAAGTATGCGCTGATTGTGCCTATTGGCTTTGGGTTTAAATACAATATTACCAATGAGATTAATCTATTCGGCGAATTAACATACCGTTTTACTAGTACAGACTATTTGGATGATGTAAGCACCACTTATGTAACACCCGATGTAGGCAATTTTAAAAGCAACCAAATAAACCAGCTATCAGATAGAAGCGGCGTATATGGCTATACACACGCCCCAGGTCAACAGAGGGGTAATAGCACGCAAAAAGATGCCTATGCTACTTTGCAAATAGGTATTTCTGTTAATATACAAGATTACAAGTGCCCTTTTTAAACACTTAGGCGGTAATAATTTAAATACTAAATGTAAAAATCCCCGGTAAAAAATGATTTACCGGGGATTTTAGTGTACTAGTACGCTCAAAAACTATTCTTTCTCTTCCTCGTCTTTAATGCCTAGTCCTGCTGTTTGTGCCTCGCTTATTTTGGCCCTTATTTTGCCTTCAATCTCGTTGGCTAGTTCGGGGTTGTCCCTTAGCAAGCCTTTCACGGCATCCCTGCCTTGGCCTAGTTTGTTAGACTCATAGCTAAACCAACTGCCACTTTTGTTTACAATGCCTAGCTCTACGCCCATGTCTATTATCTCGCCCAGCTTGCTGATGCCTTCGCCAAAAATAATATCAAACTCAGCCGACCTAAATGGCGGTGCCACTTTGTTTTTTACCACTTTTACTTTAACATGGTTGCCTATTGCTGCATCGCCATCTTTTATTTGGGCGGAACGGCGTATGTCTAGCCTCACGGAAGCATAAAATTTCAACGCATTGCCACCGGTAGTGGTTTCTGGGTTGCCAAACATTACCCCTATTTTTTCCCTCAACTGGTTAATGAAAATACAGATGGTATTGGTTTTGTTGATAGTAGCAGCCAGTTTCCGCAATGCTTGGCTCATCAACCTTGCCTGAAGCCCCATTTTGCTGTCGCCCATTTCGCCTTCCAGTTCGCTTTTGGGTACCAAGGCAGCAACAGAATCTATCACTACCACGTCCAATGCGCCTGACAATATCAAGCGGTCCGCAATTTCCAATGCCTGTTCGCCATAGTCTGGCTGGGAGATAAGCAGATTGTCCACATCCACGCCTAGTTTTTGGGCGTAGGCACTGTCAAACGCATGTTCCGCATCTATAATGGCACACATGCCGCCTTTCTTTTGTGCTTCTGCAATGATATGCGTGGCAATGGTGGTTTTACCACTGCTTTCTGGTCCGTATATTTCTACTATCCTTCCCCTTGGTATGCCGCCAACGCCCAATGCTGCATCTAAGCCAATAGACCCCGTAGAGATAACCTCCATGGGTTCCTTGCTTTTTTCGTTCATCATCATTACGCTGCCTTTGCCATAGTCTTTGTCAATTTTGTCCATTGTAAGCTTTAGGGCCTTCATTTTTTCTGCGTTCAACATGCTATCGAGATTTTATTGTTTACATTATTTGAAACGTAAAGATAATAGAATTACTTGTATTCAATTAGCAAAAAGTTAGTAAAAAGATAAAATATTTAGTAAAACAACTAGGTGTCAAAGGAATAAAATAGTCGCGAAGAAACAAAAGCACGAAGAAGCACAAAGAAAAAAGAGTTTAAAGGTTAGGCAATGAAAGAAGTTTTTCAACATCCTCCATTTTTTAGTATAGCATACATCACGTTGCCTGAAACAGATAAATTGAAAACCTTCCCATCCATAGGACAAAGTATCCGTTTCCATGTTTTTCCCTTGTTTGATGATTGATAAATGCCGTCAGGATGACCACAAAATAAGTTTTCACCAACCTGAATAATTGAGGCAATGGAGAGGCTTCCCGGAAGGCCAGCATCAATGGCCTGCCAGGTTTTACCGCCGTCGTAAGATGTACTCACTCTTCTGGTATTCCACAGTGTATTGAAAGTGATCGCAGCGAAGCCGCCTTTGATGTTTTCTACAGCAATACCCACACCGCCTTCACTGATTACCACCGCCCAGTTTTCACCATCATCGGTAGATCTTATTATCCCTGTCATACTGGTAGCTAATAGTACACCATTCTGCTCTACCAATTTCAATACCCAGCCTCCAACATGTACATGTTTCCAAGTTTTTCCGCCGTTGGTAGATTTAAAAAGCCCATTCTCAGAGCCTATAAAAACAGTGCCTCCAGCAGTTTCAAAAACAGTGCGTACCTTCCCTTTAAAACTCGTGAACACTGGCGACCATACATTTGTTCCGTTTGTTTTTTGTAAAATCTGCCCTCCGTAATTGTAGGCAAATATCCCTTTGTTAGCAGGGGCAATGTTGCTCATTTTGTCAGGAAAAATCTCTTTTTTCCAAACAGGAGTTGTGGGATTTTGTTCAATGTGGTATATCCACTTACCAGAACGTAAATAAAGCCCATTGTAATTTGCAAAGTCTTCAGCTTTATACACGTAACTATCTACCTGATAACCTTCTCCCTGCATATTTTTTGGCAGCCCTTTGCCAATGTCCTGCCATGTCTTTCCCCCATCTGTAGATTTAAAAATGATGTTTGCAGTTGCATTCTTATCTCTTTTTTGTGTACGCTGGCTATCTTGGATAGGGGATGCCTGTAAAAATTTCAACGATTGATCAAAGCCAAATGAGCTTTGAAAAAGAACTAAAAAAGCAATGTAATTAATGACATTCATGACTTTAATTGATTTGATGAAACAATAAAGTAAAGGTATCAGGCGTCAACTGCCCCGAAGCTATTGAATAGTAAAAACTTGTAAATGAGATGTAAAACGTTTGTAAAACCTCTAAAAAATGAGGTCTAATAGATTATTTTGTACGCATGAAGCCATTTATGCTGTTCGCATCTTCAATACTATTCATTGGTATGATGATCGCTGATGTTGCATTTTTCAATAATAGAGTTTGTGTCAGTTTAATTACAGGGTATTTAACGGGTTTTCTCTGGTAGAATTTATTACATCTTGACAAAAAAATCCAGCAGCTAATAATGGGTTTTATGATAGTAAGTCTTGACGAACATAGCTTCATCATTTGTTCTTTATTGTGCTTCAGTTCGGGCAGGAAGAAATAAATTTGGCTATGAATAAAACATCCGCAATATTGCAATTATTGGGATTTGATTGTGGGTTGACCCAGCACTATGCCCCTGCTTGTAAGGCAATACCCTGCTTGTTAGCGGCAATGCGGGTGTAACATGAAGTGAAGTTTGGAAATACAATAATAGTTTATAAAGAAAATGATTTTAAGAAAAGCAACTTTTTCTGAACTGCATGTTATTTGGGACATTTTACAAGAGGCAATTGAACAAAGAAAACAAGATGGCAGCGAACAATGGCAAAATGGCTATCCCAATGAACAGACTGTACATAATGATATAAGCAAAGGCTACGCATTCGTGCTAATTGACAATAATGTTGTAATAGCTTATGCAGCAATTATATTTGGAATAGAACCTGCTTATAATGACATTAAAGGCAAATGGCTTACCAATGACGACTACGTTGTTATACATCGTATTGCTACATCCAACACTGTAAAAGGGAAAAGTGTGGCTACATATTTATTTAAATTGATAGAAGGTTTATGCATTGAACAGAAAGTGTATAGTATCAAAGTGGACACCAATTTTGACAATGTGCCTATGATAAAAATTTTAGAAAAACTAAGCTATACTTATTGTGGAGAAATTTTTTTTAGCGGTGCCCCACGAAAAGCCTATGAAAAAGTTATTACAGGCAGGTAATTGAGTAGGTGGCAATCGAGGCAAAGAATTGTTGACTAACTGCCCTGCCGCTAACACTCGGTTTGCAGCTATGCTGGCGGATGGAAGAGAAAACAGCATAGCAGCAACTATCGGCTAATATAAGGCAGACGAATTTCTATTTAGCATTTGGTGTTAACTTTATCATCAATAAATTTATTCGGCCGCAGTTCCTGGCTGTACATTATGAAGTCCCAGCACAGCAACATTCCGGTTACATTTTGTTTCATGTACGACAAAAACCTCATCATAAATGAAACTTACCATAATTATAATTTTACTGACATTTACAAATTTTATCTATGGACAACTGACTATTGCTAAAATTGACAGTGCTAAATTGCCTAAAGAAATTAAATATTCTGGACACATAACTAATTCAGTAAAATGGACTGATAACCTTGGCATAAACTATGTACTGACAACTGCAACAGGTGAATATTTAAACAAAAACAATGAAAATGATAATTTTAAGAGTGCAGCACTTTATGCTTATCACTACATTTTAAAAGATGACAGCTTGAAATTGCTTTGGAAAATTTACGATTTTAACAAAGATTGTGACTTTGACCTTTATTTAAGGTTCATTGACAATACATTCAAAGTAACTGACCTTGATAAAAATGGAATAGCAGAAGTTTGGGTTATGTATGAAAACCAATGTACAAGTGACGTTTCACCTGCACCGACAAAAATAATTATGTACGAAGGCAATAAAAAGTATGCAGTTCGAGGAGAAAACAAAGTTAAAATTTCAGAGAAAGAGTTTATAGGCGGACAATACAATTTAGATAATAACTTTAAAAATGGCAATCCCTTGTTTAGACAATTCGCAATTGACCTTTGGAAAAAAAATGAGCTCAAAAAATGGTAATACTAAAAGCACAGCAGGCAACATCCGTATTTGCAATATGGCTGGCTTGATAGAACAAACTTTGCTTTTGATCCCTTGCCTAGCGCAAGTTAAAACTTATGGATGCTGGCACAAGCGGAACGCTTGTGCATTGCAAGCCACATACTTGCGGCAGCAAACCCGAATTATTTGGGCTATTGAGCTAGCGGACTACTATATTCAGCCACAGTGTAAATAATTGGATGTGCGTTGTATGCATACGTGGAAACACACTAAAAGTAATAGAAAAACCTTTGATTTTTACAAAAAAAGCACAATAAGCTAGGGTGCATTTTAAAATTTCATTTTTTGTTGTTTCCTATTTGGCAGAAACAGGACATATATTATTTACATAAATAAATCGCTGCTGTTTGCTGCCCAGCAAGCATCCTATATGGGGGAAATTTGGGGTACTCATGGGGGCATATTTCCCCCATATAGGATTGTCCTTTTCAATAGTCCGTGAATTATTCCCAATTTTACTGTATGCTGGCCCATTGTTCCCGCTAGGCCAGCCGCCTCGGTTGTCCTAGCCCTAGTTCTTAGACTTATGGCATTAAATTTATAGGTAAATAAAAATTATAATATGTTAATTTCTGCCTTAAAAACACGCAAAAAACACTCACTTTTACTCAAAAACACTCATAAATCACTTACTTCTCACTCACAAAACACTCATCTTAAAAAACAAAAAGGTACTGTATTTCAATTAGTTATCATCAAATAAGACTTGAAAATTAAAATAAGGGTCAAAATACCCTGACAAACGAAGGGGCAACGGTCTCAAAAAGCGTATAAAAAGATGTGTCCCCGCAGCAGCTCTTCGGAGGGGTACAGTAGGTGCAGCTATTTTTGGATAACACAATTTGCGAAGTTTTGAAATGCACCCATGCTAATGGGTGCATAAAACTTTTTCGCTTTATCTTGATACCCCTCATTCTATAAAACAGTATCTTTGTTTACAAATGCACTTGATACAAACTACTTACAAAACTAGTGTCTTGTCATCCAAATCGTAGCTCTTTTTTTACTAATATTAAAATAGTTGTAGTCTCAAACTTTGGTCTTGTATGTATGGCTGTAAAATAGGCACAAATTAGGCACAAAATGAGCATAAAATAAGCATAAAATGAGCGTAAATTACGCACAAACCAAGCACAAAGTACTCAAAAAATAAGCACAAAAATTTGATGTTGTTATTGATAATCAATGGCTTACAAGGGCGGCAACAATTTTTGAAAAAAGAAACAACGTAAAAATCCCACAAAAATAGCATAACTAAAACTATTTTAATATTACACTAGGAGATATTGATATTATTAAAAATTGCAAACAATGTCTTCTTGCCCTGTTCCTGTTACACTTTCCTTTGGGTAACTAGTCCCAGTCTTTCGGAAGGGATGAGGTTGGCTAGGTTGATTTTTTAATAAAAAAACAAAAAACTTTTATGCGCCCGACTAAGCGCTTTTAAAAAATATTTGGTGTAAAATACAATTTCGGCAACTGTTTTTCTTTATTAAGGATAAAAAGTATATCCGAGAATATGGCCTACAATGCTTACTCCAACTTATTTATTTCCCATTTCGAGTCCTTGGAAAACCCTCGGAGGCCTAAGAAAGGGAATTTCTTAGACCCGCTGACAGAGGTTTTGTTTATGGTAGTCACGGCAATGCTGTGTGGTTATAGCTACAACGAGTGCATTGCAGACTTTGGGAGGATGAACCTGGATTGGCTAAGAAAGTATTTCCCCTATGTGCACGTTACTTGTTCCCACGATGTGATAGGCAGGTTGCTGCACCCGAAAAACAACACTCCCCATGGCTATGCTTTTTGCAATTACCTTCACGCCAAATTTTTAATAAAAATAGTTGCATGGTTTTAGTTACGGGGGCAAGTGGGCTAGTTGGTTCTCATTTAATATCTTACTTATTGCTGCAAGGCAAAAAGGTAAGGGCCTTGCACCGTGGCGAGCCTCCTGTATTGGCACATCCGAACCTAGAATGGTTCCGGGGTGATATACTAGATGTAATAGATTTGGAAGAAGCCATGCAAGGCATTGCACAAGTATATCATTGCGCAGCAACGGTATCTTTTAGCCCAAAAGAAAAAAAGCAACTTTTTCAGGTGAATGTGGATGGTACTGCAAATGTGGTAAACGCCTGTTTAAATACTGGAATAGAAAAACTATTGTACATCAGCTCGGTAGCCGCCCTCGGAAGGTTTGGCGAAAAAGAACTAATTAACGAAACTATGTCATGGACCGAGGCCAAAGGCAACAGCCTATATGGCAAAACCAAATACCTAGCCGAGATGGAAGTATGGCGGGGCATTGGCGAGGGGCTAGATGCAGTGATTATAAACCCCACGATTATACTTGGTGCTGGCGACTGGGACAAAGGGTCTTCCGCCATTTTCAAGTCTGCCTATAACCAGTTCCCTTGGTTTACAGACGGCAGTACGGGCTTTGTTGACGTACAGGACCTGGCAAAAGCAATGGTACTGCTGATGGATAGTAACATTACTGCACAGCGGTTTATAATAAACGGGGCAAATATGCCTTACAAGGATTTGTTCAGTAGTATCGCCACGTTCTTTGGCAAAAAACCACCACACAAAACTGTTACCAAAACAATGGTCGCTATTGTTTGGCGGCTGGAAGCCGTAAAAGCTGCTTTTACAGGCAAAAAACCATTGCTTACCAAAGAAACAGCCCATACGGCGCAGGCCAAGGTTAAATTCGATAACAGCAAACTATTAGCCTATTTGCCAGGCTTTGCCTACACGCCTATACAGGCTACACTCGAAAGGGTTTGTAGGGAACTAAAAGAAAAGTATAATTTATAAGAAGCAAAAAATTTCTGATGCCATACCAGTCTAAGGATTGCCAACCTTCAAAAAGTTGGCAACCCAACTATAAACAATATCACTATACTATGGCTTCTTTGTGCTGCTTCGAGCCTTTGCGCCTTAGTGGCAAACACTTTTCCACCGAATTTTGGCTTTGTTAATAATAAGATAATATAAATAGCAGCGGAATGTAATAAAATTAATGTATTTTACACAAAATATTTTATTATGCGCTGGAGAAAGTTTAACGGGGAACAAATCAACCTTCCAATTAAAGAAGCAGTAGTAGAAGCCATTAAAAAGGAAGTAGAAAAAGGGGTTAAATTAAAAGTATGTATTGGCACGGACAGCCAAGTAAAAGGCGCAGAAACAGAGTTTGCAACCGTTATTGTTTTCCTACGTGAACATGCCGGTGGGTTCATGTACATCCACAACGAGAAAACAAGGCAAAAATTCCACTTGAAAGAGCGGATGCTGAGCGAAGTGGCAAAAAGCATAGAAGTGGCTTATGCCTTGTGCGACTTGTTTATCGAGTTCAAGGTGGACATGGAAGTACATGCCGACATCAACACCAACCCTGCATTTAAAAGCAACGATGCACTGAAAGAAGCCATGGGCTACATCCTAGGCATGGGCTTTGCTTTCAAAGCAAAACCCGAAGCGTTTGCCAGTAGCTGCTGCGCAGACAAAATGGTGAACTAGGCTGCACAGAAAAAATTGCCACGGAGACACGAAGGCTCAAATCAGCAAAATGTCCTAAGTGAAGAAAGTACTGTTAATATAGGATTCAGACGGGTATAAACCCCGCCTATGGCTTCTACTCCCCTATATTGCCTATTTACCTCAAAACTACACTATCAATCCATCTTTCATATACACTATTCGGTTGCTCATGGCAGCCAGTTCTTGGTTGTGTGTAACAATTAAAAAGGTTTGCTGAAGGGTATTGCGCAATTCTACAAAAAGATGGTGCAGTGCTTTTGCGTTCTCACTGTCTAGGTTGCCTGTTGGCTCATCGGCAAAAACAATGCTTGGGTTATTGATCAAAGCCCTTGCCACAGCTACCCGCTGCTGCTCGCCGCCGCTTAGCTGCTGGGGCTTGTTGCCTGCCCTTGCGCCAAGGCCTAATATGTCTAATAGCTTAGAGGCTTCTGTTTTTACTTCTCTTTTGCTGCGGCCTGCTATCCAGCCGGGTATGCAGATGTTTTCTATAGCAGTGAATTCGGGCAGCAAATGATGGAACTGGAACACAAAGCCAATATGCTTGTTGCGGAAAGCAGCCAATTTTCTGCCCTGCAATAAATCCAAAGGTTGGTTGGCTATTACAATATTGCCGCTATCGGGCGTGTCCAATGTGCCAAGGATATGCAGTAGCGTGCTTTTACCAGCACCAGAGCTGCCCACGATAGACACTATCTCGCTTTTGCCCACTGAGATATCTACCCCTTTCAGTACCGCCAGCCCTTCGTATTTCTTTGTAATCCCTATTGCCTGTAACATTGCCCTGTTGTTGCTATTGAGTTGTAAACATACAAAGGCTTATTATTTATTGGTTATTATAAATTTTGGTGCATATAAATCCTCGCTAATTTTCAAATATTATTTCACCATATAGGCACAGTAGGGAAATAAAATATGTAATGGCCCAATTATCATAAGGGCAGGTATGAGCTATTCAAAACCACAGTTTTTGCTGCCCCTATCTATTATAAAACCTATGTTGGTCTTAGCTATTCATACTTATATTACTAGGGCTTTTCAAAAGCCAGATCTATGTGGCTATATGCTAGTAAATACACTTTTTGTACCTCTTTCTGTCTTCCTGCCTTCTTGGCAAAAAAATCCCTTTTGTTATTTCTAACCCTTTCTTTGTAAACTTGTTGCTTATAAAGATGGCAAAAGTACGTTTATACCTGTGTTTATGTTGTTTGCCCTGCTTATTGGGTGGGCTAGTGGCGTCACAAAACACTTATTTGCAGGTAAAGCCAATAGATGCAAGCACTGCTTTTGTAAACGATACGCTGCGTGTAAAAACACAATTCGGAAACCTCCTGCAATGCCGCCAATATATACAGCAGCTACCGGGGCAATTGCAGGCACAGGGCTTTTTGGCAGCATCTATTGACAGCCTGAAAGAGCGTAAAGATACCGTTTGTGTAAGCCTGTTTGTTGGAAAAAAATATATATGGGAGTCCATTGCTATCCAGGGCAAAGACAAACCATTGCTGGCACAACTGGGCTTGAAAGAAGATTGGTACAAAGCAAAGCCAGTGAATGCACAACAAGTGAGCAACCTGCAAAACAAGTTGTTGGATTATTGCCTGAAGAACGGCTACCCCTTTGCAGCTATACAGTTTGATAGTGTTGCCCTGCACGATTACTGGGTAGATGCATCATTAAATATAAGAAAAGGCATCCCTTATAAACTTGACAGTATCAGGGTTTTAGGCACAGCAAAAATAAACAACAGCTTTCTGTACCATTATCTCAATTTAACCCCCGGCGGATTGTTTAATGCCGACAAACTGAACAAGATAAACCAGCTACTAAAGCAATTGCCTTACTTGCAGCAAAGCAAAGACTGGGACATGACCATGCTGGCCAGCTCGTACCTAGTAAACCTATACCTGCAACCCAAAAGAAGCAACCAGATAAATGTATTAGTGGGTTTTTTGCCCGCCAACCAGCAAAATGGTGGCAACCTTTTATTTACAGGCGAAGCTACCGTAAACCTGAAAAACCCATTTGGGGCAGGCGAAACCATCGGGCTAAACTGGCAGCAACTGCAAGCTGCATCGCCTAGGCTAAATGTTATTTACCAACAACCTTACCTGTTCAATTCGCCTTATGGGGTAGATTTCAGTTTCGATTTGTATAAAAAAGACTCTGCCTACCTGAATATCACTTCTAAAATAGGGATGCAATACTTGGCATTGGCAAGGCAAAAAGGCACTGTTGCCTTGCAATGGTTTGCCACAAACCTGCTAACAGTAGACACGGCAACCGTAAAAGCAACCCACCGCCTGCCCGATATTGCAGACATGAGCAACACCAGCATCAGCATTGAATATGCAGCCGATAATACCAACTATTCCCTAAACCCCATTAAGGGCGATAATTACAGTATCCTGCTATCCGCAGGCAATAAAATAATCAAGAAAAGCAATGCCGTGCTTCAATTGAAAGATACATTTGATTACAGCTCTTTGTACGACTCTGTGAAGCTAAATACCTATTCCGTTCGGCTAAAAGGGGTATATGAACAATACACGCAAGTGGGGTGGCAATCTGTGCTGAAAACGGCTGCCACGGCTGGGTGGATAGAGAGCGCCAGCTATTTCCGCAACGAGCTTTTCCAGATTGGCGGGTACAAGCTATTGCGTGGCTTTGACGAGGAGAGCATTATTGCCAACCGTTTTGTTGTAGGCACGGTGGAGTACAGGTATTTGCTGGGCATCAATTCTTATTTCAATGGCTTTGCCGACGTGGGCTTTACCCATAATTCCATTACTGCTATCAACAACAATTTTATAGGTGCAGGCATTGGGCTGGCATTTGAAACCAAGCAGGGCATAGTAAATATTAGCTATGCCGCCGGCAAGCGTAACGACCTGCCCTTTAACCTGCGGGAGTCTAAGATACATATTGGGTTTGTGAGTGTGTTTTAACATCCCTTAATCACCTATTTTTGCCGCAGATGTTTCCCTGCAAAAAAATATATTTTTTTCTTTTCTTTCTGCTGTGCAGCGTGGCTGTGCAAGCACAGGATGACACTGCATTGAAATCAGAGGTGGTTCAAACTGGCTTTGCAAAAAAAGACAGTACAGGAATTACCAATGTCAGAAAAGCAAACGTAGCGGCAAGAGCAATGCCAATAATAAAAGACTCTGGGAATGCAGCCGTGGATAGCTTAGAGGTTGCAAAAAAGCTAGCTGATTCCCTGCACATACAGGATTCAATTAAAAAAATACAAGCAAAAAAACTACTTCCCCCAAAAGACACATCTACCTACGCAGGTTTTTTTGGCGGGCTGTATATCCCTGTTTTTCAAAAGGCTGTGGCCATGCTGGAAAAAGAGCGCACGCCACAAGGCAAAGACGAGTTGTTTTATATACTGGTAGGGCTGGTGGCATTAGTGGCTTTTACCAAGGCATTGTTCCCTAAATATTTTGCCAATATGTTTTCCTTGTTTTTCCTTACTTCATACAGGCAAAAACAGGCTGTGGAGCAAATAACGAGCAACAAAATTTCTTCTATACTGCTCAATACCGTTTTTGTGCTTTGCGGGGCCATCTACATAAGCCTCATTTTCGACACAAAGGGGCTGCTACACAAAAACTTCTGGATGGTAATGCTATATACTGTGGGCGTTTTGGCCACTGTGTATATATTCAAATACCTTTTCCTCAGTTTTATTGGCTGGGTGTTCAATGCAAGCGAAGCTGTATCTACCTATACATTTGTGGTGTTCCTTAGCAACAAAATGGTGGCTATTATTTTCCTGCCCTTTGTTTTTGTGCTGGCATTTACCGGCAGCCCCATTGCAGATGCAGCGCTGGTAATTACTTATTTTTTGTTATTGCTGGTATTATTATATCGTTATTTTGTTGCATTGGGCGTGTTGCGAAGCAATTTGAACGTAAATGCCTTGCACTTTTTCCTATACCTTTGCACCATTGAGATATTGCCATTGTTATTAATTTATAAAGCCGTGTTTAAATTAATAGCCAGAAGCATTTAGTTTTGCAAAATATTAGAAAGAAAGCATGTTTACGCAAGAGGAAAGCACACCTGTTACTAACATAAAAATAAAAAAAATACTTATTTCCCAAAGTAGGCCCGACAGTGATAAGTCGCCCTATTTCGATTTGGAGCGCAAGCACAATTTGGAACTTGTATTTTTTCCGTTTATAAAGCTAGAGGGCATTACTGCCAAGGAGTTTAGGCAACAAAAAATTGACCTGTCTAAGTTTTCGTCTGTAATATTTACCAGCCGCAATGCAATAGACCATTTCTTCCGAATGTGCGAGGAAGTGAAGCGCAACATAGACCAAGAAACCAAGTATTTCTGCATTACAGAAGCCGTGGGCTTGTACCTGCAAAAATTTATACTGTACAGGAAGCGAAAAGTATTTTTTGGTGCCGATGGCACTAACAAAAGCCTGTTTGACGTGATAAACAAGCATAAGGAAAACGAGCAGTTCCTGTATGTATGCAGCGAAAACCAACAAGACAACGATATAGTAAGCTGGCTAAAAAACCATAAATGCGACTTTAAGCTGGCATTCATGTACCGCAGCGTAAGCAACAACATCAAGCCAGTACTGGAAGAAAACAAGTTTGATGTTATTTGTTTTTTTACGCCCAGCGGCATCAAAAGCCTGCTAGACAGCCTGCCCGACTACAAGCAAAATGGAACAGCTATTGGGGCTTTTGGCGAAAACACCACAAAAGCAGTAGTAGAGGCTGGGCTAAATGTAGCCATTAAAGCCCCTATACCCCAGGCACCAAGCATGGTATCGGCACTGGACAAGTACTTGTCTGAACAAACAAAAAAGAATGCGTAGGTTTATTATTCAATTTTGTATGATTGATTAAACATGCAGGCATGAGCAAAATAAAAATAAAAAACTTTGGGTCAATTAAAGAGGGTTTTGGCGACGAATGGATAGATATAAAAAAAGGTTACTATGTTTATTGGTAATCAGGGTAGGGGTAAGAGCATAGTTGCAAAATTGATTTCAACTTTGTGCTGGATAGAGAAGTCAATGGTAAAAGGCATTTTGCGGCAAGATGAATTAGGGACATATAACCGCTTTATCAAGCAACTGGCATATCAGCGAATTGGGAATTACATCAAGCAAAATACCGAAATTGAATACATAGGCAAAGCATTTACACTAAAGTTTGGAGAGGGGAGTTTTTCAGCTGTTAAAACAGCTGAAAATGGCTATGTGTTACCCAAAATTATGTATGTTCCATCGGAACGAAATTTTTTAAGCGTGGTTGACCGACCCGATAAATTAAAAAATTTGCCACTTCCGCTTTACACTTTTAATGATGAATACGACAGTGCAAAAATTCAATATGCAAGCGGCATAGAATTACCAATCAACAAAACTATTTTTGAATATGACAAATTCAACAAGTTGCCTCATATCATTGGCGAAAACGAAAGTTTTAGGCTTCGCTTGTCAGAAGATTCGAGTGGTTTCCAGTCAACCGTCCCGCTTTTTTTAGTTTCAAAATATTTAACCGACAAGTTACATACCGAAGACAATGAATCGTTAAAGGAAAATTCATTGGAAGAACAACGGAAACTAGAGAAAGAAATAAAAATAATTTTAGAAGACAATTCCCTCTCATCAGAAGTTCGCCAGGCATCGTTAAGGCAATTAAGTTCCAAACGCAAGCCCTCTTGTTTTATAAACATTGTTGAGGAACCCGAGCAAAACCTATTTCCATCATCGCAACAAAATATTTTGAATGCATTGCTTGAATATGCAAATGACAATGGTGAAAATAAATTGATAATGACAACGCATAGCCCGTACCTGATAAACTATATAACACTTGCAGTGAAAGCTTTTAACGTTTGTTCCCATTCAGCAAACGAAGATTTAAAAAATAAAGTAAGCGAGATTGTTCCTATAAAATCTATCCTTAACCCAGAAGGGCTGAACATTTATGAATTGAATAAAAAATACGGGACTATTGTAAAACTTGCCAACTACAAAGGTTTGCCATCAGATGAAAACTATTTGAATGATAGCTTGGCAGAAACAAATCATTTATTTGCTAAACTTCAAGAGATTGGAAAAGGATGGCATTAGATTTTAATAAAGCATCATTTACCGAAACCACAAGTGCAACTATTTTTGGTATTTGCGATACCCCGCCACCTGCAACAAATTCTGCATACTTGGATTATGCAAAAAGTGATGATTGGATTGCTTGCGTGGAGAACGATTTAAGCAAGCCAGTTATATTCACAGCTATTGACCACTGTACTGATATTGTACCACCGGATGCTGAAAGATGCGATGGGATGCTTCGCTTTGAGGACACGATTATTTTTGTTGAATTAAAAGACAGGAATAGTGGCAGGTGGCTTGGAAAAGCAAAAGACCAGCTAAGTTCAACAATAAATATCTATAAAAAAGAGATTGGGCTAAACGGGCTAACCAAGTTTTATGCTTATGTTTCAAATAAGCAACGCCCCTATTTTTACGCGGCCAATATGTCCCTTGCTGAAGAATTTGAAGCAGATACTGGCTTTGTTTTACAAGTTGAACAGGTAATTAAAATACAGTAGTAACTACGCCGGATTTTTTTCGCCACAAAGGCTCGAAGGCTCAAAGTTGCACGAAGGAAATAAAGGTGAAAAACAAAAAAATGGTTGGTGAGACACCAACCATCAGAAAACTTACTCCTTATAACGTAAAACCTACAACTCCCTACTACTCCTCCCCACTTCCATTTTTGCCAAAGCGTTTAATAATGCCCCGGCCACTGTCCCTGATAAAAGTTACAATTTCATCCCGTTCGTCGCTTGCGGCAATTTCTTCTTCAATAAAATCAATTGCTTGGGAGGTATTTAGTCCACGGCTATATATTACCCTGTAAATATCTAAAATATGGTTTATCTGGGTCAATGTAAAGCCCCTTCTTTTCAAGCCTACGCTGTTAACGCCGCCATAGCTCAAAGGGTTCCTCACGGCTTTTATATAAGGCGGCACGTCTTTGCTTACCAAGCTGCCCCCTGCTATAAAAGTATGCTGGCCAATATGTACAAACTGGTGCACGGCACTTACGCCGCCAATTACGCTCCAGTCGCCTACTACCACATGCCCTGCAAGCTGCACGCTGTTGCTAAGTATGCAATTGTTGCCCACAATGCAGTCGTGCGCCACATGGCAGTAAGCCATAATTAGGCAATTGCTGCCCACTTTGGTTTTTCCACGGTCGTCTGTGCCACGGTTAATGGTAACAAATTCCCTCACGGTGGTGTTGTCGCCTACTTCCACGGTTGTTTTTTCGCCGCTGAATTTTAAATCTTGGGGTATAGCACCTAAAACAGCCCCAGGGAAAATGCGACAGTTCTTGCCTATCCGTGTGCCTTCCATGATGGTAACATTGCTGCCTATCCACGTGCCTTCACCTATGACCACGTCTCCATGGATCACGGTAAAAGGATCTATTTTTACATTAGATGCTACTTTGGCATTAGGATCTATGTAGGTGTAGGGATGTGTCATCCGCTTTTTTTTGGGTTTCGTGGCCAACAATGTTTGCATAAGTATGACCACATTAATAAAAAAGATGCCAAATTTTAATTATTGGCATTATTTACAAAATAATTATAAGCAGGCAGTTAACTTCTCTTAACTACTTGTGCTACCAAGTCGGCCTCTGTGGCTACTTTGCCATTTACATAAACAGTGCCCCTCATGCTGCATATCCCCCTGCGTATAGGGTCTATCAGTTCCATTTTTAGTATCATCGTGTCGCCGGGCACTACTTTTTGTTTAAACTTACAGTTGTCTATTTTCAAGAAATAGGTATCAAACTGGCCTTCGGGCATAAGGTTGATACATAAAATACCCCCTGTTTGTGCCAATGCTTCTATTTGCAGCACGCCCGGCATCACTGGGTTATTTGGGAAGTGGCCTTGAAAAAACCACTCGTTGTAGGTTACGTTTTTAATGCCGATAATATGCTTGTCTGATAATTCTGTTATTTTATCTACCAGCAGGAACGGGAAACGGTGCGGCAATGTTTGCTCTATCTTGGCCAAGTTAAACACGGCTGGCAGGGCAGGGTTGTAAACAGGCACATCCTTGATGTTCTTGTTCTTTTTAATGTATTGCTTTATTTTTTTTGCAAAAGCCACATTGGTGCTATGCCCCGGCCTATTTGCAATAATCCTAGCCTTTATTGGGTAGCCAACAAGTGCCAAGTCGCCTACTACATCCAACAGCTTATGCCTTGCAGGCTCATTGGGGAAACGTAGTTCCAGATTGTTTAAGTACCCTTCTGTTTTTACTTCTATTTTTTCTCGGTTAAATACTTTAGCCAAGCGGGCCATTTCTTCGTCCGAAACCTGCCTGTCCACAACTACTATTGCATTGTTGATGTCGCCACCCTTAATCAGGTCGTGTTCCAGCAATGTTTCCAATTCATGTAAAAAACAAAATGTGCGGCAAGGGGCTATTTCATTTTTAAAATCACGGATGGTTTTCAAGCCAGCATGTTGCGTGCCTAGCACTGGGCTGTTAAAATCTATCAAAGTTGTAAGCTGATAGTCCATGGCTGGCAAAGCCACCATTTCTACCCGCTTTTCTTCATCGTAATGATAAATATTTTCTTCTATGCTGTACCACGCCTTGGCAGCTTCCTGCTCGGCAACGCCTGCTTTTTCTATAGATTCTATGAAAGGCTGCGAACTGCCATCCATTATGGGTATTTCAGGGCCATTTAGTTCTATCAGCACATTATCAACACCCATGCCTACCAGCGCAGCAAGTATATGTTCCACGGTGCTTACTTTGGCTTCGCCAATTTGCAGGGTAGTGCCACGGCTAGTATCGGTAACCAAATCGCAATCTGCCTTTATTAAGGGCTGCCCAGGCAGGTCTATCCTTTGAAACTGCAAGCCAAAGCCAGGGTTGGCAGGTTTCAGCGACATGTCAACCAAAATGCCTGTGTGTAAGCCCGTCCCTGTAATATTGATAACACTGCTTAGTGTATGCTGCTTGTCAGGGTTAAAATGTATATCCATTCAATATCTTTTTTCAAGTCGGCAAAAATAAGCCTTCGGTTGAGGTTTTGCAGAAATGTTTTCAACCGTGCATATTTAGTGCTTTTTTTGTTATTTCTAGTGCTTGCCACAAAGATTGAGTATAGCCACGAAGACTCCAAAATACAAAGAAGCACCAAGGTTTAAGGGAAAAAAGTTAGGCAAAACATAGATTGGGTTCCTTCTTTTTTCTTAGGGCTACTTCTTGTCATCAGGCCTTTGTAGCAAAAGAAATATTAATTGCTAAGGATGCGAAGTGCCATATTGCTCCACAGTTAAATAAGGGGCAATTTTTTCGTATAACGGCTCTTTGATAAATGGTATCTTTTTAATGTCGCTTACCGCTTGGTAGGTGCCATGCTGCTGGCGGTACAAGACAATGGCCCCTGCAATATCCCGGTTGATATATGGGTGCGAACCCAATTCATATTCCGATGCACGGTTGATGTTTATTTTAGCAATGTTAGTGTTATCCAATTTGAAATAAGGCCGCATTTGTTCAAATGAACTGTCGGGCAGGTTGTAAGTTTCTTTTACCTGTGCAATGTTTAAGAACCCGCCCAGTTTTTCCCTGTACCTTACTATGCGGTATTGTATGCCATTCACCATGCCGGGTATTGGTTTCAAATCTTCCGTGGTAGCGGTGTTAATGTCAACAATGGTTGGCTTTGCGGCTGCTTTTGCAGGGTAGGCCCAGCTTTGCTTGGTATTGGTGTAAGCAGGCTGCGTGTTTGCAATTTTGCAATAAGGTATTATCCGCTCTGCCTCCTCTGGCCGTAGACCCCATATTTTCTTAATATCTTCTGGCTGCCTAAATTGCCCGCCCTTGCTGCGGTAATTGAATAGGGTGTGGATGGTTTTTTCACGCAGGCCTAGTTTTTTCCAGCCATCTGCGTCAACAGTGTTGGGGTCAAATTCAAATGGTTCAAAAACAGTATTTTCTTTGTTATACGATGGGGTGTAGGCAGTGGTTATGCCTTCATCTTCATTATTGTGGTTGCTATCGCTGTTTGGGTTGTTTGGTTGCAACATGGCCATTTGTTGCTGCAATTTTGGGTCTAGCGCAGCGGGCATTTTCTTTTTGCCAGTGTACATATAAGGCAGCGCCAAAAAGAAACCTATGAATAGCGATAATATAATAGCTGCGTTCCTTTCTTTTTTAGAGAAGGTGAAATAGTCTTTCAGTATTTTTTTCATAGTGTAGTTATTGGGGGTTTATTGGTTATTTATTTACTAAAATTATTCAATTTGTTTTTCAATCAAATCAATAGCAGGTGTTAGGTTTTTTTCAAACATAAGTTTGCCTATTTCTTTAGCTGTAATAAACCTGCTCAATAAAATAAGCGCATCAATCCCTTGTTCCTGTGACCACGATTTTGTTTTCATTGCTTTTCGGGCATCCATTTCGCTCATCCCACGTCCATATTTATTAGTAAGCCATAAAAAAGCAGTAAATTGGCCTACACCTTCAAGCGTTAAAAGAAATTGTCTATAATGACAATGTCTCTATTATCGGTTATTAAGCATTTGGTTTGCCTTGATTTTAGCAGGGCAATTCCGTCTTTTGCCCATTTTTTCATTTCTGCTTCATTAGTAGAAAATGCCGCCTTGTTAAATAATTTTGTTTCCATTGAGTAGGAATACGTGTATGCGCTATCGGCTTCATAATTGTCTTGCAAAATGTCGTCAGAAATATTTTCGGCAGGGTGCGCTTTGCTATACTTTTCAATAACAACATCTATGCTGTCTAGGCTTTGCATTTGCTGTGTATGCCCAAATTCGTGTAGAAACACACAGGTTACTAGAATTTCAATTCCTATCCCGTGGTCGCTCACCCCATTTTTTTTCCAATAACTGGGCAATGGCATCACGAAGAAGGGGTTGCCCTTGGTATTCTGGGATGCAAAAGACATTATTTCTACTTTTCTTTTTTGTCCATTAGGTTGTACTATTGAATCATTGTAAGGTTTCTTTATCCATTTAATTTTTTCGTTCAGTAAATTTGGGCCTGCTACTTTGTCTCCGCCTTCACCTGTTATGTTGGAATTTGTATAAACAAATGTTTCGTCAAACAAAACAAAATCGACGGGCTTAATTTTTTTTAGTTTGTAGCACTTTTTCCAAACCATTTCCCAAGCGTTGAACCATTTGTTTATTTCCGATAGCGGTTGGTCTTTATTAGCCAACTGTTGTGATATAGCTTTAAAGCCATTGCAAAAGATAATAGCCAAAAGTATATATGAAATTGCTTTTTGCCTCATTGCGAATTTATGTTATAGCCATTTTAGGCCACTGATTAAATGATTTTCATATTATTTGAGTGAAGCCATTTATACATTTAATACCAACCCATCATAAGCCAAAAAGCTGCCTTGAGGCAATTCGCTATTTATTTCATCGTGGAGGCCTAGCTGGTGGCTTATGTGCGTGAAATAGGTTTCTGGTATGCCAAGCTCGGTTACTATGGCACCTGCTTCTTCCAGCGTAAAATGCGACTGGTGCTTCTTTTTCCGCAAGGCATTTATTACCAATATGGTAGTCCCTTTTATTTTCTCCTTCTCCACATCGTCAATCCTGTTGGCATCGGTAATATAGGTAAAATTGCCGATCCGGTAGCCATAAACAGGCATTTTTTTGTGCCATACTAAAATAGGGATTATATCAATATCGCCAATGGAAAATGGTGACAAATCAATGGTATGCAAAACAATATCTGGCAGCCCCTCCAGTTTTGTATCGGAAAAAGCATAATAAAATTCACGCCTGAGGTTTTCCTCGGTAATGGCGTTTGCATATACATGGATACTGGTATGTTGGAAATAGTTGTATGGCCGCACATCGTCTAGCCCAGCAATATGATCTTTATGGGGGTGGGTGAACAATACCGCATCTAAATGCTTATTGTTGATACGAAGCATTTGGTACCTAAAGTCTGGCGTGGTGTCTATAACCAGCGTGGTTGTTGGGGACTTTATTAAAATACTGCTTCTTAGCCTTTTGTCTTCCGGGTTATGCGATGTGCAAACGGCACAGTCACAGCCTATCATCGGTACGCCCGAACTAGTGCCAGTGCCAAGAAAAGTAATAGATAAGGGAACGTTGTTCACCGTTCAAAAATAAGTAAAGAATTCATTAAACAGAAGCCATTGCAAATTGCTGGCTTACTTCCTCATATAGTTTTTGGCTTTCCAAAGTCAATTTATCGAAGTTGATATTGATTTGTGGTATTAAATCTAGCAAAGTATTTACCCTGCCTGGCATATCTAAAAACTTGTTCAGCACCACCACTTTTTTTGCCTCCAGCAAGCACCAGCCACTTTGAAAGTTGCCTCTCTCGTAGCGTACCATATATTCGCTCTGCGATAAAATAGCTTCTAATTTGTTTAAGTTTCCTTGTGTAATTTTCATATCCCTGTTTACCGATGAGGTTAGTAGGGTAAAAATAGAACAGGCCATGTTTAAACCAGCGTTTTGTTATCCACCAATGTCTATAAATGTTTTTTGGAAAGGAAAATGAAAGTCGATGTTTAATTTTCCTTTCCAAAAAACGGCTGCATTTCAAAATTTCGTTTTTTGTTGTTTTCAATAGATTTCAACTGCAAAATCTAGGTTTAAAAAGTATCCTATATGGGGGAAATTTTGGATACTTATGGGGGAATATTTCCCCCATATAGGATTTTTATTTTGGACTATATACCTATTCATGCCAATTTTACATTAAACGGGGAACTAAGGGCATCTTGGCCTTGCTTCCAGCATCGGATGTTAGTTGGTTTAGGAAAATGATAATCCACTACCAAAATCCTATCAGTTTCTTATCAATAAATTATCAATTTACTATAGTAAAACTATCATTCCATTATCAATACATTATCATAAAATTCATTTAAATTATAATAAAAAATGAGGCTTAAAAAACACAAACAACTGAATATCAATGAGTTATAGGCAAAAAGGAGAAATAGAAAAAAAATAAATCACTTAAAAGCAGAAAATAACCCATTCCAAATCTTCGCTTAGTTCTTCTTATTCCCTCGTTTTTTCTTGCCCCCTCTCCCTTGTTCTTGCTCCCTTTCCCTTTGGAGAGGGTTGGGGTGAGGTCGGGAATTAGGGTACGCCTATCACCATCAATTATCTATCTTGCTGATAAATAAAAAAGGGGAATAAAAAGCGAAGATTTGAAATGCACCCCAAAAAACTAGAACTGACAACTGTCATTATTTTTTACTATGTAGATAAATAGCTTTGCTTTATAAAGTAGCAGTAATGGAAATGGAAATAGAACTTGATGATGCAATGAAAATTGCAACAGTCCAGCAGGTGTTTAATAACACTTTCCCTTTTTTGAAAATTGAGTTTTTTGAGAAAGATATGAATATGCCTGGCCCACTTGGCGTGCGTAGGCATATTGGCAGTGGCAATAAGAGACTGTTTGAGTTCAGGCCTGTATTGTACGACATTTCCCCTATTTTAATAACACCGCTTATGACGGTACGTGAACTGGAAGAAAAATTTAAGCACCTGTACAAATTGCATACGCAGGTATTTAGAAAATCGGGTAATGTATGGCTGGAAACAACCGTTACCGATGCTTGGACATTGTTTGAGCAAAACAGGCAAGGCGAGCTTATTTCATCGCACATGGACTTTGCAAAAATCAATCCCGCATCGTGAGCAATTTTTTATAATCCAGCAAGGTTATTTTGCCAGCTTGCACTTCTACTAGCTTCTCATCTTTAAAATCGCTTAATGTACGGATGGTGCTTTCGGTGGCAGTGCCAGCAATATTTGCCAAGTCTTCCCTCGAAATATTGATCGTGAATGTTTTTTCCGACTCTTTGTTAAACCTGTCGTGCAAGGTTACCAGTGCATCTGCCACTTTTTTGCGCACAGAATTATAGGCCAGTTTTACCAGTTGGCTTTCTTTATCGCCCAAGCTGTTGCTCAGCATTTTTATAAACTTGGCGGCTACATGCGGATTGTGGTAAATGAGTGTATTAAACTCCTCCCTCGGCAGCAAATAAATGTCCGCATCTTCCAGCACAGTGGCAGTTTCGTTATATTTACTATCTTCCAGCAAAGCTAGGTAGCCAAAAAATTCCCCTTCTTTGTACAGCCCTGTTATCAGTTCTTTCCCATTGTCGTTTTGCCTTCCTGTTTTTACTTTGCCTTTTTCTATAAAATACACGCCCCTAGGGTAACTGCCCTCTTTATATATATCATCCTTTTTGCGGTAGCTTTTCAATTCCCTTTTTGCTGCCAGTTCTTTTAAGGTTTCAATCCCTTTCACATCGCTTATAAAATCGTCCAGACCCTGTATATCCTTGCTGAATTCTTTTTTCAAAATTTCTGTTTTCCTTAGTCTGCTTTCTATGGCGTTCAGCAGCTCTACGTCTTCAAAAGGCTTCGTTACATAATCGTCTGCACCCATTTCCATCCCCTTCCTGAAATCTGATTTCTCGGCCTTGGCCGTCAAAAAAATAAAGGGTACACTAGCCGTTTTTTCTTGACGAGATAGCATGTGCAGCACGCCATACCCATCCAGCAATGGCATCATGATGTCGCAAACAATCAAGTCTGGCTTTTCGCTTTGTGCAAAAGCCACCCCTTCCTTGCCATTACTGGCAGCAGTTACTGCATACCCCGCAAGCGTAAGTATCTCCTGGATATTTTCACGCATTTCGGTATTGTCCTCAATCAATAATATTTTTTTCATGCAATATTTTTAGGTAGTAAAACGGTAAACGAAGTGCCTTCGTTCAGCTTGCTGCTTACATTTATAGTGCCGCCCAGCAGTTCCAAGTAGCGGGCAACAATGTTTAGGCCAAGGCCAGTGCCTTGAATATTTGCAGCATTGTTGCCTCGGAAAAAACGCTCAAAAAGGTGTTCCACATCCGCTGTCGAAATGCCAATGCCGTTGTCGCTGACTATTATTTCAATATCCGTTTCCGTTACTTTCGTGCTTACTTCAACGGTAGCACCAACAGGGGAGAATTTGATGGCATTGGAAATAAGGTTGAGCAAAATGATGCGCAAAAATTTATCATCCAGCAATACCTCGGCCTCCCCATGGTGTGTATATACAATGCGGTTGTTTTGCGATGCTTCTTCCAATTCCAAGATAAGCTGGCTAGTAAATGAAGCAATATCAAACAAGCTAGGCGAGCAAACTGTTTTGCCTTCCTCCAGTTTACTGATAGACAATACATCGTTCAGTAAATCTGTAAGGTGGTTGATTGATTTTTTTATGCGCAGTATATGCCTTTGCTCATTGGTTTTATCGTCCATCTCGCTGTAGCGGCTCACCAGGTTCAAGGAAGACAATATCGTGGCCAGTGGCGTGCGGAATTCATGCGAGGCCATGGAAACAAACTTAGATTTCATCTCATTTACTTCCTTTTCTTTTTCCAGTGCGGCACTCAGTTCCTCCCTCGATTTTTCCAATTGCTGCAGGGCTTCCTCCAAAATCATCGTGCGGTCTTTTACCCTTTTTTCCAGTTCCAGTGCCAGTTTTTCCAATTCTTGCTTTTGGCGTTGTATATCTGTCTCAAAGCCTTTGCGCAGGGTAATATCAATGATAAAGGCTATTACAAAATTACCTTCGCTGGCCGTAAAGGGGCTAAGGCTTACTTCAACGGGGAATTCTGTCTTGTCTTTTTTCATGCCATGCAAGTCCCTGCCCGTGCCCATAGAGCGGGCATGTGGGTTGCGGTGGAAGCCTTCCCTTAGCTGTATATGCTTTCCGGCTATGCGTTGGGGTATCAGCATTTCTACTTTATTGCCCAGCAGCTCATCTTTTGCATACCCAAAAAGCCTTTCCGCCGCCGGGTTTACCAGCAAAATTACGCCCGCGGCATCCGTTACCAATATGCCGTCGCTAGCATACTCAAACAAAGCCCGGAATCTTTCTTCATTATAAGAAATACTTTTTTGCATGGCGTTAAAAGTAAACCTATTTTATGGCTATAAACTGATTTTTAACGGAGGCGGACATGACAGGAGTCATTTATTTGTTAGTTTAATAATACAATGCTTGGAATTATTTTTAGCGTGATTGGAATGCACCCTCCTTTTATTAGTAGCTTATGTTTAAGCAAAATTGTTAAAATAAATTTCCCCATTTCCGAATAAACTTTTTCATTTTATCAGCCTATTTGTACTGTTCTTTGTGTCCTTTAAGTGAAACGTTTTCTCTTAAAAGGGATTCTCTTTGTGCTTCTTTGCGGTTAAATAATCTTTTAGAAATTAACCTGATTGAGGAAAGTTATTTCGGAAACGTTATTAAAAGATTTATCCGCCAAAATAGCAAAAACCTTGTGCAACGAAAACGCAATGTGACATCCTATTCATGGCAATGAAGATAATACAACACTAATAAGTTTTGCACCGCATACCCGCTAAGTGCATGGTTAGGGATTGCTTGACATTTTCTTTTTTAAAACAACTACTACTGCCCCTATCATTACTGCAAGCGATAAGAACAAGCCCCAGAATATAAATATTGAAGTTTTATAGAAATGGGTTGCAACTTCATCAACTACCCATTTCCCATTTTCTAATTTCAGGTTAACTTCTAGTTGATTGTCTTTGTTCAATATATATTGAAATGGTGGATAGTTTTTGAGCATAAGGATTAGCTCGCACTTGTTATTGTTGAAATCTTTAAACAGCGTATTCTTTACTTGCAAAGTATTTATTGTTGGGGGCATATCCATCAACTCGGCAAATAGGGTGGTTTCATGACCTAGGTTGATATAAGGATTGATTAATTGCACAGTGTCGTTATTAATAACTACGAAACAATTTTTCTCGAAATCTTTAATCACCAACTGTTTAAATGCTTGAGGGGTTTTGTAAGCATCTTTGCTGTATCGGTAGCCTATCTCCCCTTCAAAAGCAGTAACAGAAGTCCTTATGAGTAATATGGTTTTGCCATTTTGCTCATACATCATACAGCTAGATAATTCGGGAACATGGGCATGAACACCCCCTGCACTCATCAATAGCAGGATTAAATATATTATTTTCACATTTAACCTTTTATGGGTCCTAGTTTGCGTATGCGCCAGCTAAGCTATTGATGAAATTGTTGGCACCTGCTTTATCTACATGGTAATGGTAGCCCCTTGTAGAGTCATAATGCCCCCTGCTTACATCCAAATCTGTATATTCTGTTCCGGCAGCACTTAATCTTTCATATATCCCAAAGCCATCCAAAGCATAACCAATCATTGCGGCATGGCCGTCTGCCTGCGTAATTTTTGTTGACATGCCAGTGGCTGCATGATAGTGGTAACCTGCATTTAGGTTGATGTGGCCGCCAGCATCGTCAAAAGGGGCTAAAGTGTAAGCCCCCAATATGATGCTTGTAGGTGCTGGGGGATCGAACAAAACGCCATTAAACGCAATGCCCCTGATGGTTGGCCCGGCAGACATTGGGCCATTTCCAAAGCTTACAGGCGAGCTTAATTTTACTGGCGTAATAGGGATATATATTGTTTGGGTTAATGTGGACACATAAGAAGGCAGGCACTCTACACAATAGTTTTTATAAGCAACGCCTACATTGGGGTTAGCGGCAGCTTGGCAATCTGCCAAAGTTTTTGTTTTGGTGATAACGCCAGTTGTGGTGTTATACATCTTCCAAGTAGTATCCTTGTAAAAGGTAGCTAGGTTTTTTACAAAAGCACCATCCACATCGTACACTTTGCCACCTTCCAGCCAAATGCCGCCTTTGCTGGCATCGTCGGTAATATTTGTTGGGCACCACGGGCCCATGTTATGGTCGGTTGGTGTGCTTTTGGTAACTATTTTATAGCAATCGGCAGTTGTTCCGTTTGAAAGTGTACGGGAAACAATACTAATTGATTCTGCTAATCCAACAGACAAAAACTTGGATTTGTCAACATTAATAACTGTTTGATTAGTGCTGGCTGAACTACTGCTTTTTTTACAAGAAATAAACAAACAAAATGCTGCTGCTGCCACTACAAACGTGTATTTCATAATTTTTATTTTTACTACTAATACGCATTAGACGAGCATCCTACAATTTCCCTTTGCTTTCATAAAAGTTTTTTTAATATGATTTTTTCAGGTTTTTATCTCGCACGGGACTGTAAGATTTCTAATTGATATAAACTCTATTATATGGGTCAAAACCCTTAAAGGTTTTGAAAACAACACATTTTAACACTACTTTTTTCATGTTCTTTACTTCGTGCCACTTTCAGCCTTCGTGCCTTCATGGCAAAAAAACCATGCATATTGTTAAATAATTTGCATTTTTTGCAATTCGTTTGTCTGTCCGCCTATTGCCTTATAACCAAATTTTCCATTTTCCATTCAATCAACTATGTTTGCCTACCTCATTTTCTTTAAAAAAGCAAAACGAATGAATTTTAGTAGGATTAATAACATTGTTGGCTGGGTAGTTTGCCTAGTGGCCTGTGCCGTTTATATACTTACCGCAGAGGCGGGCGGCAGTTTTTGGGATTGCGGCGAGTTTGTAAGTAGCTGTTTTAAAGTGCAGATCCCCCATCCGCCTGGGGCGCCGTTGTTTGTGTTAATGGGTCGTTTTTTTATCATCCTTTTTGGCGACAATCCTTTAACGGCTGCCAAGGCAGTAAACATCATGAGTGCCTTGGCTAGCGGATTTACCATCTTATTCCTGTTTTGGAGCATTACGCATTTTGCCCGCCGCATTTTAAAAGTAAAAGTTACCGATACCATCTCTGCCTACCAAGCCTGGAGCATCATGGGTGCGGGTGCAGTAGGTGCTTTTGCCTACACATTCAGCGACAGCTTTTGGTACAGCGCAGTAGAGGGCGAGGTATATGCCATGAGTTCTTTTTTCACTGCTATCGTGTTTTGGGCTATCTTGAAATGGGAGCAGGAAGCTGACAAGCCAGGGGCTGATAAATGGATTATTTGTATCTTTTTCTTGATGGGATTATCAATAGGCGTTCACTTGTTAAACCTTTTGACCATACCTTCTATTGTGATGGTGTATTACCATAAACGCCAAAACACATTCAACTACAACGTAATCCGCAAGTGGTTTTTGAGGTTATTGATAGGTGGCGGAGTACTTGCTTTTATAGGTGCATTGATTGGTGCAAATGGCGAAGCGAATGAACAACGTGGCCTAGCAGTTGACACAACCATGGGCGGCTTGATGATTCTGGGGACTATTTTAGCAGTTGGGCTTTTTTACCTAATTGAATCGCAGAGCAGCAAAGAGAAAAAAGCATACCACGGCGGCATCTATATTTTCTTTTTGATTGGTTGTATTATTACAGGCGTGGTGCAGCTTGGTGTTATCCAATACAGCATTGGCATGGCAGGGTTTTTCGACCGCACTTTTGTAAATAGTTTTGGCTTGCCTTTCTTTACGGGCTTTAGTTTTTTCTTTTTGCTCCTAGCCGTTGTGCTTTGGTACTTACTACGCCTTGCCAATAAAAATAGCTGGGCGTATCTACGCTTGGGCGTATGGTGTTTTACCTTTATGCTTATTGGCTACAGCACTTACCTTACTACCATGATACGCAGCAATGCAGACCCTGCCGTGGATATGTATAATGTGGACAACCCATTGAGCCTAGTAGGCTACCTTGGCCGTGACCAGTATGGCGATTTCCCATTGCTATACGGGCAGAAGTTTACTGCACAGCCGGTTGACTATAAAACCACTACTACCAAGTACCAAAAAGGCAAAGACAAATATGTAGAAATAGGCAAAGACGGGCATTATGTATATTCCCCAGATGACAAAATGGTATTGCCTAGGGTTTGGGATGCAAGCAACGACCAAAACCATGCTGACTACTATGCCTACATGCTAGACATCAACAAAACCAAGGACGGTGCTTATGAAAGGACGCCAGACCAGAAAGACAATATTTATTTCTTTGCCACCTACCAGTTTTACTGGATGTATTTCCGCTACTTTATGTGGAACTTTAGCGGCAAGCAAAATGACATACAAGGCATGTTTGGCGGTAATGTAAGGGATGGCAACTGGATTACTGGTATAGATTTTATAGATAATATTTTTTATGGCGACCAGTCTGCATTGCCCGATAGTTTAAAAACCAACAAGGCACACAACAAGCTATTTGGCTTGCCATTTATTTTAGGCTTGCTGGGCGTGTTTTACCAATACAAGAAAAAAAGGGACGATGCTTTTGTTAGCTTCTTGCTTTTCTTCTTCACAGGTTTCGCTATTGTGCTTTACCTAAACCAAGCTGGCTATCAGCCAAGGGAACGGGACTATGCTTATGTGGGCAGTTTTTATGCCTTTGCCATTTGGATTGGGTTGGGTGTATTGATGGTAAGTGAATGGTTTAGCAAGCTAAAAGTTTCACAAACAGTGGCGGCCACTCTTGCTACGCTAAGCTGTATGCTGGCTGTGCCTGCCATCATGGGTCAACAAGAATGGGACGACCATGACCGAAGCAAAAAAACCTTATCAAGGGATTTGGCGAAAGACTACTTGGAAAGCTGTGCCCCCAACGCAATCCTTTTTACTTTTGGAGATAACGATACCTATCCATTATGGTATGCGCAAGAAGTAGAAGGAATCAGGAAAGATGTAAGGGTAATAAACAATAGCTTGCTAGGCATAGACTGGTACATCAACCAATTGCGCTACAAGGTAAACCTAAGCGATCCTATAGATGTGATATACACGGCAGACCAAATTGAAGGCCGCAAAAGGGACTATGTGCCTTTTCAAGCTAATGCTTCTTTTCCTGACAGCAAACCATACAACCTTGATAGCATCATGAGTTATATAGGCAGCGACGACCAAGACAAGGTACAAAACCGTGGCGAAGGTGAATTTATCAACACCTTCCCTGCACATAAAATTACCTTTCCTGTTGACAAAACAACTGTGTTGGCCAATGGCACTGTTACTGCAAAAGACAGTGTTGTAAGCCAGCTTTCGTTTGACATACCTAAGCAAAGCTTGTTTAAAAACGACCTTGCTGTGTTGGCAATTATTGCCGCCAACAAATGGAAACGCCCTATTTATTTCAGTTCTTCCTATGGCGAGCTGGGCTTTGGCAAATACATGCGCAAAGATGGCCTTAGCTATCGTTTAGTGCCTGTTGAAAACGATGAGTTTAATGCAGACTGGGCAATAGACAAAATGACAAATAAGTTTGGTTTTGGCAATGCCGACATAAAAGGGGTTTATTATGACGAGGAAAACCGCCGCCACTTATTGTCTATCCGCTCGGCTTATGCTGAATTAGCTGCTTATTTGGCTGGCAAAAACAGGAAATCAGATGCCCGGAAAATATTGGAAAAAGCAGACAAAGGCATTGACCAGAGTAACTTTGCTTATGGCATGGTAAGCCGAGGCAACATGCACAACAGGACGAGCTTGCTGTTCCTAGAGGCTTGCTATAGGGCCGAGGACAAAGAATTGGCAGCCAAAGTATCTGCATCTGTTAAAAAAGACTTGCAGCAGCAAATTAAATATTACAACACGCTTGAAGGCCGCAAAGCCGATGGCATGGCCGAGGAAAGAAGGATGGCAGAAAACTACCTGAAAGGCATTGAGGACATGGAAAAAGCCTATACAGCACCCAAAGTTGCCATTCCTGAAATAGGCAAGGTAATGAGCAACGATACCAACGGGACTAAGCAATAAATAGCAGGTATTATCACATAATAAAAAAACGGGCAGTTTTAAAACTGCTCGTTTTTTTATGGGTTATTATTAAAAATTCCATTAACAAAATTGCCTTTGCCGCTTTTTTCTTTAAGCAATTTGGCAATATCTTCTTTTAGTTTGTCTAGTTCGTCTTGTTTTAGGCCGTCATATATCTGCCCACGCACTTGCCCGTCTTTGTCTACCAAAGCAAAAAACTGGGTATGTATAAACTGGTCTTCTATTTTTTCCAGCGAGTTTTTAGGGTCGTCTAGCAAATAGCTGTTGCGTGCCTGAAAGTAAAGGCTGTCTTTTTTGCCTGTTAAGAAAATCCATTTCCTAGTATTTACTTTCAGGCTATCGGCATAATGTTTCAACCTAGGCACACTGTCTGTCTCTGGGTCGCAGCTATGCGAAATAATGATAAAATTTGGCTCGTCTTTAAACTGGTCGTAAATAGTGTGCATATTGGCGTTCATCCGGGGGCATATACCTTTGCAAGTGGTAAAAAAATATTCTACAACGGCTACTTTGCCCAGCATGTCTTTGTCGGTAAAGGCAATATTGTCTTGGTTTTGGAACGAAAAAGGTTTTACATAGCTCAGTAATGGCAACTTGGGCTTCCATGCATCTGTGCCACGGAATAGGAAAAACCAGAAACCAAGCACCAGCAAAACAAAAAAACCTAGGTATATAAAAAGTTTATTACGCATAATAGGCAGGATGTGTGAGTAAAGATTTGCAAATTTAGTTGTATGCAATGGGAATAGGTTGCTAAACTATATACAAATAATTTGCAACTTGGTTGCACTATGCTATTTTTGCAGTATTATGCGATACAAAATAAATTGGGATGCACTTGGTATCACGGCTTCTGTAGCCTGTGCCATACATTGTGCGCTGCTGCCCTTGTTTATAACCAGCCTCCCTTTTCTGGGCATCAATATCATTGAGAATGTTACTTTTGAATACGTCATGATTGCATTGGCTTTTGTAGTAGGGGCGTATGCTTTGCACCATGGTTTTAAGCATCACCACCGCCATTTATTGCCCTTGTCATTATTTAGTATGGGGATTTGTTTTTTAATAGCCAAGCAGGTATGGCATCAATGGCAGTTGTACCTGCTGCCCCCCGCAGTAATTTTGATTATTACTGCCCATTATGTGAACCATCGGTTTTCTAGGAAAACAAAGCATTAAGTTCCGCCTACGAAAACAAATGATACACCAGCCAACTCATGGTATATGCCAAGAATGTCATATATACAAATTGTATAGCTGGCCATTTCCAGCTTTTGGTTTCGCGTTTCACCACTGCCAGTGTGCTCATACACTGCATGGCCAATACATAAAATACCATTAATGACAAGGCGGCGGGCAGGGTATATACCTTGGTGCCATCGGGGTGTTTTGCAGCTTGTAGTTTTTCCCGGAGGGATGAATTGTTATTGTCTTCCTCCACGCTATACAGCGTAGCCATGGTGCCTACAAATACTTCCCTTGCAGCAAATGATGTAATCAAGGCTATGCCAATTTTCCAATCGTAGCCCAAAGGTTTTATGGCTGGTTCTATGGCTTTGCCTAAAATGCCAGCATAAGAATGTTGCAGCTTTTCTGTTGATAATTGCCTATCTAACACCGCTTTTTGTTCGGGGTGTTGGTGTATGGCTATTTCGGTTTGTGCTTTTAATGTAGCAATTTTATCCCCCGGGCCGTATGAACTTAAAAACCAAAGCAAGAGGCTGATAACCATGATTACCCTGCCAGCATCGCGCATAAAAATCTTTGCTTTTTCTATCATGGTAATGCCTGCGTTTTTCCAACGAGGGCTGCGATAAACAGGCAATTCCAATATAAAAAAACTCTTTTCCTTGATATGTATCAGCCATTTGGCTACAAAACTTACTATCAAAGCCATCACTGTGCCCAACAAATACAAACCCATCATTACCAAGCCTTGCAGGCTTAGGAAACCGAAATAATATTTATTGCTGATGACCAGCGATATAAGTATGGTGTAAACTGGCAGCCTAGCACTGCAACTCATTAATGGCGTGATAAGGATAGTGAGCAACCTTTCCTTTTTGTTTTCTATGTTCCGTGTGCTCATGATGGCGGGTACTGCACAGGCAAAGCCACTGATCATGGGCATTACGCTTTTGCCATTCAGCCCCACTTTACGCATCAGCTTGTCGCTCAAGAAGCTAATGCGTGCCATGTAGCCCGTGTCTTCCAGTATGGTTATCAGTCCAAACAATATCATTATTTGAGGCACAAACACCATGATGCCACTTAGCCCTGCCACCAATCCATTCACCATTAAATCGCTCCACCAAGCTTCTGGCAAATGGCCATTTAGGTAGCCACCTATTTGCTGGAACACCCATTCTATGCCATCCATCGGGAATTGCGCCAGCCAAAAAATACTCTGGAACAGTAAAAATAAAACAGAGAGCAAAATAAGGTAGCCCCATGTGCGGTGCAGCAACACATTGTCTAGTTTTTCGGTAAATAATTTCTTTCCCAATGGGTCTGGCTCTACAACGTTTTGCTGCATGGTTAGCCTGATGCGGTGGTAACGCTGCATTATTTCCTCTGCCTGCGTTTTGGTAGGGTTGAAATTATTGGCAATTTCTATTTGTTCAATCGCTTTCTGTTCTTTATCTCCCAAAGGAAAGCTTTCGTGGTTGATAAGGTAATGGATTGCAGCATAGTCGCTCAGTTGCGGGAAAATAGCTTTTACTTGTTGGATAGCTGCTGGTGCTAGGGAAGCACAGTCTATAAAATCGTGCTGGCGGCTTTTGCTTGTGTTTTTTGCTACCTGTGCCACTGCCTTTTTTAACTCTGCTAAACCTTTGTTTTTCCTTGGGTTTATCAATACAATAGGCACGCCCAAATCTGTAGCCAAGCCATTTACATCTATTTTAATCCCTTTTTTTTCTGCTAAGTCGTTCATGGTGAGTGCCACCACTACCGGGATTTTTAAATCTAGTATCTGGCTACAGAAAAGTAGGTTTCGTTTTAGGTTGCTACCATCGGCCACTAGCAGCACCATGTCTGGTGTTACCTCTTCCCCATCGGCATTCATCAATACTTTGTAAGCCACCCATTCATCCGCACGGCGTGGGTATAGGCTATAAGTGCCAGGCAAATCTATCAATTCGGCATTGGTGCCATCTTCCAGGGCGAGGGTGCCTGTTTTTTTGTCAACCGTTACACCTGGGAAATTGCCTACCTGCTGGTTCAAGCCCGTTAAAGCATTGAACAACGAAGTTTTTCCGCTGTTGGGGTTGCCAACAAGTGCAATATGTAGAGGAGAATGTTTCAATAAATTATAATATGCAAATGTAATGGCAGCTAAGGGTATTATATTACAAGAAGGGTAATTGGGAGTGTTATAATCGGGAACTTTTATTGTTGGAAACACTAAAATAACCTTAGCTAGAATTATAACTAAGTTAAGCAGGGGGTAATAATATAAAGAGGCTGTTCCAAAATGTTGGGACAGCCTCTTTATTATAAAAGAATATTAAATAAAAACTTAAATTTTAAAACCTTTTTTTGAAATTTCTGTTGGCAGGGGTGCGGTTGCTGATAGGGCTTCTGCTGTCTGGCCTTGCGCTTGATGTACTGGACCTGTTTCCAAGGCCAGCGTCACGGGTGTTGCCCCTGTTGTCCCTTCCGTTGCCGCGTGTAGGCAACACGTTTAAAGCGCTTTTGGTATCGCCACCTGCACGGTTGCCAAAGTTTTGCTTGCGGTCGCTGTTGCGGGCAAGCTCTTCCCTGTCAAAAGAAGTTTGTTTTAACCTGCCAGTTGCGCTAGAAAGTTCCAATTCCCCTTTGGTCATTATGCTTAGCTCGCTGCGGATAGCATCGTCGTGAACGGATTCTTTGTGCCAGTTGCTATAGCTAAGTTTCATGTAATAGGCTATGCTGTTGGCAAAACCTGCTCTTTTTTCTGGATCTTCTTCCTGCAGGGCTTTGTCTATTACCAGTTCTATGTTTTTGCCAAGGTGCGCATATTTAGGGTTTCTGCCCGGGTAGTGCATTGGATTGCCTTTTAGCTTGTAGGTTTCCTTCTGTGGTATTGGGTATGGGCTATCTACATCTAACTTAAAATCGCTGATAGCAAACAAATGATCCCAAAGCATGTGCCTGAAGTCTTCCACATTTTTTAAGTGCGGGTTCAAGAAACCCATCAGTTCTATCACCGATTTTGCTTGCTGGTTGCGTTCTTCCCTGTCTTCAATGGTTAGCAGATAATCTACCATCCTTTGTATATGCCTGCCGTATTCCCGTAAGCCAATAATTTTGCGGCTTGTATTGTATTGCAATAAATTCATAAAAAATAAAATGTGATGCCTTGCCCCCAAGAAAGAAGGTTGTCAAGGAAATCATCGGAATAGTTGAATGTTTGTACTTGAAAAAACTTTAATTGCCAGTAAAGGCAAACTTGTTCTGTCTATTATAATATACAAATGTAAGTAATGTATCAATTGGCTTGCAAATAAAAATTTTGCCTTGGAATTAGCGAGGTGATAATTTTGTCACGAAGGCTCAAAGTTGCACGAAGGAAAAAAACGAAGAAAAAAGTAAGGGTTTTGTGTTTCTTCTTGTTTTTTGCCTTCATGGCTACAAATAACCTTATTGGAAATAAGCATTTGCCTTTATAAGACTAAGATTGCCAACCTTTTAAAGTTTGGCAACCTTACTATAAACCGATAGTAGCAAAAAACGGCTATTCACCCGAGATTGATGGCAACTATACTTGCAAAGCCCTGAAGGGGCGCCATATAGTAGCGATGGGTGTAGCCATCGAATAAATTTTGCATCTCTTGGTTTTTTTGTGCCTTCATGGCTACAAATAAATAAGTTATCGCCTTTATTGCCTGCACAGTCTACTAATAATCTGTGCATGTTCCGGGTATTCCGCACAAAGTTTTGCCGCTTCTGCCAATTCAAAATCAGCAAATTCAAAACCAGGGGAAACGGTGCAGCCAACAAAACTAAAAGATGAGTTTGGTGCAGGCTCGCTCGCAAACCAGCAATTGGCTGGCACAACCGCTTGGAACACTTCGCCACTTAGCATATTGCTGCTAAGCTTTATCACCTCCAGTACTGCATTTGGATATACTATATATATATGTAGGGCACCACCCCCGTAAAAATGCCAGCATTCATCGCTTTTTATACGATGAAATGCCGAGAACTGCCCTTGTTCTAATAAAAAGTAAATAGCTGTGCTGTAGCTTCTCCCTTCAGGAAAGTCCTTTCGCCTAGTTTCTTGTTCAAACCTGCCACTACTGCGGTATGTTTCTTTGTAATAGCCACCTTCTGGGTGTGGTAGCATTTGGTATTGGGTAACCAGGTTTTGTACAGTAATCATATGATGCTATTTAATACAGGAATGAAAGATAAGAAAACGGAATGAAATGAGGTTAAATGATGTCGATAAGGGATGTTAGTTTTAGATTTTGCTAGATAAATGCCAGATTGCATGGCTTGTTTTTTAATCCCCTTAAAATAATTTTCTTTTTTAAACATTGCAAATCAACGAGTTATAGTAAAAATGGCAAAAAAATTCATATTTTTTTGATACGGCTTGTTCGTATGTCAAAACAATT